>CAHJWP010000058.1 GCA_903642255.1 Sphingomonadaceae bacterium | reverse complement strand
CCTTCGTCTTGCGCGCGCTCGAACAGCCAGACGCGGACGGCGCTCGACAGGTTGGTCGTGCGCGCCTCGTCGATCTCGGCGACGAGCGCGTTGAGCGGCTGGTGCCGGTCGGCCGCCGCCGTACGCAGGGCAGTCCAGAAGACGGGCTCGAGGCTGAGCGACGTGCGGTGGCCGGCGATGGTCACCGAGCCCTTGACGAGCGCGTCTTTTGTCACCCGATCAGTGCATATACTGGCCGCCGTTGATCGTCAGCGTCGATCCCGTGACGAAGGCAGCGTCGTCGCTCGTCAGGAAGACGACGCCACGGGCGATCTCGCTCGCCTGCCCCAGGCGCCCGGCCGGAATCTTGGCGACGATCTTGTCGAGGACGTCCGCCGGCACCGCGGCGACCATGTCGGTGTCGATATAGCCGGGCGCGATCGCGTTGCAGGTCACGTTGAACCGCGCGCCTTCCTGCGCCAGCGCCTTGGTAAAGCCGTGGATGCCGGCCTTCGCCGCGGCATAGTTGACCTGGCCGTACTGGCCGGCCTGACCGTTGATCGAGCCGATGTTGACGATCCGGCCGAACTTGCGGGTGCGCATCCCGGGAAACGAGGCCTTGGCCATGTTAAAGCAGCCGCCCAGGTTGACGTCGAGGACCTCGCGCCACATCTCGTAGGTCATCTTGAGGATTGTCCCGTCGCGGGTGATGCCGGCGTTGTTGACGACAATGTCAACCGCACCGTGCGCCGCCTCGATCGCTCCGACCGCGTCGAGGCATGCCTGATGGTCGGCCACGTTCCACTTCTTCGAAACGATACCGGTGCGTTCGGTGAATTCGGCCGCCTTCCTGTCGTCGCCGCCATAGTTGGCGACGACCGTAGCGCCCGCTGCCTGCAGCGCGAGGCTGATCGCCTCGCCGATGCCGCGCGTGCCGCCGGTGACGATCGCGATCCGTGCCATGCCCGACTCTCCCCCAAACGTGTTTGATGGCGATCCTAGGAGGCGGGAAGCCAACCGGCAAGTTCGCGGCGGACGATCGCAGTGAGCGCGGCATTGCCGATCGCACTGGCATTGAGGCAGGGCAGATAGGCGAAGTGCGTGCCGCCCGCGGCGAGGAAGGTCGCCCGCCCCTCCATCGCCACTTCCTCGAGCGTCTCGAGATTATCGGCCGAGAAGCCGGGAGCCATGACGACGAGCTTCTTCACCCCCCGCCCCGGCAATGCCGCGAGCGTCGCATCAGTATACGGCTTGAGCCATTCGGCGCGGCCGAGGCGCGATTGGAACGAGACTTCCAGCGGGGTGGCCGCTCGGTCGGCGAGCAGCCGCGCCGTCTTGCGGCACTGGCAGTGGTACGGATCGCCCTTGTCGAGCGTCGACCGCGGCATCCCGTGGAACGACGTCAGCAGCAGGTCGGGCGTCCAGTCGAGGTCTGCGACCCCTTGTTTGAACGTTGCCGCTAGCGCATCAATCAGCAGCGGATCGTCGTGGTACGGCGGCAGCGTTCGCAGTGCCGGCTGCCAACGCCACTTCATCAGGGTGGCGAACACCTTGTCGTTGACTGTGCCCGTCGTCGCGCTGGAATATTGCGGATAGAGCGGCGCTATCAGGATGCGCTCGCATCCCGCCGCCTTGAGCGCCGCCAGCCTGTCGGGAATCGTCGGCGTGCCGTAGCGCATCGCCCAGTCGACGATCACGCCGGGCAGGTCGGCGGCGAGGGCGGTAGCCTGCGCCCGGGTGATGACACGCAGCGGCGAATCGTCGGCGGCGCGGTCCCACACCTTGGCGTAGTTCGCCGCCGTCCGCTTCGGCCGCGTCATCAGCACGACGCCACGCAGCAGCGGCTGCCACAGGATCGGCGGCAGCTCGACGACGCGGCGGTCGGAGAGGAATTCGGCGAGGTAGCGCCGGACCGGCCCGGTCGTCGGCGCGTCGGGCGTACCGAGGTTGACCAGCAGCACGCCGACGCGCCCGAAGGCGACCGTCGGATGATCCGGGGGCAGATGGGTGGCCGCTGTTGCCACGCGGATCGGGTCGGCGTCGCTCACGTGACGAAGGGCAGCGAACGCAGCCGGTTCCCCGTCGCGGCGAAGATCGCGTTCGCGACGGCGGGGGCGATCGGCGGCGTGCCGGGCTCGCCGACGCCGCCGAGGGGCGCGTCCGACGGCACGACGATCACGTCGATCGCCGGGGCCTCGGCGAGCATGAGTACCGGGTAGCCGTCGAAATTGGTCGCCTCGACCCGGCCGTCGGCGAAGGTGATCTTTCCCTTGAGCGCCGCGCCGAGGCCATAGGCGATTGCGCTCTCCATCTGCGCGCGCAGACCGTCGGGGGTGACGATCGGCCCGCAGTCGATCGCCGCCCAGACGTGGGCGACGCGCGGTGGTTCACCCTTGCGGCACTCGACCTCGGCGACCTGCGCGACGATCGAACCGAAGCTTTCGTGCAGCGCGACGCCGCGCCCGACGCCGGGTTCGACCTGCCCCAGCGGCCCGGCGGCGGCCAGCACCGCCTTGAGGACGGCGGCATGACGCGGCTTGTCGCCGAGCATGGCCAGGCGGAACGCGCCGGGATCGGCGTTGGCGGCGTGGGCGAGTTCGTCGACGAAACTCTCGACGAAGAAAGCGCTGAAACTGTGCCCGACCGAGCGCCAGAAACCGAGCGGGACCGGCGTAAGGACGAGCGCGTGCTCGACCCGGACGTGGGCTAGGTCGTACGGCAGCTGGGTCGCGCCGTCGACCGCCTCGGCGGACGCCTTGGGGGCCCCCGCCATCGCCGGCAGGTTGCGCGCGGCGAAGCTCGACGCGACGTCGGACACGGCAACGCGGCTGTCCCACGCCGCGATCCGGCCGTTGGCGATGCTGCCGCGCATCCGCGCCGCAGCGGCGGGGCGGAACCGGTCCTGCGCCAGATCTTCGGCGCGCGACCAGATCAGCTGGACCGGGCGCTTGACGGCGCGGGCGATCAGCACCGCTTGGACGACGGCGTCGTTCTCCGCCTTGCGCCCGAAGCTGCCGCCGATGAGCGTCGGGTGGACGGTGACCGCCGCGTCGTCGAGCGCGAGCGCCTTTGCCGCCGCCCACGTCGTCAGCGTCAGCGACTGGGTCGGGGCCCAGACCTCGGCGCGGCCGTTCTCGACGCGCGCTGTCGCGTTCATCGGTTCGAGCGCCGCATGGGCAAGATAGGGGACGCTATATTCGGCGGTGATGACCGTCCCGCTGGCCAGCGCTGCCGCCGCGTCGCCGTCGTCGCGCACCGCCTTGGCGTTGGTCGCGGCGAGCGCCCGCCGCGGCGCGTCGGACACCCACGGCCCGGCAGGGTTCGCCTGCGCGGCGAAAACAGGCACGACCGCGTCGAGTGCCTTGCTCGCCCCCCACCATGTCGTCGCGACGACCGCGACCCACGTCGGGCCGTGGACGACATCGATCACCCCGGGCATCGCCCGCGCTTTGGCATCGTCGGCGCTGACCAGCGGCGGATCGCCAGCTGGCCCTGACCTGACCGCGGCATAGACCATGCCGGGCACGCGGACATCGATGCCGAAGCGCGCCGACCCGTCGGTCTTGGCCGGAATATCGATGCGGGGGAGGGCCTTGCCCATCAGCGTTGCTGTTGGACGCAGCACCGGCGTGGCGGGCGCATCGCTGGGCACCACCTTGCCGGCGACGTCGGCGAAGCGGACGCGGTTCGCCTTGTAGACGACGAAGCCGTCGGCAGTGTCGCACTGGGTCCAGTCGACTCCCCAGTCGCGCGCCGCCGCGCGGCAGAGCATCTCGCGCGCCGCCGCACCAGCCAGCCGCATCGGCTGGGCGAAGCCGCGGATCGAGGTGCTGCCGCCGGTCATCTGAAGATCGAAATGGTCGATGACCCCACCCAGCCCCCAGCGCGCGAAGCCCTGCAGGCTGGCCGGCATGGCCGCCGTCATGTCGAGCGTCATGCCGCGGTTGGCGTAGATCGGGTTGAGCGGCGCGGGCTCGACCGCGACGGTATTCCAGTCGGCCCCGAGTTCGTCGGCGACGATCTGAGCCAGGGCGCTCGATACGCCCTGGCCCATCTCGGCCTGGGGGATGGCGACGACCACCCGGCCGTCGGTGCCAATCTTGACGAAGCCGTTGACGATCGTCTCGTCGGGGGCGGCCGCCCAGTTGAGCGGGTGCGCCCGCGGCCACACGGCATAGCCGACCGCGAGCCCGGCGACCGCGCCGGTGCCGATCAGGAAGCCGCGCCGCGTCGGGCGCAGCCGCGTCGGCGACGCGGTGGGGGGCGGGACAGGCGCGTTCATGCCGTCGGGCGATAGCGTACCGTGCCGCTATTGTCGAAGGCGTCGTGGTGACGCGCGCGCCGCCCGCGCGTACGCTTACTTCTTGCCGGTCTTGCCGCCGCCGGTCTTGCCACCGCCGCGGCCGGTCCCGGTGCTCCCGCTGTTGTCGTCGCCACCCTTCTTGGTGACTGCGCCCGGATTTCCGCCGGAGCCTTTCTGCGCCATCGTCGCCTCCATCGTACCGCGCTTCAACCGGGCGCACGCACGACTGTTCCCCGACGCAAAGATGCCCGCCGCCTGGTTGGGCGGCGAGCATCGGCAACCCTCCCCAGGGTGACCTACTCCGCCGCAACCTGCATCGGATTGGTCGGCGCGACCTCGGTGGCGAACTGGTTCATCGTGTTGTGCGTACCGCCCGCCTTCAGCGCCGCCTCGCCGGCGAAATAATCCTTGTGGTCGTCGCCGATGTCGGAGCCGCTCATGTTCTGGTGCTTGACGCAGGCGATACCCTGCCGGATCTCGGCACGCTGCACGTTCTTGACGTAGCCCAACATTCCCGCCGCGCCGAAATACTCCCTGGCAAGGTTGTCGGTCGACAGCGCCGCGGTATGATAGGTCGGCAGGGTGATCAGGTGGTGGAAGATGCCCGCGCGCGCCGCGGCGTCCTTCTGGAAGGTGCGGATGCGCTCGTCGGCCTCGGCCCCGAGCTCCGTGGCGTCATAGTCGACGCTCATCAGCCGCGCCCGGTCGTAGGCGCTGACGTCCTTGCCCGCCGCGGCCCACGCGTCGAACACCTGCTGGCGGAAGTTCAGCGTCCAGTTGAACGATGGCGAGTTATTGTAAACCAGCTTGGCGTTCGGCACGACCGCGCGGATGCGATCGACCATCCCGGCGATCTGCTCGATGTGCGGCTTCTCAGTCTCGATCCACAGCAGGTCGGCCCCGTGCTGGAGCGAGGTGATGCAATCGAGGACGCAGCGGTCCTCGCCCGAGCCGGAGCGGAACTGGAACAGGTTCGACGGCAGCCGCTTCGGGCGCAGCAGCTTGCCGTCGCGGTTGAGGATGACGTCGCCGTTCTTCGCCGTCGATGCGTCGATCTCCTCGCAGTCGAGGAAGCTGTTATACTGGTCGCCGAGGTCGCCCGGCTCCTTCGACACAGCGATCTGCTTGGTCAAACCCGCGCCGAGCGAATCGGTCCGGGTGACGATGATGCCGTCTTCGACGCCCAGTTCGAGGAAGGCGTAACGGCAGGCGCGGACCTTGGCGAGGAAGTCCTCGTGCGGCACGGTCACCTTGCCGTCCTGGTGGCCGCACTGCTTCTCGTCGCTGACCTGGTTCTCGATCTGCAGCGCGCACGCCCCGGCCTCGATCATCTTCTTGGCGAGCAGGTACGTCGCCTCGGCGTTGCCGAAGCCGGCGTCGATGTCGGCGATCACCGGCACGACGTGCGTCTGGTAGTTATCGACTGCGGCGAGCAGCTGCTTCTCGCGCAGCTGGTCGCCGCTCGAGCGCGCCGCATCGATGTCGCGGAACATCATGCCGAGTTCGCGCGCATCGGCCTGCCGCAGGAAGGTGTAGAGCTCCTCGATCAGCGCCGGGACGCTCGTCTTCTCGTGCATCGACTGGTCGGGCAGCGGCCCGAACTCGGAGCGCAGTGCGGCGACCATCCAGCCCGACAGGTAGAGGTAGCGGCGCTCGGTCGAGCCGAAGTGCTTTTTGATCGAGATAAGCTTCTGCTGGCCGATGAAGCCGTGCCAGCAGCCGAGCGACTGGGTATAGTTGGCCGGGTCGGCGTCGTACGCCGCCATGTCGCGGCGCATGATCTTCGCCGTATATTTCGCGATGTCGAGCCCGGTGTGGAAGCGGTTCTGCAGCCGCATCCGCGCAACCGATTCGGCGCTGATGCCGTCCCACGTGCCGTTATGGCCGTCGATCAACGCGCCGACGTGGGTGACATGCTCTTGATATGACATCGATTACTCGCCCTGCGTAAAAAGATGTACCGCGGTACGCTGCACCGCACAAAGCGGAAAGAGGCGACGAAGTTCAGCTGTCACACTTTACAAGGTGGCGTTGTATAGCTGTAAGGATCGCACACGCGGAGATCCTGTCGATGCTCAACGACCGTGCTGTCTACATGGGCCCGCGCCTGCGGCGGCTGCGCCGCGACCTCGGCCTGACCCAGGCCAACATGGCGACCGACCTCGCCATCTCGCCGTCGTACGTCGCGCTGATCGAGCGGAACCAGCGCCCGCTGACCGCCGACATGCTGCTGCGGCTCGCCCGGACGTACAAGCTCGACATGGCCGATCTCGCCAACGATGGGCGGGCGGAGAATGTCGCACGGCTGGCGGCGGTGCTCCGCGACCCGATGTTCGCCGACGTCGATCTGCCCGCGATCGAAACGGCCGATGTCGTCGGCGGCTTCCCGGGCATTACCGAGGCGTTCCTGCGCCTCTACACCGCCTACCGCGAGGAGCATCTCGCGCTCGCCGACCATGGGGCCGAGACGAGCGGCGGCAGCGCCGCGGCCGATCCGGTCGCCGAGGCGCGGCGCTTCCTCGCGGCGCGCCGCAACAACTTTCCCGCGTTGGACGATGCCGGCGAGGCGCTCGCCGCCGCGGTCGCCGACGCCGGCGGCTTGACTGCTTATCTCCAGGCCCGCCACAGCCTGCGGGTGCGGCGGCTGCCCGGCGACGTCATGGCCGGAGCGACGCGGCGCTTCGACCGCCATCGCGGCGAGGTGCTGCTCGACGATACGCTCGACGGAGCGAGTCAGACCTTCCAGCTGGCGCTCCAGCTCGCGTGGCTCGAACTGCGCGACGTGATCGACGCGCCGGTGACCGGCGGCCACTTCGCCAGCGAAAGCGGCGCGCGGCTGACGCAGAAGGCGCTGGCGAGCTATGCCGCCGCCGCCCTCCTGATGCCCTATACCGTCTTCGCCCGCGCGGCCGAGCGGCGACGCTACGACGTCGAGGCGCTCGCCCGCCAGTTCGGCGCGAGCTTCGAGCAGGTCGCCCACCGGCTGACGACGCTGCAGAAGCCGGGCGACAGCCACGTGCCGTTCTTCTTCATCCGCGTCGATCCCGCCGGCAACGTGTCGAAGCGGCTCGACGGAGCGGGCTTCCCCTTCGCCCGGCACGGCGGCGGTTGTCCCTTATGGTCGGTTCATCACGTGTTTCGTCGCCCGCGCGAGATCGTTACCCAGTGGATTGAACTGCCCGAAGGCCAGCGTTTCTTCTCGATCGCCCGGACCGTCACCGCCGGCGGCGGGGCGTACGGCGCGGTGCGGCTCGAGCGCGCCATCGCGCTCGGCTGCAGCGCCGAACACGCCGGCCGGCTGATCTATACGCAAGGGGCGGCGAGCCCCGGCCCCGACACCGCGACACCGATCGGCGTCACCTGCCACCTGTGCCACCGGACCCGCTGTGCCGCGCGCTCCGCTCCGCCGATCGGACGGACGGTGCTGCCCGACGACTTCCGCCGGGCGAGCGCGCCGTTCGGGTTTTCGGATGTGTGAAGAGGCGCGGGCGGCGCCGTCGACGGGATCAGTGGCGGGGCTGCGTTCAGCGCGACCTCCGCCACTCTCTCCCCACTAGCCGGATAGTCCGATTGTCAGCGCTGTGGCGCTCGGCTAGGCGAAGAGTCAACGTGATTCCCGCGGCGATCGAGGCGATCACGCAAAATTCCTGAAAGGTTTGTCATGACGCAACCCCTGCCGCCCGGTGTCCGCATCACGGGCGCGACGAAGCCCGGCTTCGAGTCGATCCTGACGCCCGAGGCGCTGACTTTCGTCGCCAACCTCCACCGCCAGTACAACCCGACCCGCGTCGCCCTGCTGCGGGCCCGCGAGGCGCGGCAGGCGTGGTGGGACGCCGGCAATGCCATTGATTTCGCACCGGAGACGGCGTCGGTCCGGGCCGGCACGTGGACCGTCGCCGGCTCGCCGCCCGACCTCCAGGACCGGCGCGTCGAGATCACCGGGCCGGTCGACCGCAAGATGGTCATCAACGCGCTGAATTCGGGCGCGAAGTGCTTCATGGCCGACTTCGAGGACGCCTCGTCGCCGGTGTGGGAAACGATGATCGAGGGGCAGATCAACCTGCGCGACGCCGTCGCCGGGACGATTACCCTCGAGGACAAGGGCAAGAGCTATAAGCTGAACGACACCACCGCGACGCTGCTCGTTCGCCCGCGCGGCTGGCACCTGCCCGAGGCGCACGTCATCGTCGACGACGAGGTCGTCGCCGGCGCGCTGGTCGATTTCGGGCTGTATTTCTTCCACAACGCCCGCGCGCTCGTCGCCAAGGGCTCGGGGCCGTATTTCTATCTGCCCAAGCTCGAGCATTATCTCGAGGCGCGACTGTGGAACAACATCTTCGTCCACGCCCAGTCGGTGCTCGGCCTGCCGGTCGGGACGATCAAGGCGACCGTCCTGATCGAGACGCTGCCCGGCGCGTTCATGGCCGACGAGATATTGTACGAGCTGCGCGACCACATCGCCGCGCTCAACTGCGGGCGGTGGGACTATATCTTCAGCTATATCAAGACGTTCCGCACCGACGCGACCAAGGTCCTGCCCGACCGCGGCGCGGTCAACATGACCGTGCCGTTCATGCGCGACTACGCGCTCCACGTCATCCGTACCTGCCACAAGCGCGGGGCGCACGCGATGGGCGGGATGAGCGCGTTCATCCCCGTCAAGGGCGACGAGGCGGCCAACGCCAAAGCCTTCGCCGCCGTCCGCGCCGACAAGGAGCGTGAAGCGGGCTTCGGCCACGACGGGACATGGGTCGCGCACCCGGGGCTGGTCGGCGTGGCGATGGAGGTGTTCGATCACGCGATGCCGGGGCCGAACCAGCTCGGCGTCATCCCCGAGGGTGTCGCCACCGCCGAAATGCTGACCATCCCCGCGCCGGGGCCGAAGTCGATGGCGGGACTGACGAGCAACGTCAACGTCGGCATCGGCTATATCGCGTCGTGGCTCCGCGGCCAGGGGGCCGCGCCACTCCACAACATGATGGAGGACGCCGCGACCGCCGAGATCAGCCGGACGCAGGTCTGGCAGTGGCGCGTGACGGGGACGCACCTCGACTCGGGCGAACTGGTCGAGCCAGCGCTGATCGAGCGGGTCATCGGCGAGCAGCTCGAGGTGTGGAAGCGGGACGTCGGCGACAACTTCTTCGCCGCCGGCAAGTTCATCGAAGCCGCCGACGTCTTCCGCGAGCTGGTGCTGGCAGACACGCTGGAGGCGTTCCTGACGCTGCCGGCGTACGCGCATTATTTCGCAGGGTAGGTCGTCGACCGACCGCCCCCTCTCCCGGGCCGCGGGCAAGCGCCCGCGTCTCTCGACCTCCCGGGCGGGGAAAGGTGGCAGGGTAAAGCCGCTGGCATGTGGAAGTCGGCCACCTCTCCCCGCCGGGGAGAGGTCGAGAGATGGCGCGGAACGCGCCGGCCCGGGAGAGGGGACTACCGCGGTCCGCGCGACCGGACCGGATTGACCACGACGCGCGGGTCGCGCGCCGGGCCACCACGGCCGGCTCCGCCACCGGCATAGCCGCCGCTGCCCTTGCCGCCGCCGCCGCCACCAGCGCCGCGACCGCCGCCGCCGCCGCGACGGCCATTATTGCCGTGCGGCCGCGCCGCCATGCTGCGCGGATCGACATGGCGTTCGGCGGGAGGCGCCGCCTTTTCGACCGCCGCGGTCTTCGCGACCTGCGACCGGAAATCTTCCGGCAGCGGCAGGACGTCGACCTTCATCCGGGTCAGCTTCTCGATGTCGCGGAGGAACGGCCGCTCGTCGTCGGCGCAGAAGGCGATCGCCGAGCCCCCGGCCCCGGCGCGCGCCGTCCGGCCGATGCGGTGGACGTACGACTCGGGCACGTTGGGCAGTTCGTAGTTGATGACGTGGCTGACCGCGTCGATGTCGATGCCCCGCGCCGCGATGTCGGTCGCCACCAGTACCTTGACCTGCCCCTTCTTGAACATCTCCAAGGCCCGCTCGCGCTGGCCCTGGCTCTTGTTGCCATGGATCGCGGCGGCCTCGATGCCGGCGTTGCCGAGCTGGCGGACGATGCGGTCGGCGCCGTGCTTGGTCCGGCTGAAGACGAGCGCGCGGTCGACGCCGTCCTGCCGCAGGATCAGCTGGAGCAGCGCCGGCTTCTCGCCCTGGTTGACGAAGGTCACCGCCTGACTGACGCGCTCGGCGGTGGTGGCGGCGGGCTTGACCGAGACCTTGACCGGATCGGTCAGGTAGCGCGCGGCGAGGTCCTCGATTGCCTTGGGCATGGTCGCCGAAAAGAACAGCGTTTGCCGTGCCTTGGGCAGCAGCGTGACGATGCGCTTGAGCGCATGGATGAAGCCGAGGTCGAGCATCTGATCGGCCTCGTCGAGGATGAGCACCTCGACGCGGCGGAGATCGATCGCGCCGCGGTCGATCAGGTCGATCAGCCGGCCCGGCGTCGCGACGAGAACGTCGACGCCGTGCGCCATGATGCGCTCCTGCCGGGCGATCGGCACGCCGCCGAATACGGTGGTGACCGACAGGCGCATGAACTTGCCGTACTGGGTGAAGCTCTCGGCGATCTGGCTGGCCAGTTCGCGGGTCGGCGACAGGACGAGGGTGCGGACGCCGCCGCGGGTCAAGGCCTTGGGACTCTTGGCCAATCTGTCGATGGTCGGCAGGGCGAAGGCGGCGGTCTTGCCGGTGCCGGTCTGGGCGATGCCGCACAGGTCGCGGCCGGCCATGACGATGGGGATCGCCTGGCTCTGGATCGGGGTCGGTTCGGTGTAGCCCTTGGCGGCGAGCGCCCGGCAGATGGGTTCGGCGAGGCCGAAGTCGGCGAAATAAGTCATTGGAATCGTGTCTTTCGTGGGCGCGGAGCCGCACGACAACCGCCCGCCGGACCAGATCGTTCTGGGCGGCGAACGAGCGCGGGCTCGTTCGACGACCCGCGTGATATGGGTTGCCTTGGGTGGCTGCGTCTGATGGTCGGGGCCTGCGCCGGATCACCGGCTGATCACGCACCCCGCCGAGCAGGCGGACCCGCTGACGCCCGCCGCATATCGTTCAACGGGCGGAACAAGTCAAGACACTGATTTTCCGTGCCTCGCCGCGGACCACCCCGCATCAACCCCGCATCAGCGCGCGCATCGGCTGTGCACCAGCGGCGGACGCCGCCGCGCCCGCGACGCGACCGGCCCGGACCACCGGCGCGCCGGCGGAACGCGACGCCGAAGCCTTGCCCCGCCCCGCGCAGGGGTG
>CAHJWP010000057.1 GCA_903642255.1 Sphingomonadaceae bacterium | reverse complement strand
GTCGGCGTCGGGGTTGGGGTCGGCGTCGGGGTTGGGGTCGGCGTCGGGGTTGGGGTCGGCGTCGGCGTCGGAGTCGGCACGGGGGTCGGAGTCGGCGTCGGCGTCGGAGTCGGAACCGGCGTGGGCGTCGGAACCGGCGTCGGGGCCGGCAGGGGCACCGGCGCGGGCGTCGCGTCGCTCACCGCGAGCGTGCCCGAGGTGTAGGTCGTCGCATAGTTGCTCGCGGTGTAGGTGCCGCCCGACGCGTTGCTGGCGTCGATCGGATATGGGCCGCTGGCCGCCGCGGCGGGCGCGCCGGCGCTGGTCAGCGTCACGCTGGCGACCGTGTCGCCGTTCTTCAGGCCGGTCGTCGCGAACTCGGTGCCGGCGAAGGTCAGCGCCGTGCCCTGCTGCTTCGACGCGTCGTTCGCCGTGATGGTCAGCGCGGCCGGCACGACGGTCAGCGCGCCGTCGACATAGGTCGTGACATAGTTGGCCGGCGTGTAGGTGCCGCCGCCGGCGCCGCTGCCGGTGATCGGATACGGGCCGCCGGCGACGGTCGAGGTCGGGCCGGCGCCGACGCTCTCCGGCGTGAAGGTTCCGACGGTGTCGCCGTTCTTCAGCCCGGTCGCGACGAAGCCGGTCGGCGACAGCGCGGCGGTGTCGCCATAGGCCTTGCTGACGTTGCTCGCGGCGATGACCAGCGCGGCGGGGTTCACCGTCATCACGCCGTTGATGTAGGTCGTCGTGTAGTTCGCCGGCACGAAGCTGCCGCCGGTCGCGTTGCTCGGGACGATCGGATAGGGGCTGCCGGCCACGCCGGCCGTCGCCGCCGAACCGTCGCTGATCAGCGTCGCCGAGCCGATCGTGTCGCCGTTCTGCAGGCCGGCGGCGGTGAACTCGGTGCCGGTGAACGGGTGGACGTCGCCATAGGTCTTGGCCGCATTGTCGGCGGTGACGGTCAGCGGCGCGGGGGCGACGCTTAGCACGCCGTTGACGTAGTTGACGGTGTAGTTCGACACGCTGAAGGTCCCGCCGGTCGCGTTCGACGGGACGATCGGGTACGGGCTGCCGGCGACGCTGGCGGTGGCGGGCGCACCGGGGCTGGCGAGCGTGACGAGGCCGATCGTCTCGCCGTTGACCAGCCCGGTCGAGGTGAACTCGGTCCCGGCCGGCGCGAGCGTCTGGCCATAGGTCTTGCCGGCGTTGTTGGCGGTCACGGTCAGCGCGGCCGGGGTGATCGATGCCGTCGTGACGCCGGCCGCCGCGAACAGCGCATAGGCTCCCTCGTCCGCCCCGGCGAGGCCGACGCCGCTGAACGTGACCGGCTTCAGCGTGCCGACGTTGGGATCGTTGAAGTTCGCCGTGCCGCCGGTCAGGCGGACATCCTTCGCCCCGCCGACGGTCGGATCGCCGCCGCGGAAGGTCAGCGTCGCAGGCGTCGTGCCGTCGTAGACCTTGTCCTTGGCGCCGGCGAAGACCCACATATAGGCGGTGAAGCCGGTATAGTCGTTGGGCGCGCCATAGCCGTGCTCGGGCGAGTAATAGATCGTCTTCGACGTCGAGGTGACGGGGAACAGCGGGCTCAGCTGGACCGTGCCGCCGTCGAGGCCGCCGCTGCCGTCGGCGTCGGCGACGAACAGCACCGATCCGCCGGCGCTGGCGGTGACCGCCTGGTTCTGGACGATGTTGTGGCCGGCGCTGACGTTGATCGCCGAGCCGAGCGCGCTGGCGGTGATCGCACCGTTGAGCTGGGCGTCGTGGCCGGCGGTGATGATGAACTTCGACCCCGCCGTGCTGGCGGTGACGGCGGCGTCGATCAGGACGTCGTTGCCGGCGCGGAGCTCGAGCGTCTGCGGCGTCGTCCACGTCACGGCGTCGGCGACGGTGATGTCGTGGTCGGCGACGATCAGGCGGTTCGAGCTGGCGAGGCTGATGGTGACCTGCGACGGCGTCTCGTCGCCGCCGGCGATGGCGATCTTGTAGTCGACCGGATCGAGCAGCCACAGGCCGGCTCCGGCCGCGGCGCGCGTGTCGACGAAGGCGGTGCTGGCGAGCGCGACATGCGCGCCCGAGGTCTCGACGAAGCCGCCGGTGCCGGTCGCGCCGCGCGCGCTGATCGTGCCGGCGATGTTGGTCTGGCCGGTCGACCACGCGACGACGGTGCCGCCGGTGCCGCTGGTCAGCGCGTCGGCGTGGACGACCGTCGCCGCCGCCATGTCGAGGCTGTTGGCGTTGGCGACGGTGGCGTCCTGCCCGTGGGCACCGCCGCCGAGCAGGACGGTGCCGCCCCCGGCATCGCCCGACGCGTCGATCGTCGCCGCACCCAGCGCGACATGGTCGCCGGTGACGACGATCCGCCCGCCGGTCGCGCCCGCGCTGCGGCCCGAGGCGTCGAGGGTGCCGGCGACAGCGACCGCGCCGCCGTCGGCGAGCAGCATGACGACGCCATTGCGCGCGCCGACCGAGCGCGCCTCGATAACGCCGGTGGTGTTGACGACGGTGCGGATCAGGCTGTTCGCGGCGTTCGCGGTCATGATCACCTGACCGCCGTTGGCGCGCAGGATGCCGCCGTTCTGCGCCAGCGCGCCGACGGTGCCGCGGTCGACGACGACGCTGAGCAGGCCGTTGCCGCCGACGTCGAGCGTCACCGCCGACCCCGCCGCC
The DNA here is from genome assembly GCA_903642255.1 of Sphingomonadaceae bacterium. Taxonomy (GTDB): domain Bacteria; phylum Pseudomonadota; class Alphaproteobacteria; order Sphingomonadales; family Sphingomonadaceae; genus Polymorphobacter_B. Next base: position 9,186 of record CAHJWP010000057.1, on the reverse strand, counting down.
AGCGCCACGGTGCCGAGCTGGGCGGACACGAGGCCGGTGTTGCTGACGCTCGCGCCGAGCAGGGCGACGAAGCCGCCGTTGGCGGTGATCGTCCCGGCGTTGACGACGCTGCCGCCGGTGCCGCTGAACTTGTAGCTGCCGGCCAGGAAGTCGGCATCGGTGATGTTGAGCGTCGAGGCGACGAGGCCGGCGACGTTGACCTGCGCGCCCTGCCCGAACAGGACGCCGTTGGGGTTGACGACGAAGACGCGGCCGTTGGCGGTCAGGCTGCCGAGGATCGCGCTGGGATCCTGCCCGACGACGCGGTTGAGGGCGACCGCCGTGCTGTTCGGCTGGACGAAGGTCACGCCTTCGGTCGCGCCGATGCCGAAGCTCTGCCAGTTGATGACGGTGTTCTGCGTCGACTGGTTGACCGTCAGCTGGCCGGGCCGGGTGCTGATCGCCGCGGTGCCGGCGGCGACCGAGCCACCGGTCGGCAGGGCATGCGCGGGCTTGCTGCCGGCGACGAGGAGCGCGGCGACGACGCCGCCCCCGAGCAGCAGGGCGTGGCGGCGCTTGCGCGGCGCGAAGGCACGCACGGTCTTGATAAGCATTACACTATTCCCTGTTCAGAAAAGCTTGGTGATCTGGAACCAGACCTGTCCGGCGTGATCGGGCTGGGAAACGACGCGCGTGTCGCCGATGCGGTGGGCGTAGGACACCCGGGCGAGGAAGTTGCCGGGCCCCGCCCAGCTGATGCCGCCGCCGCCGCCCGACAGGTTGGTGTGGTCGCTGCCGGCGAGATAGCGGTTGTGGTTGTAGGTCACGCCGCCGTTGTCGATGAAGCCGAACAGCTGGAAGTCGCCGGGGATGCCCCGCGTCAGCCGGGCGAGGTCGTAGCGCAGCTCGGCGGTGGCGATATAGCCGTCGTCGCCATAGGCCTCGCCCTCGGGATAGGCGCGGACCCCGCTGATGCCGCCGAGTTCCATCTTCTCGGAGATGTCGAGGTTCTTCGACGCCACCTGGCCGCGCGCCGCGACGTACAGCGACAGCGGCCCGGTCAGGTGCTGGACGCGGGCGGCGGCGAGGTTGACCTTGGCGAAGCCGCCGTCGGTGTGGCCGGTCAGGGCGTCGAGAGCGCGGACATCGGGCGAGCGGATGTCGAGGTCGCCGCCGCTGACGATCACCGAATAGGTATTCGCCCCGCCGCCGCCGATGTGATCGCGGCTGTCGCCGACGAGGCCGGCGAAGCCGACCGTCGAATGCTTGTTGCTCCGCGCCGCGACGCTGTCGATGTCGTCCTCGAAGATCTTGTAGTCGACCCCGCCGGTCAGGCTGAGATTGCTGTTGTACGACCGGATCAGCGGGTAGCTGGCGTAGACGCTGGCGATGTCGGCCGAGCCGTGCGCGCCGAGGGCGGCGAACTCGCGGTGGAGGCGGTAGTCGAGCCGGGCATAGGCGACGCCGATCGTCGCCCGGTCGACCGTCGCCTGGTACGAGCCGCGGACGTAGGTCAGCCCCTGGTTAGAGACCAGCCCGCGGACCGACGCGACGTCGCCGATGCCGAACGGTTCGTTGAGGTTGAGCGTCCCGCCGACGCGGAAATATCCGGTGTAGCGGTTGCCGGCGTCGTCGGCCTCGACGTCGCCGGTGATGCGGTGGGCGGGCAGCACATCGACGGCGAGGTCGGACGTGCCGACCTCGGCACCCGGCATCAGCGTCGACCTGACCGCGACGCCGGGGAGGTCGGACAGCAGCAGCAGCCGGCGCTCGAGCGGGGCGTTGGCGACGATGTCGCCGTGGTCGAGCCCGTCGAGCTCGCGGTTGGCGGTGCCGTCCGACAGGTGGCTGGTGTTGCGCAGCGCGATCGTGCCGTAATGGCCCTCGACGACGGTGATCGTCACGCTGCCGCCGGTCAGCGCCTGCGCCGGGACATAGGCCTGGGCGACGAAGTAGCCGTGGTGATTGTAATAGTCGGTGATCCGCGCGGCCATCGCGCGCAGGTCGCCGAGGGTGAGCATCGCGCCGGGCCGGAAGCCGGTGACGGCGAGCAGGTCGCTCTCGGCGAAGACCGTCCCGCCGGCAACGTGGAGCGTCGCGACGGCGAAGGCGGGGCCGGCGTCGGCCGTTGCCGGTGCGACGCCGGGGCGCTCGACGCGGATCTCCGGGATCGCCTGGCGCGGCTCGGGGGCCGGCTGGATCTGCTGCAGCTGGCCACCGGCACTGGGAAACTGCTGGGCAGTCGCGGCGGACCCCATGAGCAGCATGGCGACGAACGAACAGCCGGATTTCACGCGGAATACCTTGTCTGGCGAGGCTGCCGCCGCCCGGGGGAAGGCGACGGCAGCGGAGTACCGCCGCGACGGTCCGAAGAACGCCGCGGCGACTGCCCACCACCCGTTGCGAATCGGCGGCGGCGAGCAACGTCACCATCAGTTTTGAGGAGTATTACCAATAGATGTGGAAATTACCGGGAATGATATCTTAACCCTGTATCAACTATTAACTACCGTTTAGTAAAAAAAGCTAAGCCCTTGGCTAGCCGTCGTGTAAACGATTACTCTTGGACCAGCGGCGCATTATCTGCGGCTGTCGCTTAGCCGTCCGTTCCCACCGTTCCTGTTTATATTGAGCGCGGCCTGAATCACGATGCCCGCCTGCGGCTTTACAGACGGGCATCGGACAGGATCATCTTCGCGACGAAGGAGTGGCCGCGTCGGCTGCGAAGAAATGGTCGAGAAGCGTTGCGACGGAGGTCGGTTTAGATCCTGACCCGCTCTGTTCCTAGCTGCCGCAAGCCGGACCGGCCTGCCGAGGAACCATGACGACCGTGTTTCCGCATACGTTGACCGAGCCACCCGAGACGTACAGCTGTGCGCGATTGAGGTAGTTGGGCAACGAGTTCACCGTATTGGAACGAACGGTGCAGCCGCGGCAGTCGTAGACCGCGATGCCGTTCGCCGAATTGTTGAGAATGCTGTTGTTGGTGATGGTTATCCGGTCGAACCCGCCGTCGTCGACCCCGTCGCGAACGTGATTGAACAGGCTGATCCCCTGCATTGCGCCGATCATCGAATTGCCGGTTATGACGATGTCGGAGACCGGCGGATCGGTCGGCCGTGACCAGAGCTGAATGCAGTCGGGGTGGGAACCATCAGTGGTGGAAAATTCCGTGCACACGTTGTGATCGATCGTGACGCGATGCGACATGGCCACGTCGAAGCCGTCGGCTCCCGATCGCGACACGGCGTTGCCGCTGATCTTGCTGTCGTTGACTTCCGGCCCAAAGTTCACGGCGTTGCGCAAGTAGTTGTGGAACGTCGCCCCCTGGATCGTCACATGATCGCTGTGGTCGGAGGCAAATCCGAAGAGGCCCGTTGCGCGGCCCTCGAAAGTCCCGCCGGTCCATGTCACGCCCGACACCTGGGTAAGGGTGATGCCGGCCATTGTCGCCGCGGTAGCATCGATCGTCAGCGGCGGATTGAAGCTCCGGTTTTTGATCGTGAACTGGGGGTAGCTGCCGGCAACGAGCTTGATGGTGTCGCCCGGCCGGCGGACGCGACGACCGCTTTCAGGCTCGACGGATCGGCGGCGAGAAGCGCGAGAGCAATGAGGATCATATACATCTCCTAAGACAAGGCTGGATGAGGCTGACCAAAGCTAACGGCAGCAGCAGCAGAATATTGCGGCGACGGTCCAAGACTTTGCCGCGACTGCCCATCACCATCAGCGAATCGCGGTGACGAGCGACATCGCCTTCGATCCACATAGACACAGTAAATAGCTGCGGAAATTACTAGAATGGTGTTCTTAGTGATTTATTAACCTTACAAATCGGTAAGCTATTAACTGTGGCTGCGGGCATTCGCCGCACATTTTCCAAATTTGGCTGATAATCCCAAGCGATTAGGCAAGTTAATCAGAATCCACTTGTCACCGCATCGAAATGAGTCCTTCATAAGAGCTGCGATAGTAAAAATCGCACAAAGGGCACCGACTTGCTGGGCAACAGCGTCTATATTGTCGATGACGACGCCGATGTGCGCCAGTCGGTGGCGTTCTTCCTCGCCACGGCCGGCTTCATCACGCGCAGCTTCGCCGATCCGCAGGTATTCCTCGCTGACGTCAACGGCCTGTCGCCGGGCTGCGTGCTGCTCGACATCCGGATGCCCGGCATCGACGGGTTCGAGGTGCTCGAGCGGCTCAGGAGTCAGCAGTCGCCGCTGCTTGCCGTGGTGATGACCGGCCACGGCGACGTGGTCACGGCGGTTCGCGCGATGAAGCTGGGCGCGGTCGACTTTCTCGAGAAGCCGTTCGAGGAGGAGGCGGTGCTCCAGATCCTGTCGCGGACGTTCGCCACGCTCGGCGGCAGCCTGCGCGACCGCGACCGCCGGCGTGACGCGAGGGCCCGCCTCGACGCCCTGACCGACCGCGAGCGCGAGGTGCTGATCGCGCTGCTCGCCGGCCGGGCGAACAAGGTCATCGCCTTCGAACTCGACATCAGCGTCCGCACCGTCGAGATGCACCGCGCCGCGATGATGGACCGCCTGCGGGTGAAGACCTTCGCCGAGGCGTTGCGGCTCGCGCTCGACGGCGGGATCGAGCCGGGTGCGGTGACGACGCCGGCGTTCACGGCACTGCCGCAGTGACCGCCGCCGCCGCGACCGACGCCGCCGCCGTGACGTCGGGCCTGCCGAGCCTCGACTACATCCTCGACGGCGGCTTCGCCAACAACCGCTGCCACCTGATCGAAGGCGAGCCGGGGTCGGGCAAGACGACGCTGGCGATGCAGTTCCTGATCGCCGGGCGGCAGCGCGGTGAGAAATGCCTGTACATCACGATCTCGGAAAGCCCGTTCGAACTGCGCCAGGTCGCCGCCAGCCACGGCCTGTCGCTCGACGGTATCGAGCTGTTCGAGTGCATCCCGCCCGAGCTGAGCCTCGACCCCGAACAGTATCAGTCGGTCGTCCACGCGTCCGAACTCGAGCTGGGCGAGAGCGTGCGGTCGATCATGGCGGTCGTCACCGCCCACCAGCCGACGCTCGTCGTGCTCGACAGCCTGTCGGAGGTCCGCCTGCTGGCGCACGGCGCGCTGCGCTACCGGCGGCAGGTGCTCGCCCTCAAGCACTTCTTCTTTCAGCAGGGCTGCACCGTTCTGCTGCTCGACGACCTGACCGTGCGCGAGGACGACCTGACGCTGCACAGCATCGCGCACGGTGTGGTGCGGCTCGAACAGCTGGCGATGGAGTACGGGGCCGAGCGCCGCCGCCTGCGGATCTTCAAGATGCGCGGCCGCGCGTTCCACGGCGGCTATCACGACTTCATCATCGCGCCCGGCGGTCTCAGCGTCTTTCCGCGGCTGATCTCGTCGATCAGCGAGGACCGTCCCGACGTCGACCGGCCGGTCAGCACCGGCATTGCGGCGCTCGACACGCTGACCGGCGGCGGCCTCGACATGGGGACGACGACGCTGATCCAGGGCGCATCGGGCGCGGGCAAGTCGACGCTGGCGCTGCAATGTATCCGTGAGCGGCTCGAGCGCGGCGAGAAGGCGCTGTTCGTCAGCTTCGAGGAGTCGCTGCGGAACTTCCGGCGCCGCGCCGCCGGGGTCGGGATGGCGGTCGACGACCATCTCGACAGCGGGGCGCTGACCTTCGTCGAGATCGATCCCGCCGAGACGTCGGCCGGCAAGATCTCGGATATGGTCCGGCGGTCGATCGACCATGGCACATGCTCGGTCATCCTCGATTCGCTCTCGGGCTACCGGCACGCGCTGCGCGACGAGACCTATCTGCTGCTCCACATGCACGAGCTGCTGACCTACCTGAACAACAAGGGCGTGCTGACCATCGTGGTGCTCGGCCAGTCGGGCGTCATCGGGGAGTCGGAATCGCCGTTCGACATGAGCTATCTCGCCGATGCGGTGCTGCTGGTCCGCTACTTCGAGGCGGCGGGCGAGATGCGCTGCGCGGTGTCGGTCATCAAGAAGCGCACCGGCTCGCACGAGCGGATTATGCGCGAGCTGTTCTTCGACGGCCACGGCGTTCAGGTCGGCCCGCGGCTGGTGGGCTTCGAGGACATCCTGTCGAGCCGCCCGGTCTATGTCGGCAGCGCGGCGCTGCTTGGCCCGCGGGACGGCGCGCTCGCCGCTTGAGCACGGCCGACCGGCTGCTGATCCTCGCTCCGCGGGGACGCGACGCGCCGGTCATCGTCGCGCAGCTGGCCGCGGCGGGGACGACCGCCGTCGTCGCGTCCGCCGCCGACATCGTCGATGCCGTGCGGGCCGGCGAACTCGCCGCCGCCGTCATCACCGACGAAGCGATGGCGACGTTCGACCTCGACGCGCTCAGCGCGGCGCTCGCCGCCCAGCCGGCGTGGTCGGACAGCCCGTTCCTCGTCCTGACGCGGCGCGAGTTCGGCGGCTGGACGCGCGCCCGGCTGGCGAGCCTGCTCGGCAACGTGACGATGCTCGAGCGCCCGCTCCACACCGATGTTCTGGTCAGCGGCGTCCGCTCGGCCCTCCGCGCCCGGACGCGCCAGCGGCGGGCCCAGTCGTACCTGCTCGCGCGCGAATCGGCCGAGGCGCAGCTCGCCGAACTGGCGGCGACGCTCGAGACGCGGGTCGAGGAGCGCACCGAAGCGCTGTCCCGGGCGCTGATCGAGCGGGCTCATACCCAGCGCCGGCTGCGCGACAGCGAGGAACTCTACCGCTACACGATCGAACTGACCGCCCAGACGCCGTGGACCGCCGATGCCGATGGCCGGCTCATCGCGATCGGCCCGGGCTGGGTCAACCCCAGCGGCCGGCCGATCACGGCGTGGCAGTCGCTGGTCCACGCCGACGATCTCGCCGGGATGCTGGCGTCGTGGGCAATCGCGACGGCCGGGGTGGCGCCGTTCATCTGCGACTTCCGGGTCGCGGTGGCCGGCCGGCTGAGCTGGTGCCGGTCGCGCGCCGCGCCGCGCGTCGCCCCCGACGGTTCGGTCGTGCGCTGGTACGGGACGCTCGAGGACATCGACGACCGCCGGATCGCCGCCGACAAGCTGCGCCAGATGCAGTCGGAACTCATCCACGTCTCGCGGCTGAGCGCGATGGGGACGATGGCGTCGACGCTGGCGCACGAACTCAACCAGCCGTTGACCGCGATCACCAACTACGTCCGCGGCAGCCGGCGTCTGCTCGCCGATCAGCCGGGCTTCGCTGCCGCCAAGCACGGTCTCGAGGAGGCCGACCGCAACGCGGTCCGCGCCGGCGACATCATCCGCCGCATCCGCGATCAGGTGACGCGCGGCGATGCCCAGCGCCAGCCGGCCGACCTGTCCGAGCTGGTCGGCGAAGCGTGCGGCCTCGCGATGATCGATGCCCGGTCGTCGGGCATCGATCTTCGCCTCGACCTCGACCGCGCGCTCACGGTGCTGGTCGACCGCATCCAGATCCAGCAGGTCCTCCTCAACCTGCTGCGCAACGCCGCCGAAAGCGTCGCCGCCGCCACCGTCCGGCGCATCACCGTCACGACCGTCGCGACGAGCACCTCGCGCTGCCAGGTCACCGTGCGCGATTCCGGCCCGGGTGTCGCCGCTGCCTTGGCCGAACGATTGTTCGAGCCGTTCAACACCAGCAAGAGCGACGGCATGGGGATCGGCCTGTCGATCAGCAAGACGATCATCGAGGCGCACGGCGGCCTGATCTGGCACGAGGCGGCGGCGGGTGGCGGCGCGATCTTCGGCTTTTCGCTCGTCAGGGTTCCCAGCTGAGCGGCGGTGCCGCGGCGAATTCCCGCATCAGGGTCAACAGCCGCGTCACGTCGCCGGGCAGCCCGAGGTGGAAGCCCGCCACGCCCCGCGCCACGGTCCGCGCGACGAACAACGACGGACCGACATAGGCGAGCGACCAGTGCGAAAAACCGCGTGCGGCGACCGCCCGCCGGTCGATGACGCACAGCCCGGCGTGACGCGGATCGCGCTCGATGCCGGCCAGCAGGGCCGCGACGACCGGTGCCGGCCCTTCGAGCGTCTGGACAAAGTGCGTGCCGGTGAACAACAGCGCACCGGTCACCTGATCGCGCCGGTTGCGTTCGCCGGCGGCGGCGAGGATCGACCCGATCTCGGCCGCGACGTCGTCCGCCGCGATCCGGCTTTCGCTGACGTACGTCAGGTTGATCAGGCCGCCGCGCGCCGGATCGTCGGGCGCGGCGCAGCGCCCCGGTGAGCGGGATGTGCCGCCCCGGAGCCACGGAATGCCGCGGGTGATCTGATCGGCGGAGGTGATGGGACATCCTGCGAAAGAATGATCGTCCATGGTCGTTCCGCGACACGAACGAAAGCTGTGGGAACTACGACGCCGCGCCGGCGCAGCGCGTCGGGCGATGGCCGGCCCCGCATTGTCGTTACCTTGCCGCATCGACCTCATCCCGATCGGGGGGCGCGCGACTGCTGCATCGACGCGGCAGCCAGTCCGCAAGGACCCGGATTGTTTAACCATCTATTCACTATCTTCGGGGATGGCAATGTGATAATTTAATTATTCATTAATCTCTGAGGCTCGGTAAAATCCCTTATTCGTCAGTCAGGACGGTGCTCGTCGCCGCCACTTTGCTCGTCGCCATCGCCGGCGAGGGGGCGGCATCCGCCGCCGTCCGCCCGGACGCTGCCAGCGGTGCGCCCCAAGGCCATGGCGTCGCCGACAGGGTGCCGTCGGACGACGCGCGGCGCGTCGCGGACTGGGTATCGCGGTCGGCCGACAATGGCGGTCTGCCGTACATGATCGTCGACAAGATCGATGCGCGCCTGTTCCTGTTCGCCGCCGACGGCACGCTCCGCGCGACGACGCCGGTGCTGCTCGGCCTCGCCCGCGGCGACGACTCGCCGCCGGGCATCGGCACGCGCAAACTGTCGGCGATCACGCCGGCCGAGCGCATCACGCCGGCTGGGCGCTTCGTCGTCGAGCCCGGCCGCAACCTCGCGGGCCAGGACCTGCTGTGGATCGACTATGACGCGGCGGTCGCCCTCCACCGCGCGTCCGACCGCACGCCGAACTCCGGCGGCAGGAGCCGGACCGCGCGGCTATCGGGCGCGGCCGCGGACAAACGCATCTCGCTGGGCTGCATCAACGTGTCGGCGGCATTCTACGACGGCTTCATCCGCCCGACCTTCAGCCGCACCAAGGGCATCGCCTACATCCTGCCCGAAACCCGCTCGACGATCGCC
>CAHJWP010000056.1 GCA_903642255.1 Sphingomonadaceae bacterium | reverse complement strand
CCTCGGCGGCGACCGCGGCGGCGACGAACGGCGCGGCGACGTCGGCGAGCGGCACCCAGTCGAGACGGCGGGTGCGGGCATCGGCGCGGACGACGTCGAGCACGCGGCCGTCGCGGGCGAGCAGGCGGGCTTCGGACGTCGGCCACGCGGCGCGAACGGCGGCGAAGGTGGGGAGCGCGGGGGGTGTGGTGAGGAGGGTGAGGGCGACGAGCAGCAGGACGGCGGCGACGAGTGCCCCCACCCCGGCCCTCCCCGCTCTCCGCTGCGCGGGGGGGGAGGGAGCAGGAAGGAAGGAACTCCTTTCTTCCTTCCCCCTCCCCCCCCGGCGCAGCCGGAGAGTGGGGAGGGCCGGGGTGGGGGAACCGCGGCTCAAGGCCGCGCCGCCACCACCACGCTCGCGTTCGGCACCAGCGCCATCATCTCGGGCGAATACAGCGCCTCGACCCGCGTCGGCGGCAGGCGGAAGGTGCCGGCGCTGCCGAGGCGCAGCGTGTATTCATAGGCGATCGGTGCGCGGGTGACGTATTCGTAGTGGGCGTGGACCGCCTCGGTCCGCCGCTCGACGAAGGTCGGCTGGACGCCCGTCGTCGCCCCGGCGGCGAGGATCTCGCTGCGCCCGCCGAGCGACCCGCCCAGCACCGTCGCCCCGGCCGGCACGGGGTCGTTGATCGCGACCCAGGCGACCGGCGCGCGGGCGGTGACCTCGATGCGGACCTTCATCACGTCGCCGCGGCTCCATTTGCCCGGCACCGCCTGGGTCACGGGCGCGACCGAACGCCGGACGGCGAAGCCGCTGCTGAACGGCGCGGTCAGCGGCACCGCGGCACGGCTGGTGACGATCGCCCATGGCGCGCCCTGGCCGGCGTGGGTCAGCGTCAGCGGCGCAGACGCTGGCGGCCACGCCAGCGTCGCCGGCGGCGGGGCGGCGGCGCTCCAGTCGAACATATGGTTCGCCGACCCCAACGTCGCCGTCGTTGTCCCCGCCACCGGCGTCGCCTCGAACTTCGCCGAGAAGGCGCGCATCGCCAGCGTCCCGACCGCGTTCGCCGGGGTCGTGTCCCAGTGGCCGCGCGACTGGTCGAGCATCAGGCCGCGGGCGATGCGCGGCACGTCGGCGGCCCAGTCGGGCAGGCCGACGACCGCGCCGAGCAGCCGCGCCGCGGTCAGGTCGGGCGAGCTGAGCAGCTGCCACGGATCGTCGGCGCGGGTGATCGACAGCCGCGTCCCCTGCAGGTCGAGACGATTACGGAGCACGGTCAGCGCCTGCGCCAGCTTGCCCGGCGCGTCGGGGATGCCGGGCAGCCTGAGCACCGTCACCCAGTCGACCAGCGTCGCCGTCGGCCACGCGTCGGGGGCGACCGACAGCGGCTCGACCATCGCCGGCGTCGCCGCGCCCGCGGTCATCAGCGCGGCGACCGCTGCCAGCCGCCGCGACGCGCCTTCGCCGCTGAAGCTCGCCGTCCCGACGATGCCCTTGCCCTTCTCGACGACGAGGACATTGTCGTGCGAGCGGACGACGTGGCCACCGACGAAGCCGGTCAGCCCGGCGATCATCTTGGCCTTGACGTCGGGCGGCAGCGGCCAGCCACTGTCGGCCGACAGGCGGAGGAGATAGCCGGTCAGCGAATCGTCGCCAGCGATCCAGTCGGCAGGGAAGAAGCGGACCAGCCCGTCGCGGTCGAGATAGGCCGGCAGCAGCGCCGCGGCGGCGTCCCACTTTGCCCGGTCACCGGTGGCGACGGCGACCGACAGGCGCTGCTCGATGCAGTCGTAGGGGTAGGCCGCCATGTAGGCGCGGACGCCGGGCAGCGCGCCGCCGAGCGAGCGGCTGAGCGCGACGTCGACCCCGCCGCGGTTTGGCAGCGCCGTCACCGGGAGCGCGACGGGGAAGCTCTGCGGCCGGTCGAGCTGGAGCAGCGTCGCCTGCAGCGTCTCGACCGGCACGGCGGGAGCGACGGTCTGCGCGACCTTTACCGCGTCGGTCGCGCCTGTCGTCGCGCGGGCGGTGATCGTCCACGCGATCGGACCGCTCGTCGCGGGCGCGGCGACGTCCCACGCAACGCTCGTCGCGTTGCCGGCGGGGATGTCGACGATCCGTTCGGCGAGCGGGGCCAGCCCCGCCGAGCCGCCAAGCGAGACGCGCATCGGCTTGCCCGTCGCGTTCCGCGCCAGCACCGTCGCCGTATAGCGGTCGCCCTCGCGGACCAGCGGCGGGATGCCGGCGAGGAGCTGGAGGTCCTGCGACGTCCGCACCACCGTGCTGCCCGAGCCGAACAGGTCGACCCCGCCGGTCGCCACCGCGACCAGCCGGAACGCCGACAGCGAATCGTTCATCGCGACCGGGATCGTCGCCCGGCCGGCCGCATCGAGGGGCACGCGGCCGCGCCACAAGAGCAGCGGGTTGAAGTCGCGCCGCACCGTGCCGCCGGCCCCCTCGCCGCCTCCCCCGCCCGCCGCCAGCGCCTTGCGGCCGTAATGGCGCTTGCCGACCACCTGCGTCTGGCCGGTCGAGGTGAGGACGCTGACGGGCCGGTCGGCCATCATCGCCGTCAGCACGTCCCAGCTGGCGTTGGGCCGCAGCTGGAGCAGCGCCTCGTCGACCGCGGCGAAGGCGATCTCGCTACCGGCGGGCAGCGTCCGTCCCTTGGGCGGCGTCACCTGCACCGACGCCTGCGCCACCTTGCGGACGGCGTAGGTCGGGCTGTCCGACGCGACGCGCACCGCCAGCCGGTGGTCGTCCCAGCCGACGCGGACCTTGGCCATGCCGAAGCGGTACGACGGCTTGGCGAGGTCGACGAGCGCGGTCGGCGCGGCGGCGTCGCGGCTGAGCCACGGCAGGTTCCACCGTCGCGCGAGGTCGGCGAGCCACAGCCGCCAGCCGGCGACGCGGCCGCGGACGGCAAGCACCGAAACGTAGACGTCGGGGGCGTAGCCGCGCTTCAGCTTGACCTCGACCACCGGGTCCTTGCCCGACAGCGTCGTCACGAAGCTGTCGATCACCCCGTCGCGCAGCACGCTGACCAGCGCCGTCGCCTCGCGGAACGGCATCCGGACCTGGAACTTCGCCGTGCCCCCGGCGGGGTATTCGGGAGCCTCCGCCACGACGTCCATGCGGTCGCCGTTGTCGCCGCCGAACCACCAGTCGTCGTCGCCGGCCAGCCACAGCGACTGCGACGCGCGCGACACATGGCCCTGTGCGTCGGTCGCGGTGGCGAGCGCGATGACCTCGCCCGAGACGCCCGCGTCGAGCGTGCAGTGGAGCAGCCCCTTGTCGTCGGTCGAACCCGAGCACCCCGACCCCAGCTTCTTCGTCTCGCGGCTGTTGTCATAGGCATAGAAGCCGCCGATCAGCCGCTTGCGGTACGAATACGTCTCGACGCTGAACAGCTGGACCTTGATGCGCTGCCCCCGCACCGGCTTGTTGGCGAGATCGAGGGCGACGAGGTTGAGGTGGACCGCATCGCTCTTGGCGATCCAGCCGTCCTTGGCGATGCCGACGCGGATGCTCGCCGGATCGAGGCTGACCGAGCCCTTGGCCGTCGCCACCTCGCCGTTGGCGTCGTCGTAATCCATCTCGGCAACGAGGGTCGACGGAACGGTGACGGGGTCGAGCCTGTCGACGGCGACGCGCGCGGTGCCATTGGCCCCCAGCGTTACGGGATCGACCCGCGCCCGCGTCGCGGTCGGGGCGGCGGGCGCGTCGGCCCCGTCGAGGCGGACGATGCCCGGCACGATCGCCTCACCGGTGAAGCTGTACTTCGGATAATCAGCGACCTCGAGGTCGCGCGGCTGGACCAGCGTCCGCAGCTTGACCGGAGCGTGGCCCGCCGCCCCGCCGGCGAGATAGGCGAGGCTGAGGTCGAGGTCGACACGCGTCGGCGCGACCTGAGGCACGCGCGGCCCGTCGACCCGGGCGCGGATCGTCGGCAGGCGGAACTCCTCGACCGTGAAGCTCCCCGCGGCGTGCCGCTCGGTCGCGCCGCGCTCGCCGATCTCGACGGCATATTCGCCGAGCGCGGCGGCGGCGGGGACCTGCCACGTCGTCTCGCCGATCCCGTCTTGGCCGAGCCTGGTCTCGATTTCGTAGGTCTGGTCGGAGCCGAGGTGGCGGATGACGACGGTCGGGTCGTCGAACGTGTCGGCGGGGCTAAAGCCGGCATCGGTCCGGTCGCGGATGACGTGCTTCATGTGGACCGTCTCGCCGGCGCGGAACAGCGTGCGGTCGAAGATCGTGTGGTAGGCGGTGCGTTCGCCGCCGCCGCCGGTGTCGAGGCTGAAGTCGCCGGGCGCGATGCCCTTGCTCCACGTCGTCACGACGAAGCTGTAGTCGGCCGCGGTGCGCGCGCTGACCATCAGCGGGGCCTGACCGTATCTGCAGTCGCCGTAGCTCGCCGGCTCGGGCAGCGTGTCGCCGATATACGCCCGGCCGCTCGCATCGGTCGTCGCCTGCGCCAGCAGCTCGCCCGAGCAGCTGTCGCTGACCGCGATCTTCGCCCCCGCCACCGGCGTCGCATCGGCGAGGCGCGTCACCCACGCGAGGCTGCGACCGTGGCCCCATTGAAAGTGCACCGCCATGTCGGTGACGAGCGCACCGGCGGCGACGTAGCGCGTCCCGCCGCGACCGAGCAGCGCGGCCCCCAGCCGCGGCGAAGCGAGCTCGACGACGTGGAACCCACGGCCGGGCAGCGGGATGCCGACGACCTCGAACGCGCGCGCGTCCTTGCGGCCGATGGTGAACCCGCGGGTCGGCGCGTCGGCGCGGATCAGCGGGGTCGAGCGCGTCGTCTCGATCCGCTTCTTGTCGTCGGAACCGGCGATCGGCTCCTCGTCCTGCGTCCGCTCCTCGGCGGTATCGAGGGTGCGGAGCCACTGGGCGACGGCGGCGTCGGTCGCGACGATCACGTCGCGGCCGCCCAAGGGTCCCGCATCGCGCCCGCCGAGATTGGCCTCGACGGCGCGGACGGTGACCGGCAGCACGCCGCCCTCCGCCGCCTCGACGATGCCGAAGCTCGCGCCGAACTTGACCAGCGGCGGCGCGTCGTCGGTCGCGACGTCGAGCGGGAAGCGCGCGGCGTTCGACAGCGGCCGGCCGGCGTCGTCGGTCAGGTTTGCCGGCACTTCGACGCGGAAATGCGCGCGCTCGGCGAACGGACCCTTGAAGGTCACCGTATCGACGTTCTGGACGTGCGGCTTGACCGGCACCGCCGCAAGCGCGTGGCCGCTGGCATCGACCAGCCGCACCCCCGCCGCCAGCGCCGCCGGGACCTGACCCGTGAAGCGCAGCGTCAGCGGCTCGATCGGCGAGCAGGCCGCGGCCGGGTTGGCCCGGCTGCACTCGAAGCGCGCGACGAAGGCGGGGCGGACATGGAAGTCGAGGCGGCGTGGGCGCAGCGTCGCCAGCCCGTCGGCGGTGGCGATGCCGGCGTTCCACACCAGCGACACCCGGCCCCCGGCGGGTAATGCGCGGCGGCAGCGGGCGGCGACGACGACGCTTTTCGGCTGGGGCTGCTCGCCCGAGTCGGCGTCGGGCGCGACGGCTCCGGCAGCGAGCAGGAAGCGGCGCAGCCGGTAATCCTGCTGCGCCTGTCCGACGATCGTCGCCCGCGTCGCGTCGGGCAGGATGTCGAGCGGCACCGCCTCCCCCACGCCGTCGATCGCGCACGACGCACCGGCGGCAAGCGACGCCGCCGTCGGCGCGGCGTTGAGGGCGAGGAGGAAGACCTGGTCCTCGGCGATGTTGCGATTGCCGTCGTCGGGCACCGCGGCGCGAACGTTCGGCCCGCCGGTGTCGAAGGTGAAGCGGCTCTGCCCGCCAACCCGCGCCCCCGCCGCGTCCTTCAGCCCGGCGACCAGCGCATAGGTGCAGCGCCGCCCTCCGGCGAGCGGCGCGGGCAGGTCGATCGCGTAGTTCTGCGCGTCGACCCAGCGGCCCGTCGCGCCCTGGCTGCACGTCCCGGCGACCGGGGCCGGCAATCGCGGGTCGCCGAACGCGACCATCGGCGTCGCGAACCGGACCTTGATCTGCTCGACGCGCTCGACCGATCCCGTCGGCGCGAACGCGGCGACGGCGGGCGGCGGGCCACTGCCGGCGCGCGCGGTGACCAGTGCCGCGACGCCGACGATCCCTGCCCGCCACCACTTTCCCATGCGCGGCAGAATGGCCGAGCCGAGAGGGCGGGGCAAGCCGCGGCGTGTGACAGCCGGGTGTTCGCGTGGCCTACCGCCTGGCTACGACGCAGGAAGGCCGGCTGGCTCTCTCATCGCCGTCCTGCTCCGCGATGACCGCGAACGCGAAAGACGACCGGCGCGGGCGTGAACTTCGTGGCGGTTTGTCCTCTCCCATCTGTTCGCCGCGGGTGCCTCTTTCACGGCCGCGGCGAGGCTTGAGATGCCACCGCGAGCCGTCTAGCATCCCCGTAATGATCCCGAAGCCGCTGATTGCATTTGCCGCGATGTCGGTCGCCACCATGGCCGCCGCCGCCGACCGGCCGAGCGTCGCGCCGCCCCCGGCATGGGTCGTCGCCGCCACCATCCCGCCCCCGCCGCCGGCGACCGAGAGCGTCGCCGCGACCGCGCTGCTGGTCGACGAGCAGTCGCGGCTGACCGACGACGGCGACGCCGCCTATGTCGAGACGGCGATCCGCATTGGCTCGTCGCAGGGGCTCGGCGCGGCGGCGCTGGCGCTGGCGTGGGATCCGGCGCTCGAGACGCTGGTCATCCACCGTTACCGCGTGCTGCGCGACGGGAAGGCGATCGACCTGCTCGGCGACGGCGCGAAGCTGACCGTCGTCCGCCGCGAAACCAACCTCGAGCGGGCGACGCTCGACGGCCAGCTGACCGCGACCTTCCAGCCCGACGACATCCGTGTCGGCGACGTGGTCGACATCGCCTTCACCCGGACCCGCCACGATCCCGCGCTCGCCGGCCATTCGCAGCAGGTGTTCGCCGTTCCCGCCGGCGCGCCGATCGGTCACCTGCGCGCCCGGCTGGTGTGGCCGGCGGCGAAGCCGGTCCGCTGGCGTGCCGGCCCCGGCGTCTACACGCCGAAGGAGGAGCGGCACGGCGGCGACCGCGAGCTGATCGCCGAGGCGACCAACGTCACGCCGCCACGCGGTCCGCGCGGGGCTCCGGTGCGCCTGCAGGCGGTCAACTATCTCGCCGCCGCCGACATGGGGTCGTGGCGCGATGTGGCCAAGCTGATGGCCCCGCTGTATGCGAAGGTGGCCGCGCTGCCGGCGGACGGCGCGCTGCGGGCCGAGGCGGCGCGGATCGCGGCGGCCTCGCCCGACCCCGGCGCCCGGGCGCTCGCCGCGCTGCGGCTGGTGCAGGACCAGGTGCGCTATGTCCTGCTGGCGATGGACGACGGCGGCTATGTCCCCGCGGCGGCCGAGCTGACGTGGTCGCGGCGCTTCGGCGACTGCAAGGGCAAGACCGTGCTCCTCCTCGCCCTGCTCCGGGAGCTCGGTATCGACGCGCGTCCGGCGCTGGTCAGCACGACCAGCGGCGACGGGCTCGACGCGCGGCTGCCGATGATCGGCGCGTTCGACCATGTCCTCGTCATGGCGACGATCGGCGGGCGGACCTACTGGCTCGACGGGACGCGCCCCGGCGACCGCGCGCTCGACCAGATCCGCACGCCCGAGTTCCACTGGGCGCTGCCGCTGACCGCGGCGGGCAGCGATCTCGTCCCGCTGGTCCCCGACGCGCTGACCCGGCCGCAGATCGTCACGACGCTCGACCTCGACGCGAGCAAGGGCATCGACGTGCCGGCGAAGGCGACCGGTGAACTTCGCTTCGAGGGCGACGCCGCGCTCGGCCTGCGCGTCGCCCTCGCCCAGCTGCCGCCGGAACAGCGCGACCGCCGGCTGCGCGACTACTGGCACGAGCACTACGACTTCGTCACCGCCGACACCGCGGCGATGATCGACGAGCCCGCGACGGGAACGCTGCGCCTGACGATGACCGGCACCGCGGTGATGGACTGGTCGCGGTACAACGGCCGGCGCTGGTATGCACTCGACGGCGGCCGCGTCGGCTTCCACCTCGACACCGCGCGCGATCCCGGGCCGAACCGCGACGCGCCGTTCGCCGTCGACTTCCCGAGCTGGACCGAAAGCCGCCAGACCATCCTGCTGCCGAACGGCGGGGCGGGCTTCACCGTCGACGGCGGCGACGTCGACCGGACGATCTCGGTCTTCGCCATCCACCGCAGCGTGAAGCTTACCGGCAACAAGCTGACGATGGTCGCCAGCACCCGCGCGACGGGACCGGAAATCCCCTTCGCCGAGGTCGAGGCGGCGAAGACCGCGCTCGCCGCGCTGGGCGAGCGCGACGTGTCGGTGGGAGCGTCGGCAAGTTACCGCCCGACCGACGCGGATGTCGCCGCGCTCAAGGCAACGACGCCCGCGTCGGTCGACGCCCTGCTCGACCGCGGCGACATCCTGCTCGATCGGGAGGATTATGCCGACGCCCTGCACGACGCCGACGCCGCGATCGCCCAGAAGCCCGACGATCCCCGCGTCCACACCCTGCGCGCGCTGGCGCTGGCGTGGCAGAAGGACCCGCGCTTCGCTGCCGCCGCCGACCGCGCGCTGGCGCTCGATCCCAAGGCGTACGCCGCATGGCACGCGCGGGCGATCTTCGCCTTCATGGCCGGGCGGCACGCCGAGGCGGAGGCGGCGCTGACGCACGCGCTCGCGATCGAGCCCGACGACCGCTGGGGCCTGACGCAGCGCGCACGGCAGCGGGTGGCGCTCGGCCATGCGGATGAGGCAGTCGCCGACGCCGAGGCGCTGCTCAAGCTCACACCCGACGATCCCGATATCCGGCGGCTGCACGTCGACCTGCTGTACGAGGCAGGGCACCGTGACGCGGCGGTCGCCGCCGCCGACCGCATGGTCACTGCTTTTCCCGACAACGTCCAGCTCGCGACCAACCGCGCCACGCTCTTCGCCGCGCTCGGCCGCAAGTCGGAGGCAGTGGCCGCCATTGACGCCCTGGTCGCCGGACACCCGACCGACGACGAGATTCGATACACCCGCGCCATGCTGCGCAAGCGGTTCGGCGACCGCGACGGGGCGCTTGCCGACTTCGCGGCGATCTTCGCCCGCGGGCCCCACGCCGACATGCTCGTCGATCGGGCCCAGGTCTGGCCGATCGCCGATCGCACGCACTGGTCGGCCGATCTCGACGAAGCCGCGAAGCTCGGTGCGCCGGCGGCGACCGTGCTCAAGACGCGCGCGCTGCTCGAGGCGAAAGCCGGCGACTATGCCGCCGCGACGACGACGCTCGCCGCGGCCGAACACGCTGCCCCGGACGACCCCCAGATCGTCGACATCCGCATCGACCTGCTGCGACGCGCGGGTAAGAAGGAGGAGGCGATCACGATCCTCGAGACGCGCATCCGGGCCGGCACGCCCAGCGGCTCGGCGCTCAACAGCCTGTGCTGGGCCAAGGCGACGCTGAACGTCCGCCTCGCCAGCGCGGTGGCCGACTGCGACGCGGCGCTCAGGCTGCAGCCGAACAACGCGGCCTATCTCGACAGCCGCGCCTTCGCCCACTTCCGCCTCGGCGAGACCGAAGCGGCGCTCGCCGATTACGACGCGGCGCTGGCGGCGCGGCCGGAGCAGGCGGCGTCGCTGTACGGCCGTGCCCTGGTCAAGACGAAGCTGGGCCGCGATGCCGCCGCCGACTTCGCCGCGGCGCGGGCGGCGAACCCCAGGGTCGACGCGGAGTTCGCCGGCTACGGCATCGTCGCGCCGCGGCCCGCAACGCAGCCGGCCGGCCCGGCCGCCGTCATCTTGCCGCCTGGCGGTGATGCGGTGCACGCCACGGTGGCGACGGCCGATCCGGGGTAGACAGCCGCCGGCGTGACGGGCCGTCTCCGGTCGTGCGCTGCCGCTGTGTCGGGATGGAGAGCGCCGTGGTGTCGATATGGGCCGACGCGGTGTTCGTCACGACGCGCGAGATCGATCCTGCTACGACGCCCGACTGACCGACCGCGAGGCACCATGCAGATCACCGCCGCCGTTCTCGAAAACCTAGGCGTGACAGCGCCTTACGCCGACAGCCGGCCGCTGCGGCTGGCGACGCTCGACCTCGCTGCACCGCGCGCCGGCGAGCTGCTGCTGCGGATCGAGGCGGCCGGCGTGTGCCATTCCGACCTGTCGGTGGTCAACGGCGACCGGGTGCGGCCGATGCCGATGGCGCTGGGTCACGAGGCGGCGGCGACGGTGGTCGCAACCGGTTCGGAACACAGCGAATTCGCGCCCGGCGACCGTGTCGTTCTCGCCTTCCTGCCGGCGTGCGGGCGGTGCGAAAGGTGCGCTTCCGGTGAAGGGTATCTCTGTCCCGTCGCCGCGGCGGCGAACGGGCGGGGCGAGCTGATCGGCGGCGGCTATCGGCTGAGCGACGGCGACCGCAGCGTCCACCACCACCTCGGCGTCTCGGCCTTCGCGTCGCATGCGGTGGTCGACGAGCGGTCGGCGGTCAGGGTCGACGCCGACATTCCCGTTGAAATCGCGGCGCTTTTCGGCTGCGCGGTGCTGACCGGAGTCGGCGCGGTGGTCAATTCGGCCGCCGTCCGGCCGGGCGAGAGCGTCGTCGTCTACGGTCTCGGCGGGGTCGGCCTGGCGGCGGTTCTAGGGGCGGTGGCGAGCGGCGCGCAGCCGGTGATCGCCGTCGATCCCGTGGCGCACAAGCGCGACATCGCCTGCATCATCGGCGCATCAGCCGCGGTCCACCCGCGCGACAGTGACGATGCCATCGCGCGCCTCGTGCCCGGGGGTCCCGACGTCGCGATCGAGACCGTCGGCCGCGCCAGCGTGCTGGCCGAGGCCTATCGCGTCACCCGGCGCGGCGGCCGGACCGTCACCGTCGGCCTGCCCAATCCGGCCGAGCTGCTGTCGATTCCGGCCGTCGGCCTCGTCGGCGACGGCAAGACGCTGATCGGCAGCTACATGGGGTCGGCGGTCCCGCGGCGCGACATTCCGCGCTACATCGCGCTGTGGCGCGCCGGCCGCCTGCCGGTCGAGCGCCTGCTGACCGCGACCCGGCCGCTCGCCGAGATCAACGCCGCCCTCGACGACCTCGCGCGCGGCGACGCGATCCGCCAGGTGATGATCCCGGATCACGGGGCGTGATGCCGCGCGGGCGGTCGGGCGCCGAGCGCGTGCTCCGACGGCCTAGAGGTCCGGGCGCAGCAGGCCGAGCGCGATGGCGCGGCACTCGGCGTCGATCGTTCCGCCGATGTCGCGCGGCCGGAAATGGCGCTGGAAGGCGACGGTCGTCGCCGCCGGATCGGTCACGTCGTAGCCGTAGCGCCCGAGCGCGGCGATAAAGCCGGCGTCGGACCACTCGGGATCGGTCCGGGGGGCGGGAACCCGGTCGGCGAGGCCGGCGCGGGCGAGGCGCGGCCAGTCGAACAGCTCGCCGGGGTCGTCCTTGCGCGCCGGGGCGATGTCGCTGTGACCGACGACATTTCCCGGCGCGACGGCGTACCGGCGGGCGATGTCGCCGACCAGCGCCTCGACCGCGGCCATCTGCGGCTCGGGGAACGGGCGGTAGCCGAACTCGTGGCCGGGGTTGACGATCTCGATGCCGACGCTGGCGCTGTTGACGTCGGTGATGCCGCGCCACCAGCTTTTTCCAGCGTGCCAGGCGCGGTTCGCCTCGTCGACCATGCGGACGACGACGCCGTCCTCGGCCACGACATAATGCGCCGAGACCTCTGCCGCCGGGTCGGCGAGGCGGTCGAGCGCCGCGGCGGCGGTCGGCATCCCCGTATAGTGCAGGACGATCATCGACACCGGCAGCAGCCGCGCGTTGAAGTTGGGGCTCGGGCGGTCGATCATGCGCCGCGTACCGCGTCGTGGGCGATCAT
>CAHJWP010000055.1 GCA_903642255.1 Sphingomonadaceae bacterium | reverse complement strand
CGGACGATCGTCGGCTCGCGCGTGCCGAGCTCGTCGATCCGGCGGCGGATGACCTCGACCTCCTGCTCCATCGCGCTGTTGGTCGCCGACGTGATGCCGGCGTCGGTCGGCGTCAGCGTCACGCGATTGCCGTCGACCACGGCGACCTCGACGTCGCGCTGGCCCGTCAGGTTGCCGACGGGCCGCGTCACCTTGCGCAGCGTCTCGACGGCGCGGTCGAGCTGGGTCGGGTCGATGACGGTCAGCGACACGGCGCTGCCGCTGATGCCGAGGTCGCGAAACCTGACCGCGCCGCCGTCGGCATCGGCGAGTTCAGTGCGGGCGGTCTCCTCGAGGCCGTCGAGCTTCTGCTTGCGGACGTCGTCGATCGCCGCCTCGAGCATGATGTAGCTGCCACCGCGCAGGTCGAGGCCGAGGTTGAGCGTGCCGGTCGGGATACCGGCGGGGAACTGCCGGAGCGTGCTCGCCGGGATGAAGTTGGGCAGGGCGAAGATCACGCCGAGGACCAGCGTGGCGAGAATCGTCCACACCTTCCAGCTGGGGAAGCCGAGCACGCGCCTAGTTCTTCGTGTCGTTGGCCGCCGGCGGCAGCGTCTTGGTCCGCACCTCGGCCAGCGTGCCCTTCACGACGCGCAGCTTGACGCCGGTGGCGACCTCGACTTCGATCTCGGTGTCGGCGACCTTGGTGACGCGACCGATCAGCCCGCCGCCGGTGACGACCTCGTCGCCGCGCTTCACCGCGTCGAGCATCGCCCGGTGCGCCTTGGCGCGGGTCTGCTGCGGCCGGATCATCAGGAAGTAGAAGATGGCGAAGATCGCGACGAGCGGCGCGAACTGGATCAGGCCGGACGCGACGCCGCCGGGGCCGGCTGCCGCCTGGGCATAGGCGGGGGATGAGAACATGGGGGACTTTCCGACGCGCAAACGGGGGGTTGGGGGCTCTATAGAGGAATGGGCAGGGTGCGCAAACTGCCTTCCTCCCGGGTCATGCTGGCGCACGCCGGCACCCATGGTCGTGCCATGGTTCGCCGCGTGAGTTCCTCGGACGACATGATGCTGGCGTGCGCCGGCACGACAAGGGTATGGAGGGGAGTGATCGACCTCCCCGCCATTGCCCGCATCGCCGACGCGCTGGCGCGCATGGCCGACGCGCTCGACCGCCTCGCGCCCCCTGCCCCGTCCGCGGCCGATCCGGCGCATGGCGACACCTTCGTCTTCGACGCCGGCACGCTGCGCGCCGTCGCGCCGCCGCCGGCCCCACCGCTCACCTGTTTCGTCGGGGTCGACGCGGCGCGCGACGCGCTGCTCGCCAACGTCCGCCGTCATGCGGCGGGCGCGGCGGCGCACGACGTGCTGCTGTGGGGCGCGCGCGGCATGGGCAAGTCGTCGCTGGTCCGCAGCGTCCATGCGGCGGTCGTCGCCGAGGGCGGGGACATCGCCCTGATCCAGGTCGCGCGCGACGACCTTGCGGACCTGCCGGCGCTGTTCCGGGCGCTCCGCGCGACCGACCGGCGGTTCCTGGTCTATGCCGACGACGTGTCGTTCGAGGCCGACGAGCGGCAGTACAAGGCGCTGCGCTCGGTGCTCGACGGCGGGATCGAGGCGCGGCCCGATGCCGTCCGGCTGATCGTCACGTCGAACCGCCGGCACCTCGTGGCGCGCGAGCACGCCGACACCGAGGCGGCGAGCGCGGTCAACGCGCGCGACGTGCTCGACGACCGGCTGGCGCTCGCCGACCGCTTCGGGCTGAGCCTCGGCTTCCACAACTGCGACCAGCCGGCGTATCTGGCGATGGTCACCGGCTATGCCGCGGCGCAGGGGCTGGCCTTCACCGAGGCCGACGCACTGGCGTGGGCGGCGGGGCGCGGCCACCGCTCGGGGCGCGTCGCGTGGCAGTTCGTCACCGAACTCGCCGGCCGCGCCGGGCGCGCTATCACGCCGCGGTAAATGCCGCTATTGCTCGCGGCGATGATGCTCAGCAACCGCCTCTTCAACCGCCTCGTTCTGGCGGCGCTGGGCGTCACCTTCGTCCTGCTGGTCGTCGCCGGGATCGCCGTCGCGTCGATCGTCCGGGAAAACGCCCGTCGCACCGGGTGGGTCGCGCATACCTACGACGTCGAGCGCGCGCTGGACAAGTTCACCATCACGACCGAGCGGCTCGAGACGGCGCGGCGCGGCTATCTGCTGTGGCACCGCGACGGCGCGCTGGCCAATTACCGTCAAACGATGGCCGAAATCCCGCGCCAGCTCGGCGTCATCGCGCGGCTGACCGCCGACAACCCGTCGCAGCAGGCGCGCATGGTCACGCTGCGGCGCGAGGCGGAGGCGCACCGCGCCTCGGCGCGCGAGACGATCGAACGCCTCGCCAGCCCCAATCCGGCGATGGCAGCGATGGCCGATTTCTCGGTCGACCGCAGCTTCGTGTCGATGCGCGCCCTCCGCAACGCGGTGGTCGCCATGGAGGCCGACGAACAGCGTCTGCTCGCCGGGCGCATCGCGGCGCAGGATCGCACGGCGACGTTGCTCGACTGGATGCTCGGCGCTGTCGGCCTGCTGATCGTGGCCGGCATGGCGGGCATGGTCTGGGTCGTGCTGCGCTACACCGCCGACCTCAACCAGGCGCAGGCGGCGCTCGCCGGGATCAACGCGGGGCTCGAGACCGCCGTTGCGGTACGGACCACCGAACTCAGCCGCGCCAACGAGGAAATCCAGCGCTTCGCCTATATCGTCAGTCACGACCTGCGCTCGCCGCTGGTCAACGTCATGGGCTTTACCGCCGAACTCGAGACGACGATCGCGCCGCTGACCACGCTGATCGACCGGGTCGACGCCGAGGCCCCGGCGCTGATGACCAGCGAGGCGCGCGACGCCAAGACCGACCTGCCGGAGGCGATCCAGTTCATCCGCAGCTCGACCAACAAGATGGACCGGCTGATCAATGCCATCCTGCGCCTGTCGCGCGAGGGGCGGCGCACGCTGCAGCCGGTTCCGGTCGACCTCGCCGCGATGCTCGGCACGATCCGCGACAGCTTCCAGCACCGGCTGACGACGACCGGGGCCGAGATCGACGTCGCCGGCCCCTTTCCGCCGCTGGTCAGCGACCGGCTGGCACTCGAGCAGATCCTGTCGAACCTGGTCGAGAACGCGGTCAAATACCTCCAGCCCGGCCGGCCCGGCCGCATCGCGGTGACGGCGCGGCAAGAGGGCGAGCGGGTGGTGATCGACGTGACCGACAACGGCCGCGGCATCGCGCCGGGCGACCACGAGCGCATCTTCGAGCTGTTCCGCCGCTCCGGCACGCAGGACCAGCCGGGCGAAGGCCTTGGACTCGCGCATGTTCGTGCACTCGCCTATCGACTCGGCGGCGTAATCACCTGTATTTCCAGCCTCGGCGCGGGGGCGACTTTCCGCCTGTCGCTGCCGCCGGTGCTCGAAGCCGAAGCCGCGAAGGAGCGTTCCGTTGAGCGAACATAGCGTCAACATCATCATGGTCGAGGACGACGAGGGCCATGCCCGGCTGATCGAGAAGAACATCCGCCGGGCCGGCATCGCCAACGCCATCCGGCACTTCGTCGACGGCACGACCGCGCTCGACTATCTGTTCCACGCCCCCGACGGCCCGGCGCTCAACGGCCCGGCACTGATCCTGCTTGACCTCAACCTGCCCGACATGAGCGGCATCGACATCCTCCGCAAGATCAAGGCCGATCCGCGGCTCAAGCGCACACCCGTCGTCGTGCTGACGACGACCGACGACAAGGTGGAGATCCAGCGCTGCTACGACCTCGGCGCGAACGTCTACATCACCAAGCCGGTCAACTACGAAAACTTCGCCAAGGCGATCCAGCAGCTCGGGCTGTTCCTGTCGGTCATCCAGGTGCCGGAGGTCAACGAGTAGGGTGAGCGACCGCCC
Organism: Sphingomonadaceae bacterium; assembly: GCA_903642255.1. GTDB lineage: Bacteria > Pseudomonadota > Alphaproteobacteria > Sphingomonadales > Sphingomonadaceae > Polymorphobacter_B. The sequence goes on along the minus strand of CAHJWP010000055.1, from coordinate 8,004 downwards.
GCGCATCCTCTACATCGACGACGACGACGGCCTGTGCCGGCTGGTGTCGCGCGCGCTCGGCCGCCGCGGTTACGATGTCAGCGTCGCGACCAACGGCCCGGCGGGCGTCGCGACGGCGACCGACACGGTGTTCGACCTGATCGCCGTCGACCATTATATGCCGGGCTTCGACGGGCTGAGCACGCTTGAGGCGCTCCGCGCGCTGCCGGTCGTCCCGCCGATCATCTACGTCACGGGGTCGGAGGAAAGCCGCATCGCCGTCGCCGCGCTGAAGGCCGGCGCGCTCGACTATGTCGTCAAGACGGTCGGCGAGGACTTCTTCGACCTGCTGACCAACGCCTTCGACACGGCGCTGAAGGCGGTCGCGCTGACCGAGCAGAAGGCGCGCGCCGAGGATGCCCTGCGCGCCTCGAACGCCCGGCTCGAGGCGCTGCTCCACGAGGTCAACCACCGCGTCGCCAATTCGCTCCAGCTGGTCTCAGCGTTCATCCACATGCAGGCGCGCGCGCTGACCGATCCGGCGGCCAAGGCGGCGCTCGCCGACACCCAGGCGCGGATCACGGCGATCGCCCAGGTCCACAAGCGGCTGTACACGTCGCACGATGTCGAGGGCGTCGCGATGGAAGACTATCTCGCCGCGCTCGTCGCCGAGCTCGAGGCGACGTGGTCGACCCCCGAATCGCCGCGCCCGCTGCGCCTCGCTGCCCAGCCGCTGCGGCTGGCGACCGACCGTGCCGTGTCGCTCGGCGTGATCGTCAACGAACTCGTGTCGAACGCGTGCAAATACGCCTATCCGCGCGGCAAGGCCGGCGAAATCCGCATCGAGCTGATCCGCGACAACGGCCATTTCCGCCTGTCGGTCGAGGACGACGGCAGCGGCATGACGGCGAACGCCGCGCCGACGGGCACCGGCATTGGCACCAAGCTGATCGGCGCGATGGCGACGAGCCTTGGCGCGACGCTCGACTATGACCTCGCGCACGCCGGCGTCCGTGCGACGCTGCGGGCGGCGGTGTAACGCCGCCGCCGCGGCGAATGTTCACGATCGTACCTTATGCTGCACCGCGTCATCGTCTAAGGTCCGCCCATGCGCCTGCCCCCGATCGCCCCCGCCGACCTCAGCCCCGAGCAGAAGCCGCTGTACGACGACATGCGGCGGGGCATCTCGGGCAGCTTCAGCGCCTTCCGGACCGAGGCACCCGACGGCGCGCTGATCGGGCCATGGAACGCGTGGCTGCACGAGCCGGCGATCGGCCGAGCGATCTGGGACCTGACGCTGGCGATGACGGCGCAGGCGTCGCTGCCCGATCCGGTCCGGCAGATCGTCATCCTCGCCGTCGGCGCGCGGTTCAACGCGGCGTACGAACTCTATGCCCATATCGCCGTCGCCGAGAAGGAGGGCATGGCCCCGGAGCGGCTCGCGACGATCACCGCCGACCTCAAGCCTGTCGACTTCACGCCGGAGGAGAGCATCGCCTTCGACCTCGCCTATGCGCTGGTCCGCGGCGGCACCCTGCCCGAGCCGGTCTATGCCCTCGCACTGAAGACCTTCGGCCAGCACGGCCTCAACGAGATGATCTACCTCGTCGGCCTGTACGCGATGGTGTCGACGACGCTCAACGGCTTCAACATTCCGGTGCCCGAGCGTGACTAGCGGCCGGCTGCACGGCCCGGCCGCGCCGCGCGATACGGCGAAGCCGAACGGCACGCCGTTCGAATCGGTCGCGCTCCTGCTCCAGGGTGGCGGCGCCCTCGGCGCCTACCAGGCCGGCGTCTACGAGGAGCTGCTCGACCACGGCATCCACCCGACGTGGATCGCCGGCATCTCGATCGGTTCGGTCAACGCGGCGATCATCGCCGGCAATCCGCCCGAGGCGCGCGTCGGCCGGCTGCGCGATTTCTGGAACCTGGTCAGCGACGCCGGCGACGGGGGCTGGAGCGACTGGATCGGCCGACTGGCCGACGGCGACCTCGCGCGCAGCTGGCTCAACCAGATGGCGGCCGGCCAGATCATGTCGGCCGGTGTGCCGGGCTTCTTCAAGCCACGGTTCGTGCCGCCCTATCTGTCGCCCCGCGGCACGGCGGCGGCGGCGAGCTGGTACGACACCGGCGCGCTGAAGGGCACGCTCGAACGCCTCGTCGATTTCGACCGGATCAACGCGGGCGAAATGCGGTTCAGCGTCGGCGCGGTCAACGTCCGCACCGGCAACTTCGCCTATTTCGACAACGCCACCGACACGATCCGGGCCGAACACATCATGGCGTCGGGGGCCCTGCCGCCGGCGTTTCCCGCGGTCGAGATCGACGGCGAGTTCTACTGGGACGGCGGCATGGTGTCGAACACGCCGCTCGACTGGCTGCTGTCGTCGGACTCGGGCCTCGACACGCTGGTCCTCCAGGTCGATCTGTGGAGCGCCCGCGGCGACCTGCCCCGCGACCTGACCGAAGTCGCCGTACGCATGAAGGAGGTCCAGTTTTCGAGCCGGACCCGCGCCGCGACCGACAGCTTCCGCCGCCGTCAGGAGATGCGGGCGCTGTTCCACGAGCTTGCCGCCAAGCTGCCCCCCGATCTGGCGACGTCGGACGCCGTGCGGACCTTGAACGCGGCGGCCGACCCGGCGGTGTTCAACATTGTCGAGCTGGTCTACCGCTCGCCGACCTACGAGGGCCAGTCGAAGGACTATGAATTCTCGCGGCGAACCATGCAGGATCACTGGCTGGCCGGTCAGCGCGACGCGGCGAAGACGCTCGACCATGCGGAAGTCCTGACCCTGCCGACCACGCCATTCGGCGTCGACGTATACGATTTCACCTCCGATACGGAGCCGTCTCCGCGCGACAGACAGGCCGGCACGGCGACGTCGCTTCGCCCGTGACCGGCAACGGCGGGCAGGCTATGCCGGGAACGCCATGACCCAGCCCGACGTCGATACCGCCGCCCACGTCGTGCAACTCGCGCTGACCCCGATCTTCCTGCTGTCGGGCATCGCGGCCCTGCTCAACGTGTTCACCACCCGCTCCGGCCGCATCACCGACCAGGTCGACAGGCTGGCCAGCGAACCCGCGAAGCACCCGCTCCACCTCGCCCGGCTCCGGCTGCGGTCGCGGTCGCTCGACCTCGCGGCGCTGCTGGCGGCGACGGCGGGCGGACTGACGTGCGGTGCCGCGCTCATCCTGTTCCTGAGCGCCCTGCGCAGCCAGGCGGCGGGCGCCATCCTGTTCGGCCTGTTCGGCGGCGCGCTGGTCTGTGCCGTCGTCGCGCTGGCCGCGTTCACCTTCGAAATGGTGCTGGCCGGGCGGACCGTGCGCGACAAGGTCGATGCCGGGACCGACGCGCGACGACACGACCGCGCGTAATCGGCCGACCGCGCGAGGGCCGGTCTGGCGAGGCGGTCCATCGATGAGCGCGACGCCCGTCCGGTTCGCCGTGGCCAGATCTGCCGGCTCCGCGGCATCGCCCTGGCCCGACGCGCGCACGGTCAGCGGCCGTTCACCCGGATCGGCTAAATGCTCGTGCAAAGTTTTGAGGACTGGATCATGCGCTGTTTCCCCGCCCTTGCCGGCCTGTTGCTGGTCGCGAGCGCCGCCACGGCGCGGCCGGCCGAACCGGCCGAAGCCCAGATCGCGAAGGCGCTGAGCGGCCGCGTCGCCGGCAAGCCGACCGACTGCATCCAGCAGTACGCCATCCGGAGCAGCCGGATCATCGACGGCACGGCGATCCTCTACGAGATGAACGACGGCACGATCTATCTCAACCGGCCGGAGTCGGGCGCGACGTTCCTCGACAGCAACCTTGCGCTCGTCACCGACACCCATTCGTCGCAGCTGTGCCGCATCGACATCGTGCGCCTCTACGACACCGTGTCCCGGTTCGAGCGCGGCTCGCTGGGCCTCGGGTCCTTCGTCCCCTACCCTCGGCCGGACCGCGTGCGGTAGCATGGCGCATGACAGATCGACCTGAGCTGCTATGCGGCTCCGGTTCGGTAGGATCACGACGATCAGGTTCAGACGCAGACGGCCAACACCACCGACCGGTCCCTGGCGCGGGACGGCGGTCGATCGTGTCGTCCGGCTGCACCTGACCTACTTCTGGTGTCACCGGCGCACGCTGTCGCTCGACCGGCCGTCGCGGCTCACCGAACTCATCCAGCGCCGTAAGCTGATCGACCGCGATCCGCGGTTCCCCACGCTGATCGACAAGCTCGAGGCCAAGCGCCTCGTCGCCGACCGGCTCGGCGCGCAGTGGATCACGCCGACCCTGTGGTCCGGCGTAGCGCTGCCCGATCTGCCGCCGTGGCCGGTGCCGTTCGTCGTCAAGTGGCGCCACGGCTGCAATCAGTGCCGCTTCGTCCGCGACGTGGATGAAGACTGGGCCGGGGTCCGCCGGGCATCGGCGCGATGGATGCGGTCGAGCTATGGCGGCTGGCTCGACGAGTGGGGCTACCGGGACGTCCCCCGGGGTCTGCTCGTCGAGCCGTTCGTCGGCCATGGTGCGACGCTGCCGGTCGACTACAAGCTGTTCGTGTTCCACGGCCGGGTCGCATACGTCCAGGTTCATCTCGATCGCGAACACCGGCACCGCTGGCTGGTCTTCGACCGCGACTGGTGCCGCGTATCGCGGTCGACGGCCGACCGCGACCCGGCCCGCCCCCGCTCGCTCGACCGGATGATCGCCGGGGCCGAGCTGCTCGGCCGGGATTTCGATTTCGTGCGGATCGACTTCTACGAGCTCGGCGGCAGCCCGCGCTTCGGCGAGATGACGTTCTACCCGGGATCGGGGCTGGAGCCGGTCGAACCTCCCGAGCTCGATGCGGTGATGGGGGCCCTGTGGCTACGGCGGACCGCGGCGGCGGCGCGTCCCGGCTAACGCCGATACCCGCGGCTCAGGCGATGGTGAGGGATCGATCCACCGACGTTCGTCTACGTGAACCCTAGCCGGCGGCGTCCGGTTCGGAGGCAAGGCAGACGGTGGCGCGCCCGGCTGGAGTCGAACCAGCGACCTCAGGATTAGAAGTCCCGTGCTCTATCCAGCTGAGCTACGGGCGCCCGGGGCTGGTCTATACCGTCAGGGCACGCGCGGGAACAGGTCATCGGCGTCGACCAGCTTCTGCGCCCGCGCCCACAGCGCCGCCATCATGCCGAGCAGCAGCAGCACCAGCCCATGGTTGTTCTCCTCGCTGAGGACGGTTTTGACGACGACGAAGACGAGGAACATGATCCCCAGCGGGCCGGCCAGCTCGATCTCGCGGTCGGCGGTCGTCAGAAACAGCCGCGCCCCGAGCCATGCCGCGATCACGAACATACCGTAGAACCCCAGCGTGCCGACGACGCCGAGATCGATCAGCGTCGTGATGATGTGGTTGTCGACGGTCATCGCGCCGCCCTGGTTGGTGAAGCCGAGGACGGAGCCGCTCTGCCCGAGCCCGTAGCCGATCGGATTATGCGCGACCTTCGGCACGGCAAGCTTGCGCTGTTCCGCCCGGGCGGCGTTGCTCGCCGCCTGCGCGCCGTTGCCGATGACATGGGCCCGCAGGGTGTGGCTGCTGAGGACGACTCCGATCATCAGCAGGGCGGCGATCGGCGCGCCGAACAGAATGAAGGGACCGAGAATGGCGCTCCGGTCGGCGCGCCAGCGGCGCAGCGCCCACAGCGGCAGATAGGCGATGTGGGCGAACAGGGCGCCGACCATGCCGAGCCGCGAGTGCGTGATGAGGATCGCGCCCATCACCATCACCCACGCGACGATCATCGCCAGCCGCAGCAGCAGCGACCGCCCGGTGACGATCCAGTGCAGGATGAACGGCACGCACATCGCCAGATACTCGGCGAACAGGAGGCTCAGCGGGAACGGACCGCGGACCCGGTAGAGGCCGTCGGCCGACCGCGCCTGCGTGCCGAGCACATTGGTCATCATCGCATCGTCGACCCGCATGAAGCTGGGGATGTGGTTGGCCCATGGCGGGTATTCGAGCTTCATCTCGATGAAGCCGTCGACGGCGCAGATCATCGCGAGCACGATCAGGGTCGCGATCGTCCGCGTCGCCGTCCCCCGCCGGGCGAAGACGAGACACCCGAGGAAGAACATCTCGACCAGACGGAGCTGGTTGAGGATCAGCGACTTCAGCGTCAGCGACAGGTTGTGCGAAAAGGGCACCGTCCAGAACATCGACCCTTCCCACAACAGCAGCGCGATCCACAGCGGCGCATACGACCGCGCGACGACGAGGAGGTGCTGGCGCAGCGCACCGGAGACCGAGACGCTGTACAGGAAGAAGAAGGTGATGATGAACAGGGTCATCCGGGTCGGCGTCAGCCACGGCAGGCCGGGCAGGACGACGGCAAGATAGACCGGCCAGACGACCATCAGGACGAGAAGGACGCCGTAGATCCGCTCGACCAGTCGCAGCGGGAAGACGCCGCGATCGGGCATCAGCCACAGGGCGAGCAGGATGCACAGGGCGACCGGCACGATCAGGACGACCAGCAGGTTCGGCGGCAGCGCCACCGCGGCGAAGCCATAGGCGGCCGCAACGAGGAGCTGTACCATCACCGTCGCCACCCGGCGCGCCGGGGACGGCGTGTCCGGTGCCCGGGTATACAGCGGCAGGACCGGCGCGGGCACGTTGAACGAGGCCATGACCGGTGTATAGGCAACTACGCCGCCGGACGAAACGGCGAAATGAGTGTGGCGGCCTTTGTGTCGCCGGACCGTGCGGTGCCCGCGAAAGGACCGATGTGATCCGTTTGGTGACCCTGCTCGCACTGTTTCCCGCCCTGCTGATGCCGGCCACGCTCGCCGCCGCGACCGCGACGGCGACTCCCGATTCAGTGGCCGGCGTGCTCGCCCACGCCGCCGACGGCGACACGGTCCACCTCGCCCCCGGCAGCTATCCGGTGATCGACCTGCGCGATCGCCACTGGTCGTCGCCGGTCGTCGTCGAGGCGACGGACGCGCAGCTGCGCGCGGTCCACCTGAGCGGCGTGTCGGGGCTGACGTGGCGCGGCGGCACCTTCGACGGCGGCGATGCCGAGCGCCAGGGCGTCAGCATCCAGAAGAGCGACCACGTCGTCGTCGACGGCGCGACGATGCACCATTATGCGCGCGTCGGCATCGGCGTCGGCAGCAGCAGCGACCTGCGGATCGTCAACAACGTCTTCTCCGACATGGGGTCGGACGGCGTCGACATCGCGCTGTCGCGGCGCATCGTCCTCGATCACAACCGCTGCGTCGACAGCCACCCGACCGACGGCGCGCACCCCGACTGCATCCAGCTCTGGTCGCGCCCGTCCGAGCCGCCGACCGCGGACATCACCATCACCAACAACGAGGCGATCGGCGACACGCAGGGCTTCACCGCGTTCAACCACGTCCGCGACGGCGTCGACGACGGCGGCTTCGACCGCATCACGATCGAATACAACCACGCGAAAGTATCGGCCTATCACGGCGTGACGGTCTATTCGTGCCGCGGCTGCATCATCCGCCACAACCGCGTCGAGACGCTGCCCAACCCGACCAATCCTCGCGTCCATGCGTGGATCAAGGCGATGAACAGCAGCGGCACGGTGATGTGCGACAACAAGGCGGAAGGGTCGGTCGCCGACGGCAGCGGGCGCTGCAAGGATTAGCGGAAGTTGTCGGCGTAGGTCTGCAGCTTGAGGGTATTCGCGCCGAGGCGGACGACGTCGTAATCGATTCCCTTGGCGTCGGCGTAGGCGACGGCGCTGTTGAGGTCGTCGAACGCGAGGCGCACCTGGGTCGACGTGTCGCCCGACCCGGTCCAGCCGGTCAGCGGATCGAGCCGCTTCGCCTCGGCCGGCTCGAAGTCGAGCAGCCACTGGCCGACCCGCGCCTTGCCCGACTGCATCGAGCTTTTCGGCCGTTGATGGATGCGGGCCTTCATCGTCGGCTCCCTAAAGTCTCTGCAGCTTCGCTGAGGCGGCACCGGCCCGCGCCCCCGCCCGGCCACCCGAAAGGATGCTCACGGGGTGGCCGGGCGGGGG
>CAHJWP010000054.1 GCA_903642255.1 Sphingomonadaceae bacterium | reverse complement strand
ATTTTCGGGGTGACGGCGGGCTCGACGACGGGCGGCGACGCCAGCGCCAGCGCCGCGAACAGAGGCAGGATCATGGCTGCAGACTGGGCCGATGGCGGACGGTTCGCAAGGCCGGACGCCGGCGGCGAAGATGAACAAGTATGCGAAGTAAGCGCCGGCGATGCGGTTTCGGCGACGGCCGCGGAGCCAGATCCGCCACGAAGTTCACGCGAAGTTCACGCCCGTGACGGTGTTTTTCTCCACCGCCGAGGTCGAACAACGGTAAGGCAGGGACGCCGTGTTTGTTTTCCAACCCTTACAAGGACGCGCCGATCGCGCGAGTACGCATGGGCCAGATCTGATAAAACCACGCGGATCGACCGCTGGCGACCCGATCACTGACTATACACGGTGCGGTCGGTGTAGGACAGGGGGGTCGGTAGATGATAAGTTGGGAGGCTGCGTCTCTGAGCCGGCCGTTCGCCACGCGCGAGCCTTCTCGCCCTGCGCGGAGGATCGGGCCGCGCGAGCTTCACAGACGGCCTGACCGCAGAAGTCCGTCGCGGTCGTAGCCTTCCGACCAATCTACCCCGCAAACCGCTCGCGCAGCCCGATCATCGCCAGCGCCGCCTTCGCCGCCTCGCCACCCTTGTCTTTTTCGGTCCGCCGGGCGCGGACCCATGCCTGTGCCTCGTCCTCGACGGTCAGGATGCCGTTGCCGATGGCGAGGCCGTCCAGCGTCAGCGCCATCAGGCCGCGGGCGCTCTCCGACGACACGACCTCGAAGTGGTAGGTCTCGCCGCGGATCACGGTGCCCAGGGCGACGAAGCCGTCGTACCGGTCGGCTGCCAGCGATACCGCGCCGGGAATTTCGAGAGCGCCGGGAACGGTGATCACCTCGTGCGTCGCACCCGCGGCGTCGAGCGCGTGGCGCGCGCCGTCGAGCAGGGCGTCGGCGAGGGCGTCGTAGAAGCGGGCCTCGACGATGAGGAGGTGGGGCATGGCGTTCCTTTCTATGCTCCCCTCCCCTGCGGGGGGAGGGGTCGGGGGTGGGGAATGATGCTTACCGCCTCTAGCTCGGCCCCAAGCCCGGGCCGCGGCTGCGCCGCGTCTCTCGCCCCTCCCCTAAGACGAGGGGAAGCGCTTACTCGCCGCCCGAGATCGCTCGCTCGCCGACCACTGTCAGGCCATAGCCCGTCAGGCCGACGATCGTGCGGTGGGCGTTGGTCAGCAGCTCCATGTCGGTGACGCCGAGGTCGACGAGGATCTGCGCGCCGATGCCGTAGTCGCGCAGGTTGGGGGCCGCGCCCATGCGGTGCGCCTGCATCGCCTCCGAAATCGACGTCGCACCGCCTTCGCGGATCATCACGACGACGCCTGCCCCTTCCGCGCCGATGATCTCCATCGACCGCTGGAGCTGCCCCGACCGCTCGGTCTCGGCGGCGAGGAAGTCGGTGAAGATCGACAGCGTGTGCATCCGCACCAGCGTCGGCTTTGTCGGATCGATGTGCCCCTTCTGCAGGACGATATGTTCGACGCGGTCGACCTTGGTGGCATAGGTCTTCGCTGTCCACAGGCCACCGAAGCGGCTGTCGAACGGCATCTCGGCGACGCACTGGACGAGGTTGTCGTGGCGCATGCGATAGGCGATCAGGTCGCGGATCGTGCCGATCTTCAGCCCGTGCTCGGCGGCGAAGCCGAGCAGGTCGTCGAGCCGCGCCATCGTCCCGTCGTCGTTCATGATCTCGCAGATCACGCCGCTCGGGTTGAGCCCGGCGAGGCGCGCGACGTCGACCGCCGCCTCGGTATGGCCGGCGCGGACCAGCACGCCGCCGTCGCGCGCGATCAGCGGGAAGACGTGACCCGGCGTGACGATGTGGCTGGCATCCTTGCCCGCATCGATCGCCACCGCCACCGTCCGCGCGCGGTCGCCGGCCGAGATGCCGGTGGTGACGCCGTCCTTCGCCTCGATCGACACGGTGAAGGCGGTTTCGTGGCGCGTGCCGTTGTGACGGCTCATCAGCGGCAGGCCGAGGGCCTTGACCCGGTCGGCCGACAGCGCGAGGCAGATCAGCCCGCGGCCGTACTTGGCCATGAAGTTGATCGCCGCCGGCGTCGCCATCTGCGCCGGGATGATGAGGTCGCCTTCGTTCTCGCGGTCCTCATCGTCCACCAGGATGAACATCCGGCCGTTCTTCGCCTCGTCGATGATCTCCTCGATACCGACGAGGCTGCGCGGCGCGTTCTGGCGCGTGAGATAGTCGTCGAGCTTGCGCAGCGTGTCGCTCGTTGGGTTCCAGTCGGGGTCGTCGAGGTTCCGCAGCGAATTGGCGTGAAGGCCGGCGGCCCGTGCCAGCCCCGACCGGCTGCCGGCGCTCTTGCCCGCCAGCGTCCGCACCCGATCGATGGTGGTGATCGGCGTCGTCATCATTCCGCTCATGGCACACTCCAATGTGCGCCACGAAGCGCCGATCACATCACGATGTCAAGACCTCGCGCATGCGGCCGAGATAACGGGCGAGAACGTCAATCTCGATGTTGACCGCGTCGCCGACTTCGAGGCCGCCGAAGGTCGTCCATTCGGCGGTATGCGGGATGATGTTGAGGTCGAAGCGCACCCCACCGTCGGGTGCGGTCGCGACGCCGTTGACCGTCAGCGACACGCCCGACAGGCCGACCGAGCCCTTGGCGGCAATGTACGGGGCGACTGCAGCGGGGGCGACGACGGTCAGCTTGGTCGAGCCGCCCTCGCGGTCGACACCCGCGACGTGGCCGACCGCGTCGACATGACCGGTGACGATGTGGCCGCCGAGCTCGTCGCCGACCTTGAGCGCGCGTTCGAGGTTGAGCCGCGCGCCGACCGTCCACTGCGCCGCGGCGCTGTGGCGCAGCGTCTCGCCGCTGACGTCGACGGCGAAGCTGCCGACTTCCTTGTCGACGACCGTCAGGCAGACGCCCGAGCAGGCGATCGACGCGCCAAGCGCGATGCCGGCGGTGTCGTAGGCGGTGGCGATCGTGACGCGCAGGTCGCCGCGCTGCTCGACCGCGACGACGGTGCCGATGTCGGTGATGATGCCGGTGAACATGGCATGTGCCTAACGCACCCGGTCGTACTCCTCAACCCGGTCGGGGCCGAGGTCGAACGTGGCGTGACGCCGCCAGCGGCCGTGGGTCGCACCGAGATCGCTCAGGCCCAGGTCGCCGACCGCGCGGCGGCCACCGAGCAGGATCGGCGCGCGATAGACCAGCAGCCGGTCGACGCGGTCGGCGGCGAGCAGCGTCGTCGCGACGCCGGCGCCGCCCTCGACCAGCACGGTGAGGACGCTGGCGTCGAGTTCGCCGAGATCACGGAGCAGCAGCGCGTCGCCGATCCGCGCGTCCGGCGGGATCGCGGCGAGCGACGTGCTCAGCACCGCCCGGCGCGGGGCGCGACTCTCCAGTCCGTCGAGGCGGACGTCGAGCGCCGGATCGTCGGCGAGCAGGGTCCCCCCACCAACGACGATCACGTCGGCCCGCGCGCGTTCGAGATGGGCGTGGGCGCGGGCGCGTTCGCCGGTGATCCACCGACTCGTCCCGTCGGGCAGCGCGATGCAGCCGTCGAGCGATACCGCCAGCTTGAGCGTCACGTGGCGCCGGCCGTGCCGCTGCCGGGCGAAGAAGCCGGCGTTGAGGCGCTCCGCCGCCGCGCGGCCAACTCCTTCGGTCACGTCGATCCCGGCAGCGCGCAGGCGGGCGAAGCCCTGTCCTGCGGTGCGCGGATCGGGGTCGGGACCGCTCGCGACGACGCGCGCGACACGGGCGGCGACCAGCAGATCGGCGCACGAGGGGCCGCGGGGCGAGACATGGGCGCAGGGTTCGAGCGTGACATAGGCGGTCGCGCCGCGTGCCGCAGCGCCCGCCGCGGCCAGCGCCACCGCCTCGGCATGCGGCCGGCCCCCCGGTTGAGTCCAGCCACGGCCGACGACGCGGCCATCGCGCACAACGACGCAGCCGACGCTCGGGTTGGGTGCGGTGCGCCCGATGCCGCGGCTGGCCAGCGCCAGCGCCGCGCCGAGCCAGTGGGCATCATCGCTCAAGCGCGGGTCACTTCGGCGGCGCGTGGGGCGCGAAACCGGGTGGCTGGAGCGACTTCGGCTGGGCGGCGAGATAGGCGTCGTACTGGTTCTGCGCCGCGACCTTCGCCCCGCCGTGCAGCGTCGCGATATAGGCACGCGACGCCGCCGCATCGGCCCGCGCGGCGGCGACCTCGGCGGCGCGCTCGCGATCGATGTCGGCATCGCTGCGCGTCGCCGGCCAGCTCTTGACGAAAACCACCGGCACGACGCGCCCCGAATAGCCCCAGCGCGATTCGAGCAGGAAGCCGGTCACGCCGATCAAGGTCACGAGAAAAGCGATGGCCGCGATGACGACGCGCGAGCGCGGCAGCGCGGCGAGGTGGGCGACGATAGCGGACATCAGCGAACCTCCGGCGGTACCGCGTCGATATAGAGCGCCCGATCCGCCGCTGCCAGTCGCGCGGCATCGAGACGGGCAAGCGCGGCATCGCGTCCGATCAGCGGCAGCAGCGCGGCCATCTCCGGGCCGTGGTCGCGCGCCGTCAGCGCGCGGCGCAGCGGCATGAACAGCGCGCGCCCCTTGCGCCCGGTCGCGGCCTTTAGCGCGGCGGTCCACTCGGTCCACACGCCGAGAGTCCAGGACAGGACGGCGAGGCGGTCGCGCGCGTCGGCGAGGAAGGCGACGTCGGCGGCATCGGCGGTCGCCGCAAGCGGCCCGGTGACGACCTGCCACCACTCGGCGGCTTCCGCGACGGTCGACAGGTTGCCGCGCACCGCCTCCCACGCCGCCGCGGTCATGCCGGCCGGCAGGCGGTCGGCGACGGCGGCAAAGGTCAGGCCGTGGACCGTCTTCGCGTTGAGTGCGGCAAGCTCGGCGGGATCGAAGCGCACCGTCGCCCGGCCGAACGCGGCGAAATCGAAGCCGGCGATCAGCGCAGCGTCGTCGGCCGGCTCAATCGGCTGGCCGGTGCCGAGCCGGGCGAGGAAGGCGCGCACCGCCGCCGGCTCGATCCCCGCGTCGCGCCACGCGGCGACGCCCTCCGACCCGGTTCGCTTCGACAGCGCGGCGTCGGTCCCGGCCAGCAGCGGCAGGTGGGCGAGCGCCGGCGGCGCGGCTCCCAGCGCCGCGAACATCTGCAGCTGGACACCCGAATTGGTGACGTGGTCCTCGCCGCGGACGACCGTCGTCACCCCCATGTCGATGTCGTCGACGACCGACGGCAGCATGTAGAGCCACGTCCCGTCGGCGCGGCGGACGACGGGGTCGCTAAGCGACGCGGGGTCGACATGGGCCGCCCCGCGGACGAGGTCGTGCCACGCGACCGGCGCGGCCGTGTCGAGCCGAAACCGCCAGTGGGGGCTCACCCCCCGCGCGGCAAACCCGGCATGGTCGGCCTCGGTCAGCGCCAGCGCGGCGCGGTCGTACACCGGCGGCAGCCCCTGCCCCGCCTGCACCCGGCGCTTGAGATCGAGCTGCTCGGGGGTTTCGTACGCGCGGTAGGCGCGGCCAGCCGCCGCCAGCCGGGCGAGCGCCGCATCGTACAGCGCGAAGCGGCGAGACTGGGAATAGCGCGCGTCGTAGTCGAGGCCAAGCCAAGTCAGGTCGGCATCAATACCGAATGCGTTTGCATCGCTTGAGCGCGCTTGGTCGGTATCGTCGATACGGAGAATGAACTCGCCTTGCTGCTGCCGCGCGAACAGCCAGTTGACCAGGGCGGTGCGGATATTCCCGGCGTGGAGACTGCCGGTCGGCGAGGGAGCGAAGCGCGTGACCGTCATGGGCGGGTGGTGAGGATGGCGACGCCGCGGGGTGGTGCCGCCGCAATCAGCGCATGGTCTTTCGTGGCAAGCATCGCGCCGAGACGCATCGCCAGCTCGAGATATCCCGCGTCATAGCCGGTCAATCCGGCATCGGTCGCCAGATCGAAGACAGTGCGCGACATCTGTGATGGTTCGATCCGTGCCCGCGCCAGCAAAGTGCTGGCCGACAGAAAGTGCTCGTTACGGCGCTGACGCGTCATCCGGCCCCGCCGCTCCGCTTCGATAGCAGCGATATGAGTTCGATCGACCAGTGGGCGGGGATCAACAGTTCGCTCTCGCGCAGGGCATCCCAGATCCGGCCGTCGCGCTCGGTTACTTCGTCGTCGAACAGGATGGCCGCCGTGTTTGAGGCATCGACGACAACGCGCGTCAACGCTGGTCCTCTTTGATCCATGCGACGATCTCGTCGCTGGAGATCGACGGCTCGCCGCGCGCCCGCCGCGCCCGGCCCGCTTCGAACAGGGCGTCGACCGCCGCGCGCTGCGCCGCCTTGCGCGCTTCCTCGCGCTCGGCCGCGGCGCGGTCCGAATCGACCGCCGTCAGCTTCGCCATCGGCTTGCCGTGGCGCGTGATGATGATGTCCTCGCCCGCCTTGGCAGCGGCGACGAAGGCCGAGGCATTGTCCTTGAATTCGGCCATCGGAACGTCACGCATCGGGGTCATCCTTCTGGCCGGAATTTACGCCAGAATTCCCGCGCTGACCAGCTTACGCCGTCCGGAACGCATTGGTGATCGGGTAGCGCCGGTCGCGGCCGAAGTTCCGCCGGCCGATCTTGACCCCCGGTGGGGCCTGGCGGCGCTTGTATTCGGCGACGTAGAGGAGCCGCTCGATCCGCGCGACGGTGGCGGCGTCGAAGCCCTGGGCGACGAGGTCGCTCGCCGACGCCTCGTCCTCGATCAGCCCGGCGAGGATGCGGTCGAGCAGATCGTACGGCGGCAGGCTGTCGTCGTCGCGCTGGTTGTCGCGCAGCTCGGCGGTCGGCGGCTTGTCGATCACGCGCTGCGGCATGACCGGGCCACGCGGGCCGAGCGCAAGGCGCGGATGGTGCCCATTGCGCCACTCGCACAGGCGGAACACCGTCGTCTTGTAGACGTCCTTGAGCACCGAATAGCCACCCGCCATGTCGCCGTAGATCGTCGCATAGCCGGTCGACATCTCGCTCTTGTTGCCCGTCGTCAGCAGCATCGGCCCGAACTTGTTCGAGATCGCCATCAGCGTCAGGCCGCGGATGCGCGACTGGATGTTCTCCTCGGCGATGTCGGGCGACCGCCCCTCGAATAGGGGGGTGAGCATCCCGTCGAACGCCGCCATCGCGGGCAGGATCGGCACGGTATCGAGCCGGCAGCCGAGCAGCCGCGCGCATTCGGCGGCGTCCTCGAGGCTCTCGCCGCCGGTGAACCGCGACGGCAGCATGAC
Source organism: Sphingomonadaceae bacterium (assembly GCA_903642255.1). Lineage (GTDB taxonomy): Bacteria > Pseudomonadota > Alphaproteobacteria > Sphingomonadales > Sphingomonadaceae > Polymorphobacter_B. The sequence goes on along the minus strand of CAHJWP010000054.1, from coordinate 4,698 downwards.
GCACCACACGCGCGCCGCCCCGAGCGCGTCGACCGCCACCGCCGCCGACAGCGCGCTGTCGATCCCGCCCGACAGGCCGAGGACGACGCCAGGGAAGCGGTTGCGGTTGACGTAGTCGCGCAGGCCGACGACCATCGCGTGGTAGGTATCGGCCGGGTCCTCGTCGAGGACGCTTAGCGTTCCCGGCGCGCAGGTCCAGCCGGTCGCGGTGCGACTCCAATGCGTTGTCACCAGTGCCTCATCCCAGTCGGGCAGTTGCCACGCGAGGCTGCGGTCGGTGTTCAGCACGAAGCTCGCCCCGTCGAATACCAGTTCGTCCTGCCCGCCGACGCGGTTGAGATAGGCGAGCGGCAGGCCGGTCTCGACCACTCTCGAAACGCTGAGGCTCAGCCGCCGGTCGTCCTTGCCGACCTCGAACGGCGAGCCGTTGGGGACGAGCAGCAGTTCGGCCCCGGTCTCGGCGAGGCATTCGCTGACTTCCGGCGTCCAGATGTCCTCGCAGATCGGCACGCCGAGGCGGACGCCGCGGAACGCCAGCGGCCCCGGCAGGAGCGCGGAGGCGAACACCCGCTTCTCGTCGAACGTGCCATAGTTCGGCAGGTCGTGCTTGCGGGTGATGCCGGTGACCACCCCGCCGTCGAGCAGCGCCATCGCGTTATAAAGCCTGCCGCCCTCGACCCACGGCAGCCCGACCAGCAGCCCCGGCCCGCCGTCGCCGGTCGCCGCGGCCAGTCGGTCGAGTTCGGCGGCACAGGCGGCGACCGCGGCGGGCTTGAGGACGAGGTCCTCTGGCGGATAGCCGATCAGCGACAGTTCGGGGGTGACGATCAGGTCGGCGGTTGGCGCGGCGGCGCGGGCGGCGAGGATCGCGTCGGCATTGGCGCGCAGGTCGCCGACCGATGCGTTCGACTGGTGGAGGGCGATGGCGAGTGTGTCGGTCATCGGGCGGGTGTAGGGGAAGCGCAGTGAGGCGTCATCCCTGCGAAAGTGGACCAATCACCCTCGCGCCGGGGATGACGCCCGTCCGCCGACCCGCTAACACCGGCGCATGGGGCCGCCACCTTCGCCGTTGTTCTGGGTCGCCGTCGGCTATCTCCTCGGCGCGATCCCGTTTGGGTTGCTGCTGACGCGGGCGTTCGGCGCGGGGGACCTGCGGACCATCGGCTCGGGCAATATCGGCGCGACCAACGTGCTGCGGACCGGGCGCCGGGGGCTGGCGGCGGCGACGCTGCTGCTCGATGGCGGCAAGGGTGCGGTCGCCGTGCTGCTGGCGCGGCATTTCACCGGCAGCGAGCATGTCGCGGCGATCGCCGGCTTCGCGGCGTTCGGCGGGCACCTCTTCCCGCTGTGGCTGAACTTCCGCGGCGGCAAGGGCGTCGCGACGATGCTCGGCGTCAGCCTCGCCGGCTGGTGGCCGGCCGGGGTGGCGGCGCTGGCGGTGTGGCTGACCGGCGCGCTGGTGACGCGCTATTCGTCGGTCGGCGGGATGCTCGCGGCGCTGGCAGCGGCGGTGCTGTTCACCATCGGCCGGACGACGGTGCCGCTCGACGCAACGTGGACGTTTGCCGCGTGGGCGATGGCGGCGCTGCTGATCCTGAAGCACGCCGATAACATCCGGCGCCTGCGCGCCGGCACCGAGAGTCGGATCGGGGCGAAGTGAGTGCTGCCCGACCCCTGCCCGCGACGCAGCCCGACGACGATGTCGCTCGCCTGCGGCTGATCCGCAGCGACAATATCGGCCCCGTCACTTACCGCCAGCTGCTCCGCCGGTTCGGCAGCGCGAGCGCCGCGCTCGCGGCCCTGCCCGATCTCGTCCGCCGCGGCGGCGGGTCGTCGCGGATCGCGACCGTCGTCGAGGCGCAGGCGGAGATCGCCGCGGTGACGCGCTTCGGCGGCCAATTCGTCTTCATCGGCGACCCCGACTACCCGTTCCTCCTCGCCCAGACCGAGACCGCGCCGCCGGCGCTCGCGGTCAAGGGCGACGTCGGCCTGCTCGAGCGGCCGGCGGTGGCGATGGTCGGGGCGCGCAATTCGAGCGCGGCGGCAGTGCGCTTCGCCCGCGAGCTGGCGACGGCGCTGGCCGACGCCGACCTCGTCGTCGTCTCGGGCCTCGCGCGTGGCATCGACGCGGCGGCGCACTGGGGGGCGCTCGCCGGCGGCACGATCGGTGTCGTCGCGGGCGGGCTCGACGTCGTCTATCCGCCCGAAAACGCCGAACTCCAGGGCCGCATCGCCGCCGAGGGGCTGGTCGTCGCCGAGGCGGCGTTCGGCACGCAGCCGCAGGCGCGCCACTTCCCGCGGCGCAACCGGATCATCGCCGGCCTGTGCGCGGGGACGATCGTCGTCGAGGGGGCGCTCAAGTCGGGCTCGCTGATCACCGCGCGGATTGCCGCCGAAGCGGGGCGCGAGGTGATGGCGGTCCCCGGCTCGCCGCTCGATCCGCGGACGCAGGGGTGCAACGCGCTGATCCGCGAGGGCGCGACGCTGATCCAGTCGGCCGCCGACGTCGTCGAGGCGCTCGGCACCGCGTCGGGCGACCTCGGCGGCCGCCTGCTGTCGCCCGACGCCCGCTGGGACCCCGGCCCCGTCGCCGCCGAAGCCGACGACGCGACCCGCGCCGCGATCGAGCGCCTGCTGTCGCCGGTCCCGGTGGCGATCGACGAGCTGGTGCGGCAGTCGGGCTGCGCGAGCGCGACGGTGGCGGGCGCGCTGCTCGACCTCGAACTGGCTGGGCGGATCGTCCGCCATGCGGGTGGCCGGGTGGCAGCGCGCTGACGCGTCGTCGGGCGGCTCGACACCGTCCCCTTGCCATGCGCCCTATATAACGCGTAGGGGCCGCCGCGCTTGGCCCCCGGAGAGACGCATGGAAGTCGTGATCGTCGAATCGCCGGCCAAGGCCAAAACGATCAACAAATATCTCGGCTCGAACTACGTCGTGCTGGCGTCGTACGGCCATGTCCGCGACCTGCCGCCGCGCGACGGCTCGGTCGAGACCGACAACGGCTTCGCGATGCACTGGGAGCTGTACGCCGACAAGGCGCGCCAGCTCAAAGCCATCAGTGACGAGGTGAAGAAGGCCGACCGCGTCATTCTCGCCACCGACCCCGACCGCGAGGGCGAGGCGATCGCGTGGCACCTGCTCGAATGGATGACGGCGAAGAAGGGCCTGCTGCCCAAAGGTGGGGCGACGCGGGTGACGTTCAACGAGATCACCAAGCCGGCGATCCTCAGCGCGATGGCCAAGCCCCGCGACGTCGACGGCGACCTCGTCGACGCCTACCGGGCACGCCGCGCGCTCGACTATCTCGTCGGCTTCAACCTGTCGCCGGTCCTGTGGCGCAAGCTGCCCGGGGCCAAATCGGCGGGCCGCGTCCAGTCGGTCGCGCTGCGCATCGTCGTCGACCGCGAGCGCGAGATCGAGACCTTCGTCAACCGAGAATACTGGACCGTCGAGGCGACCATGGCGACCGTCGCCGGGGCGTCGTTCGTCGCCCGGCTGACCCACTGGAACGGCAGGAAGCTCGATCGCTTCGACCTGTCCGAGGTCGTCGCCGCCCAGCAGGCACGCGCCGATGTCGAAGCCGGCAAGTTCACCGTGTCGGCGGTCGAGACCAAGCCGGTGACGCGCAACCCCTACCCGCCGTTCACCACCTCGACGCTGCAGCAGGAGGCGGCGCGTAAGCTCGGCTTCACCGCCAGCCATACGATGCGCGTCGCCCAGTCGCTCTACGAGGACGGCCACATCACCTACATGCGGACCGACGGCGTCCAGGTCGCCGGCGAGGCGATCGACGCCGCGCGCAAGGTGATCGCCGAGGACTTCGGCGGCGGCGAACACGTCCTGCCCAAGACCCCGCGCCATTATGCGACCAAGGCGAAGAACGCGCAGGAGGCGCACGAGGCGATCCGCCCGACCGACCTCGCGCGCCGCCCCGGCAACGGCATTTCGGGCGACAACGGCCGGCTGTACGCGCTGATCTGGAAGCGGACGATCGCGTCGCAGATGGCGTCGGCCAAGCTCGAGCGCACCGCGGTCGACCTGACCGACGCCGCTGGCAAGGCGACGCTGCGCGCGTCCGGCCAGGTCGTCCTCCATCCCGGCTTCCTTGCGGTCTACACCGAAGACCGCGACGACACGCCCGCTGACGGGGAGGATGCGGAGGATACCCGCCGCCTGCCCAAGCTCACGCAGGGCGAGAAGCCGCAGGTCACCGCCGCCCGCGCCGACCAGCATTTCACCGAGCCGCCGCCGCGCTTTTCGGAGGCGTCGCTGGTCAAGCGCCTCGAAGAGCTCGGCATCGGCCGGCCATCGACCTACGCCTCGATCCTCCAGACGCTGCGCGACCGCCTCTATGTCCGGATGGAGAAGAACCGCTTCTTCGCCGAGGAGAAGGGCCGGCTGGTGACCGCCTTCCTCGAACGTTATTTCGAGAAATACGTCAGCTACGACTTCACCGCCGACCTCGAGACGCGGCTCGACGAGGTGTCGGCGGGCGACCTCGATTACCTGACCGTCCTCGGCGATTTCTGGAAGGATTTCGCGCCGAAGACGAAGGAAGTGCTCGACATCCGTCCGTCCGACGTGACGGTCGCGCTCGACGAGTTCCTGTCGCCGTTCCTGTTCCCGCCCAAGGCCGACGGCAGCGACCCCCGCCTGTGCCCGACGTGCGGCACCGGGCGGCTGGGCCTCAAGACCGG
>CAHJWP010000053.1 GCA_903642255.1 Sphingomonadaceae bacterium | reverse complement strand
CCCATCGCCGCCGCCTTGGGGGCCGACGAGAAGAACGCCGCGACCGGCGTCGGCGCGCCTTCGTAGACGTCGGGCGTCCACATATGGAACGGCACGGCGGAAATTTTGAAGGCGAGGCCGCTGAGGATGAACACCAGCCCGATCAGCACGCCGATATCGGCCGCCGCGGTGCCGCGAACGATGCCGTGCAGCGCGGCGAAGCTCGTCGTGCCGGTGAAGCCGTAGACGAGGCTGATCCCGTAGAGCAGGATGCCGCTCGCCAGCGCGCCGAGGACGAAATACTTGAGGCCCGCCTCGCTTGACCGCGCCTCGTTGCGGTGGAACGCGGCCAGCACGTAGGCCGCGAGGCTCTGGAGTTCGAGCCCGACGTAGAGCGTCAGCAGGTCGTTGGCACTGACCATCATGCACATGCCGAGCGACGACAGCAGGATCAGCACCGGATATTCGAACCGCGCCGTCGCCGACTGCTTGAGGTACGGCAGCGCCAGCACCACCGACACCGCCGCTCCGCCGAGGATCAGCACCTTGAGGAAGGAAGAGAAGGCGTCGCCGACGTACAGCCCGCCGAACGCCGTCGCCCCGGCGTGCGGCACGATGCCGATATGGACGCCCGCCAGCGCCATGATGCCGACCGTCACCCACGTCAGGGGCACAAGGCTGCGGTCGCCGCGGAACGTGCCGAGCATCAGCACGACGAACACTCCGGCGGCAAGGATGATCTCGACCGAGGCGAGGTGGACCGATGCCCCGAGGGTCTGCATCATGGGCATTGGCGCGATCACTTCACCACCGCCTTGCCCGCCGGCACGACCGTCTGCACCGGTGCCGCCGCATGGTGCAGACGGGCGAGGATGTTCGCCACCGGCGCGCGCAGGGGCTTCAGGAAGCTCGTCGGGTAGATACCCATCCACAGCACGGCGGCGGCGATCGGCAGCAGCGTGACCAGCTCGCGGGCGTTGAGGTCGGTCATCGCCAGCACGTCCGCGCGGTCCTGCGTGCCGAAGATCACCCGGCGATACAGGTACAGCATGTACGCCGCACCGAAGATGATCCCAGTCGTCATACCGAGAGCGAGCCACGTCGACGCGGCGAAGGTGCCGAGCAGGACGAGGAACTCGGCGACGAACCCGCTCGTCGCCGGCAGGCCGACCGACGCCATGGTGAACAGCAGAAAGAACAGGGCATAGCGCGGCATGTTGTTGGCCAGTCCGCCGTATGCGGCGATCTCGCGCGTGTGGTGCCGATCGTAGATCACCCCGACGCACAGGAACAGCGCCCCCGAAACGAGCCCGTGACTCAGCATCATCACGATGCTGCCCTCCAACCCCTGCGTGTTAAAGACGAACAGCCCGGCGGTGACGAACGCCATGTGGGCGATCGACGAATAGGCGATCAGCTTCTTCATGTCGGTCTGCACCAGCGCGACGAGGCTGGTATAGATCACCGCGACGACCGACAGCACGGCGACCAGCCACACCAGTTCGACGCTCGCATCGGGAAACATCGGCAGCGAGAAGCGGACGAAGCCGTAGCCGCCCATCTTGAGCAGGACGCCCGCGAGGATCACCGACCCCGCCGTCGGGGCCTCGACGTGCGCGTCGGGCAGCCACGTATGCACCGGCCACATTGGCATCTTGACGGCGAACGACGCGAAGAAGGCGAGCCACAGCCACGTCTGGGCTTCCGGCGCGAAGTTGTACGTCAGCAGTGTCGGGATGTCGGTGGTGTGCGCCGTGCTCGCCATCCAGATCATCGCCAGCAGCATCAGCACCGAGCCGAGCAGGGTGTAGAGGAAGAATTTATAGCTCGCGTAGATCCGCCGCGCCCCGCCCCAGATGCCGATGATCAGGTACATCGGGATCAGCCCGCCCTCGAAGAACAGGTAGAACAGAAACAGGTCCTGCGCCGCGAAGACGCCGATCATCAGCGTCTCCATCAGCAGGAACGCCGCCATATATTCGGGCACGCGCTTCTGGATGCTGGTCCACGACGCGAGGATGCAGAACGGCATCAGGAAGGTCGACAGGACGATCAGCAGCAGCGCGATGCCGTCGATGCCAAGATGCCACGACAGGAACGGCGCGAACAGGTCGACCCGCTCGACGAACTGGAATGCCGCGGTCGACGTGTCGAAGGCGAGCCACAGGGCGATGCCGAGGGCGAGCTCGATCAGCGTGACGACCAGCGCGGTGATGCGGGCGTTGGCGGCGCGCGCATCGTCACTGCCGGGGGCGAGGAGCACCCACAGGGCAGCGACCAGCGGCAGCAGGACGATGACCAACAGGATGGGGAAGGTCACTGGAACATCCGCGGGACGAACCACGTCGCCGCCGCCGCGACACCGACCAGCATCATCAGCGCGTAAGTGTAGAGGTAGCCCGACTGGAACCGCTTCGCCAGCACCGCGGACTCGCCGACGACCGCGGTCACCCCGTCGGGCCCGAAGCGGTCGATGACATTGCGGTCGGTCGCCCAGAACAGCCGACCGAAGGCGAACGCGCCGCGGACGAAGAGCAGCCCGTACAGCTCGTCGAAATACCATTTGTGGACGAGGAAGGTGTAGAGCCCGCGGAAGCCTTCGGTGAACCGCTGGGGCGCCTCAAGGTCGCGCAGGTAGTTCTGCGCCGCAAGGAACAGGCCGAGGAAGAAGGCGACGCCCGGCGTCCACACGACCCACGCCGGGACACGCTCCATCGCCTCGGCAAGGTCGCGGTGGACGAACGCCGAGCCGCGCCAGAAGGTGTCGGCGTCGGGGCCGAGGAAGACGCCGTGGAAGACGAACCCGGCGAACAGTGCGCCGACCGACAGCACGCCGAGCGGCAGCAGCATCGTCCACGGGCTTTCGTGCGGATGATAGCCGCCGGTGCCGGTCGGGGCCTGCGCCTGCACCGGCGCGTGGTCGTGCTCCTGACCGACGGCATCGTTGGTGCCCTCGGTCCCTCCAGGATGAGCAGCATCGGCCTCGGGACTGTCATCGCCGTGGGCGGCATGCTGGATATGCTCGCTGCCGGCCCAGCGCGGTGCGCCGAAGAAGGTCAGGAATGCCAGCCGCCACGAATAGAAGCTGGTCAGGAAGGCGACGAACGCGCCGACAACGAAGGCGACGTATCCCGCCTCGGTCCCCCGGGCGCACGCCGCCTCGAGGATCGCGTCCTTCGAATAATAGCCGCTGGTGAAGAAGAAGCCGGTCAGCGACAGCGTGCCGATCGTCATCGCGGCGAAGGTCAGCGGCAGGTTCTTCCTTAAGCCCCCGTAGAAGCGCATGTCCTGCTCGTGGTGCATCGAGTGGATCACCGCGCCCGCGCCGAGGAACAGCAGCGCCTTGAAGAAGGCGTGGGTGAACAGATGGAACATCGCCGCGCCGTACGCCCCCGACCCGGCGGCGAAGAACATGTAACCGAGCTGCGAGCACGTCGAATAGGCGATGACGCGCTTGATGTCGGTCTGGACGCAGGCGACGGTCGCGGCGAACAGCGCCGTCGCCGCGCCGACATAGGTGACTACCGTCAGGGCGGCCGCGCTCGTCTCGAACATCGGCGACAGGCGGCAGACCATGAAGACGCCCGCCGTCACCATCGTCGCGGCATGGATCAGCGCGCTGACCGGGGTCGGGCCCTCCATCGCGTCCGGCAACCAGGTGTGCAGGCCGAGCTGCGCCGACTTGCCCATCGCGCCGACGAACAGCAGCAGGCACAGGCAGGTCATCACGTCGACCGGTGCCCCGAGGAAGTGGAACGTCGCCCCCTGCATCGCGTGCGCGTTGCCGAGGATGGTGTCCAGCTTGACCGTGTGGAAGACGAGGAACGTCCCGAAGATGCCGAGCGAGAAGCCGAAGTCACCGACGCGGTTGACGACGAACGCCTTGATCGCCGCGGCGTTGGCCGACGGCTTGTAGTACCAGAAGCCGATCAGCAGGTAGCTCGCCAGCCCGACCCCCTCCCAGCCGAAGAACATCTGGACGAGGTTGTCGGCAGTCACCAGCATCAGCATCGCGAAGGTGAAGAGGCTGAGGTAGGCGAAGAACCGCGGCTGGTCGGGATCCTCGGCCATGTACCCCCAGCTGTAGAGGTGGACGAGCGCCGACACGCTGGTGATGACGACCAGCATGACGCTGGTCAGCGCGTCGACCTTGAACGCCCACGCGATGTGGAGGTCGCCGCTATCGATCCAGTCGAGCACCGGCAGCGTGTACGCCGCGCCGTGGCCGAGGCCGGTCGAGACGAACACGACCCACGCCAGCGCGGCGGAGACGAACAGCGCGAGCGTCGTCACCGCCTTGGCCGCGATGTCGCCGAGCATCCGGTTGCCGAGGCCGGCGATCAGCGCGGCGACGAGCGGCAGGAAGACAAGGAGCTGGATCAACCCCTCACCCCTTCATCTGGTTGATGTCGTCGACAGTGATCGTCCCGCGGTTGCGGAAATAGACGACGAGGATCGCCAGCCCGATCGCCGCCTCGCCCGCCGCCACCGTCAGGACGAACATCGCGAACACCTGCCCGACGAGATCGTGCGCGAACGACGAGAAGGCGACGAGGTTGATGTTCACCGCCAGCAAGATCAGCTCGATCGACATCAGGATGATGATGACGTTCTTGCGATTGATGAAGATGCCGAGCACGCCGATGACGAACAGGATCGCCCCGACGACGAGGTAGTGGCCGAGCCCGATCACGCGACGGCTCCGTTCACAGCGTCACGCCCTCGCCGCTGGGCGCATGGACCGTGCTGACCGCGGTCGCCGGCGTGCGTTCGGTCTGCGCGCCCATGCTCTGGCGCCGCAGGCCCGGGCGCTGGCGATGGGTCAGGACGATCGCGCCGACCATCGCGGTCAGCAGCACCATGCCCGCCGCCTGGAAGATGAAGACGTAGCGCGTGTAGATCAGGCTCCCCAGCGCCTGCGTGTTCGTCATGCCGGCGACCACCGGCGCATGGCTCGCCGCCGGGGCCGACACGCCGAAGCTGCCGCCGCCGAGCACGAGCAGCAGCTCGGTCAGCAGCACCACGGCGAGACCCACGCCGAGCGGCAGGTACTTGGCGAAGCCAGCGCGCAGCCGGGCGAAGTCGACGTCGAGCATCATCACGACGAACAGGAACAGCACCGCGACCGCGCCGACATAGACGATGACCAGGATCATCGCGAGGAACTCGGCCCCGAGCAGGACGAACAGGCCGGCCGCGTTGAAGAAGGCGAGGATCAGCCACAGCACCGAATGGACCGGATTGCGCGACAGGATCGTCGCGACCGCGCCGAGGATGACGAGGCCCGCGAACAGGTAGAAGGCGAGCGTGGCGATCATGGAGAGAGGGCGTCGTCCTTCGGGAACGCGGCCCCGCAGGACCAAAATGCTGCGGTGCGTCTAACGCCCGGCGGCGGCGCTCGCAAGCAATGTTGCCGCAGACCGTGCCCTCACCGCCACGCCGCGTCCGCCTGCAGGTTCGCGGCGATCACCCGCTCCCAGCGCTCGCCGTTCTGGAGGAGCTTGTCCTTGTCGTAGATCAGCTCCTCGCGCGTCTCGGTCGAGAATTCGAAGTTCGGGCCTTCGACGATCGCGTCGACCGGGCACGCCTCCTGGCAGAAGCCGCAGTAGATGCACTTGGTCATGTCGATGTCGTAGCGCGTCGTCCGGCGGCTGCCGTCCTCGCGCGGCTCGGCCTCGATCGTGATCGCCTGCGCCGGGCACACCGCCTCGCACAATTTGCACGCGATGCAGCGTTCCTCGCCGTTCGGATAGCGGCGCAGCGCGTGCTCGCCGCGGAAGCGGGGAGATAGCGGCCCCTTCTCGTACGGGTAGTTGAGCGTCGCCTTCGGCTTGAACATGTAGCTGAAGGTCAGCCCAAGCCCGCGGACAAACTCGATGAGGAGCAGGGATTTCGCGGCGCGGAAGACGGCGTTCATTGGGCACTCCTTCGCCGATCAAGCAGAGCTTGAGCCAGGCCGGTCAAACCCGGCACCAGCAATACTATTGCAAACCAGATATGATACGGCCGGTTCGGATACGAGGTCACCCAAATGCACAAATTAAGGCAACCGAGCGCGAGAGCCACTTTGTAATGATGTCGCAAACGATGAACGATTTCGACCAAGCGCGCTCTCAGCGTCATGCGTAATGCCCCGTGAACACCAGCCACCCGCTGACGACGCAGACCCACACCAGCGACAGCGGCAGGAACACTTTCCAACCGAGCCGCATCAGCTGGTCGTAGCGATAGCGCGGGACCGTCGCCTTGACCCATGCGAAGATGAAGAACATCCCAAACAGCTTGGCCATGAACCAGACGAACCCCGGCACGAGGTACAGCGGCGCCCAGTTGACCGGCGGCAGCCAGCCGCCGAGGAACAGGACGCTCGACAGCGCGCACATCAGCAGGACGTTGGCGTATTCGCCGAGGAAGAACAGCGCGAAGGTCATTGACGAATATTCGACCTGATAGCCGGCGACAAGCTCGGCCTCGGCCTCGGGCAGGTCGAACGGCGGGCGGTTTGTCTCGGCCAGCGCCGAGATGAAGAACACGATCGCCATCGGAAAAAGCAACGGATTTAATATGTTACCGTTGCCGATGCCGAGGATCATGCCCTTCTGCGCGGCGACGATGTCGGACAGGTTGAAGCTCGCCGAATAGAGCACGACGCAGACGATAACGAAGCCGATCGACACCTCGTAGCTCACCATCTGCGCCGCCGACCTGAGCCCGCCGAGGAACGGGTACTTCGAATTCGACGCCCAGCCCGACATGATGATGCCGTAGACGCCCATCGAGCTGACGGCGAACAGGTAGAGCAGCCCGACGTTGATGTCGGCGAGCACCACCCCGGCATCGAACGGGATCACCGCCCAGGCGATCAGGGCGAGGGTGAAGGTGATCATCGGCGCGATCAGGAAGACGCCGGTGTTCGCCCCCGACGGGATGATCGTCTCCTTGAGGAACAGCTTGAGTGCGTCGGCCAGCGTCTGGAGCAGGCCGAACGGCCCGACGACGTTGGGCCCGCGACGCAGCTGCATCGACGCCCACACCTTGCGGTCGGCAAGCACCGCATAGGCAACGCCGAGCATCACCGGCAGCGCGATCAGCAGGATCAGGATCAGCGTCCCGACGAGATAACCGAGGTCGTGGCCGAGGAAGCTGTCCTCGAAGGCGGCGGTCCAGTTCATTCGGCGGCGTCCTTGAACGGGCGGACGATAACGGCGTGGTCGAACACCGGGTCATCGAGCGCCGGGGCGGCGTCGGGATCGGCGGCAACCATCGTGGCGATGTCGTCGTCGGTCAGCGCATCCAGCCACGCGAGCAGCTCGGGCGTGACCTTGCGGCGCGCCTCCTCGAGCAGCTCAGGCGTGACGGTCACGGTAGATTCGCCTGTCTCGGTCACTGGCCCTCCTGAAACTGATGATCCGCCGGTTCGACCCGCGCCACATATAAGGGGTCGAGCACAACAACCCAAGCGAAGCCACCACGCCAACCGCGATTAAGCGCGTTTCGCCATAATTGAACCGGCTATCGACCGTCTCAACATACTCGCCGGCGAATATCTCGGCGGCGAAGAGGAACGGCAGGCCGTGGCGACTCGCCCGCTCCTTCTCCGGGTCGAACTCGATCACTCCGCGGCTTCGAGCCTCGGTTCGTCGGCATCGACGATCTCGCGGACGCAGTCGGCCATCGTCGCGCTGGCGCGGGCGACGGTGTTGCTCAGATAGAAGTTGGTGACCGGCAGTGTGAACGGGCCGGCCGGCGCAGGCGCGTCGGTCGCCGGCGGTGGCACCCAACCGGCCGGCGTCAGCCCCTCGCCTGCCAGATGCGGCCATTCGCCCGCGATCCGCGCCCGCAGCGCGCGGAGGTCGTCGTACGGTAGCGGCTGGCCCAGCACCGCCGACAGCGCCCGCAGGATCGTCCAGTCGTCGCGCGCCTCGCCTGGCGGGAAGGTGGCAAGGCGGCCGCGCTGGACCCGGCCCTCGAGGTTGACGTAGGTGCCGCTCTTCTCGGTATAAGCGGCGGCCGGCAGGATGACGTCGGCGGTCCGCACGCCGCGGTCGCCGTGATGGCCGATGTAGACGGTGAACGCGCCCGGCACGTCGACCTCGTCGACGCCGAGGTTGAACACCAGCTTTGCCGGCCTGTCGTGGAGGCCGGCCATGCCGCCGTCGGTGGTGAAGCCGATGTCCAGCGCACCGACGCGGCTCGCGGCGGTGTGGAGCAGGTTGACCCCGTTCCACCCGTCGCGGACGAGGTTGAACCGCGCTGCGAGGGCATGAACCGCGGCGACCACCGCGCCCCCTGCCCCGCCGAGCGCCCCCATGCCGACGATCACTGCCGGGCGCTCCGCCCTGCTCAGCGCCTCGGCCGCCGCTTCCGGCAGGGTGCCAAGCAGCGCCGCGTCGTCGCCGAGCTGCGTCACCGGATAGGTCAGGTCGACGTCCGGCCCGAGGTTGAACACCCGCGCCCCGCCGCGGCGTACCGCCTTGCGGAGACGCGTGTTGACCAGCGGTGCCTCGTGGCGGGGGTCGGCGCCGACGAGCAGCACGACGTCCGCCCGCTCGATCCCGGCGAGCCCGGTGTTGAACAGATAGTGCGACCGGTCGGCTACCGGCACCGCCGCGCCGTCGACGCGGCACTCGTGGCGCGTCGACCCGAGGAGCCCGAGCAGGTCCTTCAGCGCCACCATCGCCTCGACGTCGGCAAGGTCGCCCGCCACCGCCGCAACGTCGTCGCCGCCCACGCCGGCGAGCGCCGCCTTGACCGCGTCGAACGCCTGCCCCCACGTCGCGCGCGTCAGCTTCCCGCCGACCCGGACGTACGGCGCGTCGAGCCGGCCGCGCCGGAGCCCGTCGCAGGCGAAGCGCGTCACGTCGCTCGCCCATTCCTCGTTGACGTCGTCGTTGACCCGCGGTGTCACCCGCATCACCGCCGCGCCGCGGGTGTAGACGACGATGTTCGTGCCGACCGCATCCATCACGTCGATCGATTCGGTCTTCTTCAGCTCCCATGGCCGCGCCTCGAACGCATAGGGCTTCGATGTCAGCGCGCCGACCGGGCACAGGTCGATGATGTTGCCCGACAGTTCCGACCGGACCGCGCCTTCGAGATACGACGTGATCTGCATGTTCTCGCCGCGGCCGATCGCGCCGATCTCCTCGACCCCGGCGACCTCCTCGGCGAAGCGGACGCAGCGCGTGCAGTGGATGCACCGCGTCATCACCGTCTTGACCAGCGGCCCCATGTACTTCTCGGTCACCGCGCGCTTGTTCTCGTGATAGCGCGAGTGGCCCTTGCCATAGGCGAGGCTCTGATCCTGCAGGTCGCACTCGCCGCCCTGGTCGCAGATCGGGCAGTCGAGCGGATGGTTGATGAGGAGGAACTCCATCACCCCCTCGCGCGCCTTCTGCGTCTTGGCCGAGCGGGTCGAGACGACCTGGCCGTCGGCGGCGGGCAGCGCGCACGACGCCTGCGGCTTCGGCGGCCCCGGCGACACCTCGACGAGGCACATCCGGCAGTTCCCGGCGATCGACAGGCGCTCGTGGTAGCAGAAGCGCGGGATCTCCGCCCCCGCCGCCTCGCACGCCTGCATGACGGTGGCCCCGGCGGGAACCTCGACCTCGATGCCGTCGACGGTGAGTTTAGGCATGGGGCAAACCTTGGATATCGTTGCGCGAGATTAGGTTGCGCTGACCGGTCTTGTCGCCGCGCATCCTGATCGAGAACCCGTGGGCGCAGACGAGATGTATCGCGACGGAAATGGAAGACGTGAAGATCGCGTTCTTCTTGTGGTGCCGTTCGGGCCCGATCGCCGGATCAGCGAGCTCGTACATGCCGTTCTCGTCAGCATCCGGAAAGTAGTGCTCCAGGGTACCGGCCAGCGGTCCGGTGTCATGTCGGCGCACGCGATGAGGCGTTCTAATCACAGCGGACCTACATGCACGATGTCGGAAAGACTTTCAGGCAGCAGCGGACGAACGGTGGCTTGTTCAACAGAATCGCTCACCGGCGGCCAAATCTTCTTTGCTATGCTTTTGAACTGACTGAGGCCCATCGAATTTCGTTCGTTACGCGCCTTCGAGCCAGGGGCATCGAGGCGAGCCTGCACAGCCGCTTCTGTAGCTTCCCATATCTCTAAGACGTCATGCGTCTGACGGTTCAAGAGTACGGTGAGCACGAAATCGAACTGATCGCCGCATTTGATCGAGGGACAGGGCCCACGGTACCGGTCCTTCGCGTCTACGGCCCTCCCCTTGATCTGTATACGCTCATCAACACCATTACGGTTTCGGTATGCGTCAAAGCCAGGAGCACGGGCGTCTGCGAGCCGAAGGCCGAGCAACTCAGCCGCTTCCATTTCGGCCAGCTCGCCAACGATCCCGAGAGGCTTCCCAGTCAGATCATAGTATCTAGCGGCGAGCGCCTTCGCCTCGATCTTTAGTGCTCGAAGTTGGGGATCGAAGCTCACTCCGCCGCCTCCAGCATCGTCGCCCCGGCCGGCACCTGCACAAACCCCTTCCGCTTCGCGATCCGCGCCTCGACCTCGGGCCGGAAATGCCGGATCAGCCCCTGGATCGGCCACGCGGCGGCGTCGCCCAATGCACAGATGGTGTGGCCCTCGATCTCGGTGGTGACCTCCAGCAGGAGGTCGATCTCGTGGTATTCGGCCTCGCCGGTGACGAGGCGCTCCATGACGCGCCACATCCACCCCGTCCCCTCACGGCACGGGGTACACTGGCCGCAGCTCTCGTGCTTGTAGAAGTAGGACAGGCGGGCGATCGCGCGCACCACGTCGGTCGACTTGTCCATCACGATCACCGCCGCCGTGCCGAGGCCGCTCTTGAGGTCCTTCAGCGCGTCGAAGTCCATCGGGCAGTCGGCGATCTCGTGCGCCGGGACCAGCGGGACCGACGATCCGCCGGGGATGACGCACAGCAGGTTGTCGAAGCCGCCGCGTACACCCCCGCAATGCGTTTCGACCAGCTCGCGGAAGGGAACGCTCATCGCCTCCTCGACGACGCACGGCTTGTTCACGTGGCCGCTGATCTGGAACAGCTTGGTGCCCTCGTTCTTCGGGCGGCCGATCGCGGCGAACCACGCGCCGCCGCGCCGCAGGATCGTCGGGGCGACGGCGATGCTCTCGACGTTGTTGACCGTGGTCGGGTTGCCGTAGAGGCCGGCGCCGGCGGGGAACGGCGGCTTGAGCCGCGGCTGGCCCTTCTTGCCCTCGAGGCTTTCGAGCATCGCGGTTTCCTCGCCGCAGATGTACGCGCCCGCGCCGCGGTGGACGAAGACGTCGAAATCGTACCCCGACCCGCAGGCGTTCCTGCCGATCAGCCCGGCGGCGTAGGCCTCGGCGACGGCGGCGAACAGCGTCTGCGCCTCGCGGACATATTCGCCGCGGATGTAGATGTACGCGGCGCTCGCGCGCATGGCGAAGCCCGCAATCAGCGCGCCCTCGATCAATTTGTGCGGATCGTGGCGGATGATCTCGCGGTCCTTGCAGCTGCCCGGCTCGGACTCGTCGGCGTTGATGACGAGGTAGCTCGGGCGGCCGGGCTTCGGCGTCTTGGGCATGAAGCTCCACTTCATTCCCGTCGGGAACCCCGCCCCGCCGCGGCCGCGCAGGCCGCTCGCCTTGATGACGTCGATGATCGCGTCGGGGCCGCCGGCCATCAGCGCCGCGGTATCGGCCCAGTCGCCGCGCTTCCGCGCGGCGTCGAGCCCCCACGGCTGGAAGCCGTAGAGGTTGGTGAAGATGCGGTCCTTGTCGTCAAGCACCGGCCATCTCCCTGAGCGTCGTCGGCCCGCCCTCGGGGCAGCTCGCCACGCGGCCGATCGCCGAGCCGGGCGTCGGCGTCCCGCCGCTCGCCAGCATGTCGAGGATCGCGTTCATGCTGCTATAGTCCAGATCCTCGTAGTTGTCGGCGTTGATCTGGACCATCGGCGCGTTGGCGCAGGCACCGAGGCATTCGACCTCGCTCAGGGTGAACAGGCCGTCGGCGGTGGT
>CAHJWP010000052.1 GCA_903642255.1 Sphingomonadaceae bacterium | reverse complement strand
TGCGCGACCGGCAGCGACGGATAGGCGAACACGCCGATCAGGACGATCAGGACCGAGATCACCCCGGCGAAGATCGGCCGATCGATGAAGAAATGCGAGAAACGCACGCTAGCGCACCGCCGACGCGGCGGTCGCCGAGGTCGCCGGCGGCTCGGTGAAGCTCGGCATCGTCGGGGACGAGCCCGGGTCGGGCGGGACGATCTTGCCGACGACCGTCTTGACCGGGGCCCCGGCGTGGGCGCGCTGGACGCCGGCGATGATGACGTTGTCGGTCGCCGCGAGGCCAGAACGGACGACGCGCAGGCCGTCGACGATCGGACCAAGCTCGAGAACCCGCTGCGCCACCTTGCCGTCGGGTGCGACGACGAGGACGGTCTTGCGCGTCTGGTCGGTAACGACCGCATCCTCGGGGATCAGCAGGCCCTGGTACGCCCCCGAGCCGAGCAGGCGCATATGGCCGAACATGCCCGGCGTCAGCAGGCCGTCGGGATTCTTGACGACGGCGCGGCCGCGGATCGTCCCCGAACCGAGGTCGATCGCATTGTCGACGAAATCCATCCGCCCGTGCCAGCGATACGTCGTCTCGTCGCCGAGGCGGATGTCGACCGGGTTGGCCGCGACGCGCGACGACGGCCGCGTGCCGGCACGGTTGGCGCGCTGATACTTGAGGTAGACCGCCTCCGATCCCGTGAAGACGAAGTGGATCGGATTGAGCGAGACGATCGTCGTCAGCACCGTCGTGCCGCTGGTGACGTAATTGCCGACGCTGACCTTGCGGTCCGACAGGCGGCCGCTCGCCGGCGCGGTGACGCGGGTGAACTCGACGTTCAGCGCCTGCGCCTGGGTATTCGCCCGCGCCGAGCCGACCTGCGCGTTGGCCTGCCGCAGCGTCGCCTCGGCATTGTCGAACTCCTCCTGGCTGACGGCCTTGAGGTCGAGCAGCTGCTTCTCGCGCGCGAAGGCTGTCTTGGCGACGGCGGCCGCCGCGACGTAGCGCGCCTCGTCGGCCTTCGCCTGTTCGAGCACCGCCTGGAACGGCCGCGGGTCGATCGTCATCAGCAGGTCGCCCTTGCGGATGAACTGGCCGTCGCGGAAGTTGAGCGACTGGAGATAGCCCGACACGCGCGGCCGGACGTCGACCGAGTCGATCGCCTCGAAGCGCCCGATATAGTCGTCCCAGTCGACGATCGGCTTGACCAGCGGATGGGCGATGGTGACCTGCGGCGGCGGCCCGCCGGGCGCACCCGGCGGCGGTGCACCCTGACCGTCGTCCTTCTTGCCGCAACTGGCGAGAACCAGCAGGCTGGCAATGAGAACGATAGAGCGCATGGGCAAGCCCTCGGGATCAACCGGCCGCCACGATAGGCGGCCCGTGCCGATGTGAGTGCTACTTAGACAATGCGACGCAACTCGTCCACCGCAGCGCAGCAATCGCGCAGCGAAGTTAATCTTGCCTTGGCATCGGCCGCCGCGCTCCCCATGGCGCAGCCGCCTCGACCTGCGCCGCCAGTGCCAGCAGCAGCCCCTCGGCCCCGTAGCGGCCGGTGACCATCACCCCGATCGGCACGCCGTCGGCGTCGTGCGCCAACGGCAGCGACATCGCCGGGACGCCCGTCCAGTTGGCCAGCGCGGTGAAAGGGCTGTAACCGGTGATCGCTGCGGTCCACGCCCCGATATCGGCCGGCGACAGGTCGATCTGCCCCAGCCCGATGACCGGCTGGGCGAACACCGGCGACAGGATGACGTCGTAGTCGGCCATAAACCCGGCGAGCGCGATCGCCGCGGTCTGGAAGGTCGCGTTCGCCGCCGCCAGTTCGACGGCGCTCGTCCGGTTGCCGATATGGACCCACATCTGCGGGACGGTCTCGATGTCGTCGCCGGCGGAGTCGCGGCCGAGCGCACGCAGCCGCTGTACGACCTCGAACGCCGTGCTTGCCCCGACCGTCGCCGTCATCGCAGCGGTCAGCGCGCCGGCGTCGAGGCGCGGGGCCGCCTCCGCGATGTGGTGACCAAGGCTTTCCAGCAGCCGCGCCGCATCCCGTGTTGCGGCGACGACCTGCGGGTCGACCGGCACGCCGGTGATGGGTTCGAGCATCAGCGCCACCCGCAGCCGCCCGGGATCGCGTCCGACTTCGGCGAGAAACGGCCGCTCGGGCGTCGGCGCGGTGTAGCGGCTGCCCGCCTCCGGCCCGTGGACGCAATCGAGCACCGCGGCCGAGTCGCGCACCGACCGCGTCACGACGTGGTTGACCGTCAGCCCGAGCCACCCCTCGGTCGCCTGCGGCCCGCTCGGCACCCGACCGCGCGACGGCTTGAGCCCGAACAGCCCGCAGGCGGCGGCCGGGCAGCGGATCGATCCGCCGCCGTCCGACGCATGCGCCACCGGCACGACGCGCGCCGCGACTGCCGCCGCCGCCCCACCGCTCGACCCGCCGGCGCTGCGGTCGCGGTGCCACGGATTGCGGGTGACGCCATAGGCGCGACTTTCGGTGGTGACGGTCAGGCCGAACTCGGGCGTCGTCGTCTTGCCGAAGGTGTTGAACCCGGCGGCGGTGAAGCGGTCGAACAGCGTCGAATCATGGTCGGCGCGGAACCCGTCGAACAGCCGGCTGCCCTCGCCCGACCGCTCGCCGGCGATGTTCATGTGGAGGTCCTTGACGAGGAACGGGACCCCGGCGAACGGCCCGGCGAAGGGCTTGGCCGCCGCCGCCCGCGCCCGGTCGAACAGCGGCTGGGCGATGAAGTTGAGCGCCGGATTGGTCGCCTCGGCCGCAGCGATCGCCGTCTCCAGCAGTTCGCACGGTGTCACCTGCCCGGTCGCGACGAGCGCCGCCAGTCCCGTCGCGTCGTGGTCGGCGTACTCGTCGAAGGTCATCCCCAGGCTCCCGTCGGCAGGATTGTCCGCGCGACCAACCCGATCGCCGCGACGATGGCAACCGCTCCCGCCGTCGCGCCGAGCCGCCGCCGCGGCACGCCGGATGCGGTCGACAGCACGATGCCACCCAGCGCCGTCGCGACCATCGCCCACAGGTGATAGCGCAGGTCGGACGCGATCGACACGGCCGCGAAGCTCAGCGTCAGGCACGCCGCCGACACGAACAGGCTCAGCGCGAGGTCGCGCGGGGCCGAGCGCGGCGTCCCCGCCGCCACCGCCGACAGCCCAAGGCTCGCCGCGAGCCACACGACCGGCCAGCCGAGCGGCGTCGCCGCCAGCGCCCGCGCGATCCATCCCGGGCCGCGCGTCCGCCATGTCCCGCCGCCGCCGAGCCCGTCGGCGTTCGGCTGTGAATCGGGCGGGGCCCCGGCGTTGGGCTGGCCGAACGGCACGATCCAGCGCAGCGTCGCGTCGAGGTGCGTCAGCCGGTGACGGGCATAGGCGACCGGGTGTTCGACCACCGCCCGCGCCCACTCGCCGATCAGATGCGCCCCGTTCGCGCCGCCAAGCCCGAGCCGATCGCCGACGAACCCGCATCGCCGGTCGTCACCAAACGCATCCCACAGGTACGGCGAGTAGCAGCCGCGCGCCCGCGCCCACGTCGCGGCATCGACGCGGGGCGGCAGCGGTCCGCCGAAGCGCGCGATCCCGACGAGGTCGAACACCGGCAGGACCCGCTCGACATGCGATGGCCGCGCGTCGAAGACCCGCTGGTTGACGACCGGACTGGCGGCAAGCACCGCGCCGGTCGCCGCGAGCAGCAGCGCGCTCTGCCCGGCGAGCCGGTGCACCCCCAGCCAGCCGCCCCATGCGAGCGCCAGCGGCACGACGCCGAACGCGGCGTTGGCCCGCAGCAGCAGCGCGTAACCGAGCAGCACGGCGACCGTTGCTACCCCCCACCACGGCACCCGCTGCCCACGCAGTCGGTACGCCGCAACCAGCCCCGTCGCCGCGACCAGTGCCGCCACCATCTGCGCGTCCTTGACGACGACCGTCATCCAGTCGGCCGGGACGACGAGCGCGACGACCGCCGCCGCCACGACGACCGGGCGCACCCGCGGCAGCGCGGCGAACAGCAGCGCCAGCCCGCCGTAGAACAGGCCCGTCTGCACCACGAACAGCGACCCCGTCCCCCGCCAGCCGGCGGCGAGGAACCCTTCCCACAGCCGCGCCATCACCGGCGGATGCCAGTCGTCGAGCGTGCCCTCGCGCAGTTGGTCGAACTGCCGCACCGTGTCGAACAGCGCGATCCCCGGCCACGCCAGCAGCAGGCTCGCCGCCGCGACCGCGCCGCAGGCGACCGTGCTGCGCCTCAGAACTGCGCCTCGTAGCGGTCGAGCCCGGCCGCGAGGTCGGCGATCAGGTCGGCGGGGTCCTCCAAGCCGATCGACAGCCGGACGATCTGGGTGCCCGCGAAGAGCTTGGCGCTGTCGCTACTCGTCGCCGTGCGGATGCCGTCGAGCTCGACCGGCAGGATCAGGCTCTCGTACCCGCCCCACGAGAAGCCGATGCCGAAGTGCGCCAGATGGTCGATCAGCGCCGCGGTATGCGGTCGGCTCCCCCGCTTCAGCACGACGGCGAATAGCCCCGACGCGCCGGTGAAGTCGCGCTGCCACAGCGCATGCCCCGGATCGCCGGGCAGCGCCGGATGCAGCACCCGCGCCACCGCCGGGTGCCCCTGCAGCCACTCGGCGACGGCCAGCGCGCTCGCCCCCTGCCGCTCGAGCCGCAGCCCGAGCGTCCGCAGGCCCCGCAGCGCGAGATACGCGTCGTCTGGCCCGACGCAGTAGCCGAGCAGGTACGACTTGGTCTTCAGCCGGCCCCAATATTTCGCCGTCGTCGTCACCGACCCCATCATCAGGTCGCTGTGGCCGCCGGTGTACTTGGTCAGCGCCTGCACGCTGAAGTCGACGCCGTGGGCAATGGGCGAGAACAGCAGCGGCGTCGCCCAGGTGTTGTCCATCACCGTCGCGATGTTGTGCGCCCTGGCCACGGCGACGATCGCCGGCACGTCCTGCACCTCGAAGCTCAGCGACCCCGGCGACTCGATCAGGATCGCCCGCGTGCTCGGCTGGAGGAACGCCGTCACGTCGGCGGTCGGCGGGTAGAAGGTCGTCGCGATGCCGAGCGGCTTGAGGAAGCGGTCGGCGAACGCCCGGCTCGGCTCGTAGGCGGTGTCGACCATCAGGACGTGGTCGCCGGCCCGGACGACGGTCAGCAGCGCCGCCGCGATCGCCGCGACGCCGCTCGGATACAGCTTGGTCCCCGCCGCGCCGGGTTCGAGCGCGGTGAGCGCCTCCTCGAGCGCCCACTGCGTCGGCGTCCCCCGCCGCCCGTAGAACAGCCCCTGATCGAGATGCGACCGCGCCGCATCGAGCGCGGCGAGGTCGTCGAACAGGATCGTCGAGGCATGCCACACCGGCGGGTTGACGATCCCGGCGGTCATGTCCGGGCCGCGGGTGTAGGCGGACGCACGGCCGGCGTGGACGAGGCGGGTGTGGGAGCCGTTGTCAGTCAGCGGACGGCGCTCCCGTTATCGATCAACTGCATCACGTCGTCGATCGATCCTGTCTCTCCGAACCGCCTGAACGTGCGCTCAACGCAGTTCGCGTGAACCAAAGGGTCCATGTCCGTGATCGCATCAATTGCGAAAGTGACGTTCAATCCGTCTTCATAAGCCTGTCGCGCGGTGGTCTCCACACCCGTCCCAGTGGCAACGCCGCTAACCACAATTTGGCTGACCTGCCGGTCGCTCAGCCATTCAGCGAGGCCTGTGCCGGTAAACGCTCCCGGTGATTGCTTGGTGATCCGGTAATCGGACGGCTGCACGCGCAACGCGGGCATTATTTCGGTCCACCCGGCAAATTGTGTCATCCCCGGAGCCTCTTCACGCCGGCCTGGCGCAGCTCCGTCAGTGTTCACAACAACAACGGGCAATGCGTTGGCGCGAAACGCATCGGCCAGTATCGCCGCCCGCATTACGATCCCGTCGAATGGATGCGCGAACGACAGCCTTGCGAGGCCTTGCTGAAGGTCGACCACGATCAGAGCCGAACGTGGATCGATACAGCTGATTGTCATGGTCGTTGCGTCCTGAAAGCGGATGCCTCAGGCCACGCCCGTCACCACCGGGGCCGTCGCGCTCGCCCCCCACTCGCTCCAGCTGCCGTCGTACAGCGCCACATCCTTCGCCCCCAGCAACGTCGCGCCGAACGCCACCACCGCGGCGGTGATGCCGCTGCCGCACGTCGTCACCAGCGGCCGGTCGAGGTCGACCCCGGCCGCGTCGAACGCGGCCTTGAGGTCGGCACCCTTCTTCCACGTGCCGTCAGGGTTGAACAGGTCGGTCTGCGGCAGGTTCTTCGATCCCGGGATATGGCCGCTGCGCAGGCCCGGGTGCGGTTCGGGCTCGGTCCCGGCGAAGCGGCCGGCCGAGCGCGCGTCGACGACCTGCTCGGCCTTCGACCGCAGGTTGTCGGTCATGTCGGCGAAGGTCCGCACCGGCTTGGTGTCGGCCCAGACGGTGAAGTGGCGGTGGCGGACGACCGGCTTGCCCGATTCGAGCGGACGGCCCTCGGCCTGCCACTTGGCGAAGCCGCCGTCGAGGAGGGCGACCTCGTGCGCGCCGAACACGTTCAGCATCCACCACGCCCGCGCCGCCGAATGCAGCGGCGAATTGTCGTAGACGACGATCCGGCTGCCGTCGCCGAGGCCCAGCGCCTGCATCCGGCTGGCGAACTTCTCGGGCGCGGGAAGCATGTTGGGCAGCGGCGAGCCGGTGTCGACCAGCTCGTCGAGGTCGAGGAACACCGCGCCGGGGATGTGCGCCGCCTCGAACTCGGCACGCGGGTGGCGCCCGTCGCCGGTGAGGAACAGCGTCGCGTCGATGATCCGCAGGTCGTTCGCGCCGAGCTCGGCAGCCAGCCATTCGGTCGTCACCAGCGGGGTCATGCTTTTTTCTCCAACTACGGTGCGCTCCTGTAGCGGCGGCACCTCGCGTTGTCAGTGCGGAATTGGGTCGGTGCGGAATTGCCGGCGGCCGAATTGTCGGCGGCGAGGTTTGCCGGTAACCGCGGGGGATGACCGATTACACCCCCACCGCGCTGGGCCGCGCCAGCGCCCTGCCCGCCAGCCCCGCTGCGGCGGTGCTCGACTATCCGCCGAATCCCCGGCCCGGCACCGACTATCTCGTCCGCTTCGCCGTGCCCGAATTCACCTCGCTGTGCCCGGTGACGGGGCAGCCCGACTTCGCCCATCTGGTGATCGATTACGTGCCGGCGGCGACGATCGTCGAGTCGAAGTCGCTCAAGCTGTTCCTCGGGTCGTACCGCAACCATGCCGCGTTCCACGAGGACTGCACCGTCGGCATCGGCCAGCGGCTGGTCGCCGAAATGCAACCGAAGTGGCTGCGCATCGGCGGCTATTGGTACCCCCGCGGCGGCATCCCGATCGACGTGTTCTGGCAGTCGGGGCCGGTGCCGGCGGGCGTGTGGGTGCCGGAGCAGGGCGTGCCGGGGTATCGCGGGCGGGGTTAAGCGGCGAGACGGGCTTGTCGGCGGCGTAGTTTTTCCTCGGTGGCACCGTCGGTCCGCGCGCCTATCTGCCGCGGCGCAACAGGAGCACGTCAATGTCGAAGATCGCGATCGTCTATCACTCGGCCTATGGCCATACCGCGAAGCAGGCCGAGGCGGTCGCCCGCGGCGTGACAGCCGGCGGCGGCGACGTCACCGTGCTGACGGTCGAGGAGCTGGTCGACAGCGAGGCCCCGGGCTGGGCGGTGCTCGACGCCGCCGATGCGATCATCTTCGGCTCGCCGACCTACATGGGCGGCGCGTCGGCCCCGTTCGCCGCGTTCAAGGACGCGACCTCGAAGCGCTGGATGAGCCGCGCGTGGGTCGACAAGATCGCCGCCGGCTTCACCAACTCGGCGTCGATGAGCGGCGACAAGGTCAACACGCTGATGGGCTTCGTCGTCACCGCCATGCAACTCGGCATGATCTGGGTCGGCAACGACCTGATGCCGGGCAACAACACGAGCGGCGGGTCGGTCGACGACCTCAACCGGCTCGGCGTATCGCTCGGCGCGGCGGCGCAGTCGAACGCCGACGTCGGCCCCGACGTCGCGCCGCCCGAGGCCGACCTCAGGACGGCCGAGCATTTCGGCAAGCGCATCGCCACCGTCACGGCGCGCTTCCGCCCGGCCTAGGCCA
Source organism: Sphingomonadaceae bacterium (assembly GCA_903642255.1). Lineage (GTDB taxonomy): Bacteria > Pseudomonadota > Alphaproteobacteria > Sphingomonadales > Sphingomonadaceae > Polymorphobacter_B. Next base: position 3,848 of record CAHJWP010000052.1, on the reverse strand, counting down.
GACCCAGCACCTTGTGCGTCTGCAGGCCGAGCCGCCAGCGCGGGTGGGCGAGGCAATAGGCGACCGCCGCCGCGGTGTTCGCCGCGACGTCGGGGCCGTCCATCGGCTGCAGGAAGAAGTGAGCGAAGGCGAGCGCCGCGAACCGCTCGGGCAGGGCGAGGGGCTGGGGGTAGACGAGTTTCAGCTCGTCGCCCATCGTCAGGACCAGCGGCGCATCCGCCTTGGGGCTGACGCACACCCAGTCGAGGCCCGGCGGCGGAACCTGCGTGCCGTTGGTCTCGACGCCGACTGCGAAACCGTGGCCGTGGAGCGCGGCGACGAGGGCGGCGTCGAGCTGGAGGAGCGGCTCGCCACCGGTGGCGATGACGAGGCGATGATCGGGCTCCGGCCCCCACGCGGCCACGACCGCCGCCGCGAGGCCCGCCGCATCGCCGAACTTGCCGCCGCCGGGGCCGTCGGTGCCGACGAAATCGGTGTCGCAGAAGGAGCACACGGCGCCCGCCCGGTCGGCCTCGCGCCCGCTCCACAGGTTGCACCCGGCGAAGCGCAGGAACACCGCGCGGCGGCCCGTCTGCGCGCCCTCGCCCTGGAGGGTGACGTACAGTTCCTTGACGGCGTAGGTCACGAACGCCTCCCCTCCCCTTCAGGGGAGGGGTCGGGGGTGGGGAAGGACATCTCGGCCGTTGCGCCCGCCCCACCCCCGGGCCGCGCTCCGCGCGTCTCTCGCCCCTCCCCTGAAGGGGAGGGGAAGGTGGGGGCGATCATAACGCCGGGTCCGCCACCCCGGCTTCGGCGAACCCCTTCGCCCGCAGGCGGCACGAATCGCATGCGCCGCACGGCCGGCCGGCGGGCGTCGGGTCGTAGCAGCTCCACGTGCATGACAGGTCGACGCCGAGGATGCCCGCCTCGCGGATGATGTCGGCCTTGGTCATGTCCTTGAGCGGCGCGTGGACGGTGTAGCCGCCGTCCCGCGTGCCGACGTTGGCGACGCCCTCGAACGCCGCGATGAACGCCGGGCGGCAGTCGGGGTAGCCCGAATAGTCGAGCGCGTTGACGCCGATGAACAGGTCCTTCGCCCCGGCCGCCTCGGCCCAGCCGAGCGCGACCGCCAGGAAGATCGTGTTGCGCGCCGGCACGTAGGTCACCGGGATGCCGGGCTCGACGCCGCCTTTGGGCACGGCGATGTCGTCGGTCAGCGCCGAGCCGCCGAAGCCGCGCAGGTCGAGCGGCAGGACGATGTGCCGCTCCACTCCGATCGCGTCGGCGACGCGCGCGGCGTGCTCGAGCTCGATGCGGTGGCGCTGGTTGTAGTCGATCGTCAGCGCGAGCAGGCGGAACCCCTGCGCCCGGGCGATGGCGGCGACGGTCGTCGAATCGAGCCCGCCCGACAGCAGGACGACGGCGAGCGGGGCGTCCTCGGGCAGCGCGGCGACCGTCATGCGCCGATCAGGAACGACCGCGCGCAGAAGGCGCAGTCGACCTTGATCCGCCCGTCGTCGCCGGCCATCTCGGCGCGCTCGCCGGCGGGAAACTGGCCGATGACGTTTTCGATGTGCGCCAGCGTGCAGCGGCAGCCGCGCGTCGGCACCGGGCCAGGCGTCACGCGGACCTCCTCGTCGTGGAACAGCCGCCAAACGAGCGTCTCCTCCGACAGCGACAGATCGGTCAGCTCGGCGTCGGACATCGTCGAGGCGAGGGCGAGGGCGTGGCTCCAGTCGGGGTGCATGTCGGCGACGCTCAGCCGCTCGCCGCCGATCTCGGCGCGGGCGAGGTGCTGGACGAGCAGCCCGCCGCCGACCCAGCCGGTCGCGGCGTCCCAGCGGACGGCGGTGCGGACCAGCGTCGGCAGCTGCTCCGACTGGAAGAAATAGCCTTCGACCGCTTCGGCGAGCGACGCGCCCTCGAGCGGGACGATGCCCTGATAGCGTTCCGCCGCCGCGGTCGGGTCGAGGGTGATCGCGAGGTGCCCGTCGCCGAACAGCGTCGCGAGGTCGGCCCCCTCGGCAACCTCGCTGCCGTCGTGGCGCAGATAGCCGCGGACCGCACCGGCGCGATAGTCGCAGACCAGCAGGTCGACCGGCCCGCCCTTCGCCTGCGCCTGCAAGGTGAGCTGGCCCTCATCTTCCCGCAGCGTCGCGCCGAGCAGCGCGGTCAGGACCAGCGCCTGCCCCAGCAGCGTCGCCAGCGCCGGCGGATAGTCGTGCGCCGCGAGCACGGCGTTGAGCGCCGCGTCGAGCCGGACGACGCGGCCGCGGACATTGCGCGCGGCGACCGAGAAGCCGAGGACGCGGTCGGCGACGGGAGCGACGCCTTCGAGGGGAGCGGGGGCGGGGGCCATGAGAATCATATAGGGCGATGTCGTCCGCAGTACGATCCTCTCCGCTCGTGGGGAGGTGGCACGCGGAACGCGTGACGGAGCGGCGGTCGGGCGAGCGGCTGCGGGCCGTGCGCCGACCGCCCCTCCGGCGCTGCGCGCCACCTCCCCGCGAGCGGGGAGGAGCTTTCCTCACCCGATCTTGCCGAGGCACCACAGCAGGATCGCCTTCTGGACGTGCAGCCGGTTCTCCGCCTCGTCCCACACCGCCGACTGGGGGCCGTCGATGACGTCGGCCGTCACCTCCTCGCCGCGGTGGACCGGCAGGCAGTGGAGGAACACCGCGTTCGGAGCCGCCGCCGCCATCAGCCGCGCCGTCACCTGAAACGGGGCCATCGCCGCCAGCTTGTCCTTCGGCGGGACCTGCCCCATCGACACCCACGTGTCGGTGACGACGACGTCGGCCCCGTCGACCGCGGCGGCCGCCTTGTGCAGTACGTCGACGGTGCCGCCGCGCGCGCCCGCCGTCGCGACGATCGCCGCGTCGGGATCGTAGCCGTGCGGCACGCCGAGGCGCAGCTCGAAGCCCATGACGCTCGCCGCCTCGATCAGCGAGTGCGCCATGTTGTTGCCGTCGCCGCACCACGCCCAGCACGTGTCCTCGACCGGCCGGCCGAGGCGCTCCTCGACGGTCATCATGTCGGCCATCGCCTGGCACGGGTGGGTCAGGTCGGTCAGGCCGTTGATCACCGGCACCGTCGCCGTGTCGCCGAGTTCCTCGATCGTCGCGTGGTTGGCGCAGCGCAGCATCACCGCGTCGACCATCCGCGACAGGACGCGGGCGGTGTCGGCGACCGTCTCGCCGCGGCCGAGCTGCATGTCGGCGGCGCTGGTGACGATCGTCGACCCGCCCAACTGGCGCACGCCCACGTCGAACGAGAAACGCGTCCGCGTCGACGGCTTTTCAAAGATCATTGCCAGCACATGGCCGGCGAGCGGCGCGTCGGCGTCGGGCGCGCCCTTCGGCAGCCCGGCCCGGGCCGCCTTCCGCCGATGCGCCTCGTCGAGAATGATGCGCAGCCCGGCGCGTCCGGCGACGGCAAGGTCGATGAAGTGGGGCACTACTCTAGGCGGCGAGCGCCGGCGCGTACGCCCGCGCCGCGTCGGACAGGCGCTCGACGAACTCGCGGATATGGCTCTCGTCGATGATCAGCGGCGGCAGCAGGCGGACGACGTTCTCGCCGGCGGCCACGGTCAGCACGCCGTGCGACCGGGCGTAATTGACGAACGCCCGGCTGTCGGACTTGAGCTTGATGCCGAGCATCAGGCCGACGCCGCGGACGCTCTCGAACAGCCCGTCATGGTTGGGGATCATCTGCTCGATCGCCTGCCGCAAGCGGTCGCCCATGCGGCGGACATGCTCGAGGAACTCCGGCGTCGCCACCACGTCGAGCACCGCGCCGCACGCCGCCATCGCCAGCGGGTTGCCGCCGAAGGTCGAGCCGTGGGTGCCGACGACCATGCCCTGCGCGGC
>CAHJWP010000051.1 GCA_903642255.1 Sphingomonadaceae bacterium | reverse complement strand
GGGGTCATGACCGATGCCGGCGTCGTCGCACTGGCCGGGACGACGGACCCTGACAGCTTCGTCACGCTGGCCGGCGAAGGCCGTATCTGGGCGCGCGAACCGATGGTGCGGACGGTGTATTAGGTGCCTCCCCTCCCCTTTAGGGGAGGGGCGAGAGACGGCGAAGCCGGCCCGGGGATGGGGAGCAATGCAGGCGGCGACTTTCCGCATCAGCCCGATCAAGCCGCGACCGACATCGCGCCGTGGCCACTCGCACCGCCCCACCCCCGGGCCGCGGCGTCGCCGCGTTTCTCGCCCCTCACCTAAAGGGGAGGGGAGGCTTATGTCCGCCGCACCACCAGCCCCGCCGCCCAGCCGGCGAGCAGGGCCAGTGCGACCGCGACGAGCCCATAGGCCAGCCCGTTCTTCTGCGCGGCGACATAGACCCAGCGTTCGAAGCCGCTCTTGTCGATGGTGATCGGCGTCGCGGCGCGGGCGATAACCTTGCCGTGGCGGATCAGGTAGATCTCGGCGGTATATGCGCCAACCGGGACCGCCGAAGGGATCGTGATCCGCGCCTGGTAGAGGATGTTCTCGGTCAGCCCGATGCGCCCCTCCTGCTCGCTCCACAGCCCCGAGCGGCGGCGGAGATCGACGAGGCCGCGGGTGAATTCCGCGACCGGCAGCCGCTCCTCGGTTTGATCGGCGACGCATCGAGGAGCTGCTCGATCCCGTTCCTGCCGATCGGTGCCAAGATCCCGCATTCGGCGAGATGCGCCCGCATTGCGTCCAACCGCTGCGTCTGCCGCCACGACCATGGTCGCCCTTCGCCGCATTCGAGATGAGGGCGCCCGCGGCGACGGCTACTCCATGTGGTCGGGCGCATACCCCGGCGTCGGGACGATCGGCAACACGGCGGCGAGCACGGCGATCGCGATCAGCCAACTCGTCACGACCCTGACCGCGACGCCGCGACGGGTCGCGACGAGCCACGCGCCGGGGACAGCAAGCGCCAGCCACGGTGCGGCCTTCGCGAGGTCAAGCGTCGTGCCGGCGATCGCTACCGTCGCTCCCGCCCACGCGCCGGCGTTGACGCCGAGCAGTAGCGGCCGCCGCCCAGTCAGGCGGCGGGGGAAGTGAACAAGCGCGGCGGTCGCAACGATACTCGCCCAGCAGCCGAGGAAGACCCCCTCGACCCACGCGGGGCGCAACGGCAGCTGCGCGACCAGCACCGCCGCGACCAGCGCGGCGAGCGCCGCGGGCAATCGCGCGGGCCGTGGCGCGAAGGCGAGCATGCACGCCAGCGCGGCGAACAGCAGCGCCGGGGGCACGACGCCGCCCCTCATCGGCCGCCGCTCATCGCACCGCGACCCATAGGAACCACGCCCCGGCGATCATCACTAGTCCGCCGAGGCCGCGGACGATTGTCGAACCGCCCGGGCGGTCGGCGATCAGCCCTATGCCGATGCCGGCGACGTGGAGCATGCCGGTGGCTAGCACGAACCCCGCGCTGTAGCCGACCGGATCGGCCGCCGACGGCAGCTCCTTGCCATGCGCATAGCCGTGGAAGATCGCGAAGACCGCGACGATAAGGGCTGCGAGCCACACCGGCGCGCGGACCTTGCCGGCGATCATCGCCCCCAGCACAAGGACCGAGACGGCGATGCCGATCTCGACCGGCGGCAGCAGCACGCCGGCAATGCCCATGACCCCCCCGATCGCCATCACCGTCGGGAAGATCACCGGCAGCGCGACGATCAGCGGCCGGCCGAGGAACGCGCCCCACAGGCCGACTGAGACCATCGCCAGCAGATGATCAAAGCCGCTTAACGGATGCAGGAAACCCGACTGGAACCCGCCGGCAAGCCCCGTTCCCGTGTGGGCGGCGGCCGGTGCGGCGGCGGCGGCGAGCCCGATCGCTGCAAGGCGCATCGAAGAGCTTTGTTGACCGTAACTGTGCTGCGCGGCGCCAACTGCGCTGTAGCCGTCAGGATCTAAGTTCATGCTCCGCCTTGCTTTCATGATTGCGACGATTCTTAGCCCGGAAGCCGCGACTGCGCACGATTTCTGGATCCAGCCGCGCGACTTCGCGGCCGACGTCAACACGGCCATTCCGCTGACGATTGAAGTCGGCCACGGCCCTTTTCGACAGCGCTGGTCGGCGGCGATCGACCGGGTCGCGACCTTCAGCACCGTCGGCAGCGCCGGGACCAAGGACATTCACGCCGCGCTTGTGCCGCCAGGCGGCCTGGCCGATGCGAACATCAGCTTCTCGCAGCCGGGAACCTATCTTGTCGTTCTCGAGACCAACCGTGCCGCGAGCGACCTGCCGGCGATCCGCTTCAACGACTATCTCAAGGCCGAAGGCATCGCTCCGGCGATCGCTGCGCGGGCCGCAGCGAAGGCGACCGACACGCCGGGCCGCGAACTCTACAGCCGTCGCGCCAAGGCGATCGTCCGGATCGGCACCGCCGGCGCGGCGCAGCCGCAGGTGACGCGACCGGTCGGCATGACGCTGGAGATCGTCCCGGGCCGCGACCCGACCGCGCCCGACTTCGACATGATGTTGCCGGTGACCATCCTCTACGAAGGGCGGCCGTTGGCAGGCGCGTTCGTCAAGCTCAGCAACCTCGACTTCGACGCCCGGCCCGTGGCGACCGCAATCAGTGACGTGCACGGCGGCGCTGTCTTCAGGGTACCGTTCAAGGGTCTGTGGCAGATGAATGTCGTATGGACCAAGCCAATCAAGGATCCGAAAGCCGATTTCGACACCGTTTTCTCGAGCCTGACCTTCGGGTGGAACCGGGGAGCCGCCGCGGGTCACTGACCCGCGGCGGACCGTCAGATCGGGTTCGGCTTTGTCGTCAAACTTAGCGGGGCGAGATCGGGGCACGGCACGGGATCGGTTGCTTTCGAAAATGGCGACGCATCGAAGCGCGTCGCGAAACAAGTCCCGAACTTGCTCTCCGTCGACGCGACTACGGGTGGCGTTACCACGGGGGTCGGGGTGCTGCTACCGCTGCCACACCCGGAGAGGCCGACCGCCACGGTGGTCAGGACGAGGAAGGGATGAAGACGACGCGTCATGTCGATGCCCTCCTTATGGCTGGGTTTGCGGACGAGGGGCACCCCGCAGCGGGGGGTTGAGGTACGGGAAGACAGCCTGGATCATGGTCGCCGAACTCGGCGCGCCGTCGGTGTAAGCCGCCATGCCCGTCGGTGCATCCGCTGGCTTGCAGAGGCCGAGATCGGTCGGCGCTCCCGCCACCGGGATGGGATAACACAGCCGGCCCATCGCGACGCGCAACGTGATGTCGGTGAGATCGTCACCGGGGCGGCGACCATTCGGATAGCCGGCGAGGTCGTTGCCGACGACCCCGAAGGGGCTCTGCGCCGCCTGCGGCGTTGCCGGTATCTTGGTGTTCAGTCGCAACATCTCCGACGGCGTGACGACGCTGAGCTGATTGACACCCTTGAAGCCGGTCAGGAAGGTGGCGACAAGGTCGTTGCGCGGGAAATTGGTCGGGGCGATCGTCCCCGAGCCGCCGATGACGCCGCGCACCGGCGCTTGGAACAGCGCGTCGAGCAGCGCCGGGAAGGTCGGGTTAGTAACATAGTCGATCAGCGCAGCATCGCCCGACGGCGACGCGGCGTTGAACAGGTCCTTGTCCTTAATCCCGATGACCAGCTCGTTGACGAGCCCCATGCCGAGGCGTGACACCTGAACATAGGCTCCGCCTTCGAGCGTCGGCGTGTCATAGGTTGGTGTCGTCCGCAGCAGACGCGCCTGGGGCAGGCTCGCCGTGCTCCACACTCCGATGACGCCGTTACCGCTGCCGACGAGGCAGGCGGTCGGGATCTCCATCGCGATCGACGCGACGTTCTTCTTACCGATTAACTCCTGATTGTCCGCGCTCTGAGTGATACCGCCGGGGAACGGCGTCCCGTTACCATAGACCGGGTCATTGTCACCTTCGACGGGAACGAAGTTGACGAGATCGAAGACCGGGCCAAGGTTGATGGCGAACTGCTCGGCGCGACTGCCGACGAAGACCCGCGCCGGCGTGCCGCAGCCCTGGATCGTTGCCGAATAGATGAACTGGTTAGCGTAGCTCGCATAGCCACCGGGGAAGGTCTTGGTCCCGGCATTCTCGAGCGGCTTGTAGAACGACCCGCCGGCCGCGTTAACGACGGCGGTGCGGATGCCGGTTGCCCGGTCGCCCACAATCTGGGTCACGGTATAGGTTTCGTTCTCGCCGAGATGAGGATCGCCGGGAGTAGCAATCGGACCTGCCTGTCGCAGGGCGATCGAGAGGTTCTTGCCGCCCACGTTGACCGTTTCGCCGGTGCCGTTGATCAGCGCGTTGGTGAACTTGAACTGGAAGGTCAGATGCTCGACCGCGTCGCCGACGTTGTCGATGTGGATCTCGTAAACCGCGTCGGGATCCATCGTGTAATAATTCGGGCCATCGCCAGGCCCCTCGCCCGGCTGGAAGTTGGCGATAATCGTCGTGAAGGCACCGCGACCGGGCTCATAGCTAGTGAAGGCGTACACATCGGTGTTGTCGACCTTCGGCATCTTCGTAATGTTAGGAGCTTCGCGATGGCTGGAGGCAAAAGCTGGCGTGCCGAACATTATCAACGCGGCATACGCCGTGCTGCCGATCAATCCGTCCCGGATATTCACGTTACGCTCCCTTTACAAAGTAATCTGTGTAGCCCAGGAGAGGTACGTCTCCGAGGGCGTAACGATGCATCTGCATAACTCCGCGCTAGTGCGACAAAAAAGCACTATATCGTCCGGATCATTATTATCCGTCATTCGATAGTAGTTTTCGCCATGACCAAGAGCCCGAACCAAAACTTATGATTACCGTAGATCCACCAACTGGAACGAATACCAACCGAGGCCCGACAAGCTTTTCGTCAAGACAATCGGCGGGGGTCGTCGCAAGGGCCGATAGAACGACATGGTTAACCCGCCCAATCTGTGCTTCTCCCGACCACGCACCGTTCCATGCCATGATCGCGTGGGTCGATTCCGCAGCCCTCGGAACCAGCGCCGCGACCGTCGCCGGGTCCGCTCGCAGCACCGCGGCAAGCGTGGTTGGCAGGTCACAGACAAGCGGCACGCGTGGTGGGGGGGCGGCGATCTCGATTTGCGGTACGACAAGCCGCGCGTCGATCGGGACGTCTGGATCAACCGCCGGAGAGGCTTGCGAGGCCGGTCGTGCGAAAAGAGTCATCGCCGCGACTGTGGTGGATTGCCTCATCGATGGCAGGGGCCGGAGCAGCAGCCCGGCAAAGAGCACATGAAACGCCAGGATGACGGCTGCCGCCCCGACGCGGCGGCGCACCCCGCCCGTGGTGGTGTCGATGGTCATGGGCAACCGCTCATTTCACCACGATGCACTCCCGGTCCACCAGGCGATCGCACAGGTTCTTGGCGTCGCACTAATTACCTGTGGTGCAGGGATGACAAACGGTCGCGGCCGGGCATTGTTCGACCGAGCCATTGCCGAGCCTCTCGGCACCGGCCTATACTGAGGTCGGCGAGGTATAGGACGGCAGCTGCATGATAAGTTATGCGGCGACGTTCACGCTTCTGCTAGTTGCGTGGCCAACGGCAGCGGCCGTGTTCGAAGTCGCTGGTGACGGCACGATGGAGCGGCTTGACCCACCGGTCGTTGCGGCGGCCGGCCCGGTACACATCCGCGCGAGCGGCCCAGCAACCGCCGCGCGCGCGCGCGAATTCCGTCCGGAAGTCGACGCCGCCGCCCGCCGATATGAGGTGAGCCCTGCCCTGGTCGACGCCATCGCCCGCGTCGAATCGCATTACGACCCGGCGGCCGTGTCGCTTAAGCGGGCAGCCGGCATAATGCAGCTGATGCCCGGCACGGCACGCGCCATGGGCGTCGAGCGGGCCGACCCGGCAGCAAACATCTGCGGCGGTACGGCGTATCTGCGGGTTCTGCTCAACCGCTTCGATGGCGACGTGGTTCGCACGATCGCCGCGTATAATGCCGGACCGGGCGCTGTCGTCCGTGCCGGAGGCGTCCCGCGCACTCCCGAAACCGTATCTTACGTCGCAGCGGTGTTGGACCGTCTGGCGGCAGCAGCGCGGTGACGGGACATGACAGGATGAAAGCGGCGCGCTCGATCCCAGCTATGGTATCCGCGCTCGGCTTGCTGAGCGCCCGGCCTGCTCTCGCGCAGGCGGTGACGCTCGATCCCGCCGGATCGGGGGCGATCGTTGGGGCGCTGGGCTGGATCGAGGGGACATTACTCGGCACCGTCGCGACCACGGTCGCGGTGATCGCTGTCGCCACCGTCGGGCTGTTGATGCTGACCGGCCGGATCAATTGGCGGTTCGGCGCGACGGTGGTGCTCGGGCTGTTCATCCTGTTCGGGGCGAGCGCCATCGTCGGCGGCATCCGCACCGTGGCGACGCAGCAGTAATGGCCGAGCCGGTCGCCTTGGTCCGCGAGCCGGTGTTCACCGCGCTGACGCGGCCGCAGATGTTTGGTGGCGTCACATATACTTTTTTCATCCTCAACGCGCTCGTGACGATGGAGCTGTTTCTGCTGACCCGGTCCTTCTGGGTGGTGCCGGTCGCGCTGCTCATCCACGCGGCCGGGACGGTCGCCTGCCTGCGCGAGCCGCGCATCTTTGACCTGTGGCTGCTCCGTGCCCGCCGCGCCCGGCGAACCCGCGGCTTCGCGCAGTGGCGCTGCAATTCGTACCAGCCCTAAGCATGGCCAGCGCCACTCTGTCGCCGTTCGAGCGCCTCGCCGCCCGCGACAACCGCGTCGGCGACCGGCTGCCGTGGTCGCATCACGTCGACGACGTCACTGTGGCCACGCGCGACGGCAAACTGCTGCAGTTCGTTCAGGTCGCCGGGCTGCCGTTCGAGACGGTCGACACCGACGACCTCAACTATCGCCACGCCATCCGGGAGACGATGCTGCGCGGCATCGCGAGCCCGCATTTCGCCGTCTATCACCACATCCTGCGGCGGCCAGTCGTTGCCGTCCTGCCCGGCACGCCGCGCGATCCGTTCTGCGCCGAGATCGACGACGCGTGGCGCGCACGGCTCGCGGCGCGGCAGATGTTCGTCAACGAACTGTTCCTGACGGTCGTCCGGCGGCCGCTGCAGGGCCGCACCGGCCTGCTCGACAATGTCGCCGACCTGTTCCGCGGCGGGCGCGGCGGCGACGATCTGGTCGGGTTGCGCGATCTCCACACCGCCGTCGACGCGATGCTGCGCAGCCTGGCCCCGTATGGCTCGCGGCGCCTCGGGTGCTACGCGACGCGGGCCGGCGACTGCTCGGAGCCGCTCGAATTCCTGTCGTTCCTGCTCAACGGCGAACTGCGACCGGTGCTGCTGCCGCGCGCCGATGTCGGCCATGCCCTCGCCCAGACGCGCATCAGCTTCGGCGTCGACACCGTCGATCTGAAGGGCCCGACTGAGGCCAGCCGGCGCTACGCCGCGATGGTCGGGGTCAAGGACTATCCGTCGGCGACCGCGCCGGGCCTGCTCGACAACCTGCTCCGCCTGCCGCACGAAATGGTCGTCACGCAGAGCTTCGGCTTCGTCGACCGCACCGCGGCGCTCGGGCGGATGAACCTGGCGCTGCGCCGGATGCGGGCGAGTGATGACGACGCGTTGTCGCTGCGCGGCGACCTCGCGCAGGCCAAGGACAATGTCGCCGCCGGCCGCTCAGGGTTCGGCGAACACCATCTCAGCATCCAAGTGCGGGTGCCGGTCCTGTCGCAGCTCGACGGCGCGACGGCCGACGTGCTGTCGGCGTTCACCGACATCGGCCTGATCGCAGTGCGCGAAGACGTCGCCGCCGAGCCGGTCTTCTGGGCGCAGTTCCCCGGCAACTTTAAGGACATCGCGCGGCGGTCGCTGATCTCGACCGGCAACTTCGCGGCCTTCGCCTCGCTCCACAATTTTCCGACCGGGCAGGCGACCGGCAATCACTGGGGCAATGCGATCACCGTCCTCGAAACGACGAGCGGAACGCCATACCACTTTAGCTTCCATTCCGGCGACCTCGGCAACTTCACCGTCATCGGCCCTTCGGGCAGCGGAAAGACGGTGGTTATGACCTTTCTGCTGGCGCAGGCGGCGAAGCTCGGCCCGCGAACAGTCTATTTCGACAAGGACCGTGGGGCGGAGATCTTCGTGCGGGCGACGGGTGGCACGTACAGCGTGCTGCGGCCCGGCCACCCGACCGGCTTCAATCCGCTGGCGCTGCCCGACAGCCCGGGCAACCGGCGCTTTCTCGTCGAATGGCTCGAACGACTGCTCGGCGGCGCCCTCGACCCGACGGCGCGCGAACTGCTCGCCGCCGCAGTCGACGCGAATTTCGACCAGCCGGCCGCCTTTCGCCGGCTGCGCTATTTCCGCGAACTGCTTCAGGGAACCGACCGGCCCGCGGCGGGCGACCTCGCTCATCGGCTCGGCGCGTGGCTTGGGTCGGGCGAGCGGGCGTGGCTGTTCGACAACGACGTCGACACGCTCGACATTGCCGCGACGTCGATCGGCTTCGACATGACGCAGATCCTCGACGACGCCGTCAGCCGGACCCCAGCGATGATGTACCTGTTCCACCGGGTCGAGGAGCGGCTCGACGGAACGCCGACGATCATCGTCGTCGACGAAGGCTGGAAGGCGCTTGACGACGAGGTATTCGTCGCGCGGATCAAGGATTGGGAGAAGACGATCCGCAAGCGCGGCGGCATTGTCGGCTTTGCTACGCAGAACGCCCGCGATGCGCTCGATTCAAAGGTCGGCCCAGCGATCATCGAGCAGGCGGCGACGCAGATCTTCATGCCCAACGCCAAGGCGCAGCCACTCGACTATCGCGATGGCTTCGGGCTCAGCGAGCACGAGTTCGACCTGATCCGTACCCTGCCCGACACGTCGCACTGCTTCCTCGTCAAGCACGGCAACGACAGCGTCATTGCGCGCCTCGACCTGACCGGGCTCGACCGCATCCTGACCGTGCTGTCCGGTCGCGAGAGCAGCGTCCGCCGCCTCGACGGACTGCGCGCGCGCCTCGGCGACAACCCCGCCGAGTGGCTCGAGCCGCTGCTGGCCGGCGACGCATGATCGAGGCGTGCCCGTCTAGAATTGCCGCCGACGCGCTGGCGCGCGACGTTCTCGCCAGCGCCGACTGTCTCATCGCAGAGCATGTCCAGCAGGGCTATGCGACGCTGCTCGCCCCGGGCGGGGCATTCGCGATCGCCCTGACCATCGCCCTGACGATCTACGTGGCGCTCTTCGGCTACCGGCTGATGCTCGGGCTGGCGTCGCTGACGCTCGGCGAAGTGGTGCCGCACTTCGTCAAAATCGGCATCGTCTTCGCGCTGGTGACGAGCTGGCCGAGCTACCAGACGCTCGTATTCGACACGCTGTTCCACGGCCCCGAGGAAGTTGCCGACGCTGTCGTCCGCCAGGCGGCGGGGCCGGGCGCGGCCTCGGGCGACGTGCTTGCCGCGCTGCAGAAGGTGTTCATCCGGCTGACCGATGCCGCCGGCGACGCGTGGAGCCAGACGCCGCCGGTGCCAGTCCGTCCAGCAGCGGCAAACCCGGTGGCCCCGGTGGTGCCGGCCGCCGTAACGCCCGCCGTTCCCGGGACGCCTGCTGCGACGCCGGCGCTGCCTCCGGTCAGCGCGCCGCAGTTCGTCGCGACGCTGCTCTGGGCGAGCGCGCTGGTGATGATGGCGGCGAGCCTCGGCGTTCTCCTCGTCGTCCGAATCGTTCTCGCCTTGCTGCTGCTGCTCGGCCCGGTGTTCGTTGCCTTCGCGCTGTTCCGCCCGACGCGAGGTCTGGCGGAGGGATGGCTGCGGGTTACGGTCAAGTTCGCCCTCGTGCCATTGTTCGCGCTGCCGCTGATCGCCGTCGTCGTCGCTGTGCTCGGGCCGCTGGTCGCCGAACTGAGCGAAACCCCGATCGTCAGTGTCCGCGACGGTCCGGTCCTGCTCATCCTGCTTGCCGTTCTCGTCTTCGCTGCGGTCATGGCGCAGGCGGCGCGGCTCGGCAGCGGGATCGCCGGCAGCATTCGCCTGCCGCGGCGTCCGCTGCCGGTCGCCGCCGTCGCGGGCGTGGTCCGAGCCACGGCACTGTCCGCCGGCCGGATGCCCGAGACGAGCCGGGCGGACGCCATCGTTCAGGCGATCGACACCGGCGGCCGCCGGACGGTGTTTGCCAATGCGGCCGCGGCTCCAGCGATGATCGCGGGGGTGCACGCCATGACCGGACCCGCCGTCGCGCTCCAGCCGGCGGGTGACACCAGCGGCCGCCTCGGCCAGGGCTATCGCCGCCTTGCCATCGGTCAGACGGCGACGTGGCGGGCGAGGAACTGACGCGTGGAGCCGATGCCGATCAAGCCCGACGAACGGCCCGCCTATTTCGCCGACGCCGCTTCATGGAGCGATGATGTGAACGGCAGCCTACGCGCGTCGCGCCGCCGGGCGTGGGCGGTCGCGGGAGCCGCGGTGTTCGTCGCGGTGCTCGAGGCGCTCGCGCTGGTGCTGCTGATGCCGCTCAAGACCGTCGTGCCGTACACCATCACCGTCGACCGCCAGACCGGCGCGGCGCAGCTGGCGCGGGGCATCGACCTTGGTCCGATGCGCCCGAACGACGCGCTGCTCCAGTCGGTGCTGGCGCAATATGTCATCGCCCGCGAGACGCTCGATGCGACCGACCTCGCGGCGAACTACCGCAAGGTCGGTCTGTGGTCGGCGGGGCAGGCGCGCGCTGACTACCTGCGGCTGATGGATCGCCGCAATGCGGCGAGTCCGCTGATCGGCGCGACGGCTGCGACGTTGGTCCAGACCATCGTTAAGCAGGTCACGGTGATGAGCCCGACGAGCGCGCTGGTTCGCTTCTCGACCGACCGGAGCGATGGCAGTGGAGCCGTCACGCGCACGGACTGGGCGGCGGTCATGCAGTTCGGCTTCGCCGGCGGTCCGCTCAGTATGGACGACCGGCTGCTAAACCCGCTTGGCTTTCAGGTGACGCATTACCGGCGCGATGCCGAAGCCGCCCCCGGCGTCGTGCTGCGTCCGTCATCGACTACGGTGACGACGACCGTCATGGCATCCCCGCCCGCCCTCGCTACGGAGACACGCCGATGACCCGTCTGGTGCTCGTCGTGCTGATGTTGTTCGCCACCGCGGTCGCGGCCGCGGTACCGGTGCCGCCGGGACCGGTCGATCCGCGCATCCGGACGATCGTCTATAATCCGCGCGAGGTCGTCACCGTCGTCGGCCAGCTCGGGTATCAGATGGTGGTCTCCTTTGGGGCGGGCGAGCGCATCGAGAATATTTCGGTCGGCGATTCGCTCAGTTGGCAGGTGACGCCGAACAAGAAAGCCGACCTGCTCTTCCTCAAACCCATCGATCGCCTGCCGAGCACCAACATGACCGTCGTGACCAATTTGCGACGGTATAATTTCGAGCTGATCGCGGTCGCGGCGTCGACGCGGCGGACGCAGACCTACGACATCCACTTCGTCTACCCGAACGAGGAGCTCGCCGCCGCGGTGACCGCCGCCGTGCCCGATGCTCCGCTCAGCGACGCCGCGCCGCCCGACGGCTGGAATTTTGCCTACAGCTACACTGGATCGAAGGTCACACTGCCCGCGCGGGTATTCGACGATGGCAAGTTCACCTATTTCCAATGGCTGCCAAACGTCGATACGCCCGCCGTGTTCGCCGTCCAGCCTGACGGCAAGGAGGCGCTGGTCAACCACATCACCCGCGGCCGCTACCTCGTCGTCGAGCAGGTCGCGGGGCAGTTCGTCCTGCGCAGCGGCAGCGAGGTGACCCAGGTGTTCAACGACGCGCTGCGGCCACTCGAGCCGGGCGCGGCCGCACCGCGGGCGCGCGACACGAAACCGGCGCGGCACGGTTTTCTCGGGCTGGGTGCCGCGCCTCGGGGGACGCCGTGACCGACGACGCGCTCGCCGCGGCGAACGCCCGCGCGATGCCGGCCGTCGCGCGGCGACCGTCGCGCTGGGTCGTGCCGGCGCCCGCCGC
>CAHJWP010000050.1 GCA_903642255.1 Sphingomonadaceae bacterium | reverse complement strand
CGCGCCGCCGGCCACCGCGGACGCCGCGCCGCCGACCGGTCCCGCGCCGTCGGCGTCGCTCACCGACCTCGCCCAGCTGCGCGCCGCCTACGCCTTCGCGCTGCCCGTCTACGAAATGATGCGGACGCGCCATCTGCAGGTCGCGAAGGCCGAAGCCGCCGGTGCGCCGGGGGTTAATCACCTCTATGCCCGCACGACGCTGGCCGACGCGGCGACCCGCGACGTGACGACGCCGAGCAACGACGTGCTCTATTCGAGCGCGTGGCTCGATCTCGCCGGCGGGCCGGTGATCCTCGACGCGCCGGCGCTGCCGGGCCGCTACCACTCGGTCGCGCTGATGGACCTGTTCACGAACAACGTCGCCATCGTCGGGACGCGCACCGGCGGCACGGGCGGGCGCTACCTGTTCGTCGGGCCGGGGTGGACGGGCACGCCGCCGCCGCGGACGACGGTGCTGCGGTCACCGACCAACGACGCGTGGCTGCTCGTCCGCGTGCGGGTCGACGGCGCGGACGACCTGCCCGTAGCGACGGGACTGATCCGCGGGTTCAGTCTCGAGGTGCCGGCCGACGACGGCAAGCCGGAGCCGACGCGCGTGGTGCCGACCGCCGTACCCGATGCGGCGACCTTCCTCGCCGTGGTCACCGAGGCAGCGGCCCGCAGCCACATAGGGCGCTACCTGCCTCAGCGATCGGAGTGGACGACCCTCGGGCTGTTCCCCGATGGCCCCGGACCGGAGCTGCTGGCGGCGTGGGCCAAGGCGCTGCCGACGCTGCGCGCCGAAGTCAGGCGCGGGCTCGCCGAGACCGGCACGGTCGTCGACGGCTGGCGCTATCCCGGCCCCGGCATCGGCGCGTACGGCGACAGCGACAACGTCGCCCGCGCCCGCGTCGCCCTCGGTGGCCTCGGGGCGCTGCCGCCGACCGAGGCGATCTACCTGACCGCGACCGCCGACAAGGCGGGGGCGCCGCTGACGGGCGCGAAGGCCTACACCGTCCCCCTGCCGGCGAAGCTGCCGGTCGGCGCGTTCTGGTCGCTGACGATGTACCAGCAGGACGCCGCCGGCCGGCTGTTCTTCGTCGACACGCCGTCTAAGCGCTTCGCCGTCGGTGACCGCACCCCCGAACTGCGCGCCGAGCGCGACGGCGGCTACGACATCTTCGTCCAGCCGCTGGCCCCGTCGGGCGAGCGCGTCGTCAACTGGCTGCCGTCGCCGAAGGGTCCGTTCCGCCTGATGTTCCGCGCCTACCTGCCGGGCCCGGCGTTCCTCGACGGGTCGTTCAAGCTGCCGGCGGTCGAGCCGACCGAGGTGATCCCCTAAGTCGGCCAGTGCCCCGGCAGCGGGGCCGTCGCATCGACCGGCGGCCGGTCGTCGGCATAGGGCACGACGACGCGGCGGGCGTGGAGCAGCATCGGGCCCAAGTCACTGCCACGACCCGCCGCTCCGTACACGGGGTCGTCCACGATCGGCGTGCCGAGGGCGGCAGCGTGAACCCGGATCTGGTGGGTCCGCCCGGTCACGGGCATGAACTCGATCAGACTGCGCGGCCCCCGCTCGAGCACCTGCCAGCGCGTGCGGGCCGGCTTGCCCGCGGGATTGACGACCATCCGCCAGCCGTCGGCGGCGGTCGACACCTTGTGCAGCGGCGCGTCGATCTCGCCGGCGTCGCCGTCCGGCGCGCCGTCAACGATCGCCCAATAAGTCTTCGCCACGCGCCCCTCCGCGAACAGCGCCATCAATCGCTTGAGCGCCTTCGGATGCCGGCCGAGCACGAGGCACCCCGACGTGTCGCGGTCGAGCCGGTGCGCCGGCTGCGGCGAGCGGACGAATCCCTCGCGCAGCTGGATCAGATGCGCCTCGAGGCTGTGCGGCGTCGCCGGCCCCGGATGCACCGCCAATCCCGCCGGCTTGTCGAGGATGAGGACGTGGGCATCGATCGCGAGGATGCGGCGGGCGTAATCGTTGACCGGCGGCCGGTAGCGGCGCTCGCGGTCGAGACCCACTACGCCGCCACGACGACGGCCGGCACCACTTGGGCCGGTGCGGTCATCGGCACGACGCCGAGCCGGGCGAACAGCGCCGCGTCGCGGTCGGCCTCGGGGTTCGCCGTCGTCAGCAGCCGGCTGCCGACGAACAGCGAGTTAGCCCCGGCGAGCAGGCACAAGGCCTGCGTCTCGTCGCTCATCGCCTCGCGCCCGGCCGACAGGCGGACGACCGAGCGCGGCATCATCACGCGGGCGACGGCGACGGTGCGGACGAACTCCAGCCCGTCGACAACGTCTTCTGGCGCCGGCTTCTCCCCGGCCAGCAGCGCATCGCCACGCGGCGTGCCGGCGATCGGCACCAGCGCGTTGATCGGCACGCTGCCCGGATGCGCCGGCAGCGTCGCCAGCGCGACGAGCAGCCCGATGCGGTCGGCACGGCTCTCGCCCATGCCGATGATGCCGCCGCAGCAGACGTTGATCCCAGCGTCGCGCACCCGCGCTAGCGTGGCGAGCCGGTCGTCGTAGGTCCGCGTCGTGATGATCTCGCCATAATGCTCGGGCGAGGTATCGAGGTTATGGTTGTAGTAATCGAGCCCCGCCGCGGCGAGCGCCCCGGCCTGATAGTCGCTGAGCATCCCTAGGGTCATGCACGTCTCGAGCCCCGTCGCGCGGACGCCCTCAACCATCGCGACGAGCGCCGGCACGTCGCGGTCGCGCGGGTTGCGCCACGCCGCCCCCATGCAGAAGCGCTGCGCGCCGCTCGCCTTGGCGGCGCGGGCGGTGGCGACGACGGCGTCGACGTCGATCAGCTTGTCGGCCTTCACGCCGGTGCCCCACTTCGCCGACTGGCTGCAATAGCCGCAGTCCTCGGGGCAGCCGCCGGTCTTGATCGACAGCAGGGTGCTGAACTGGACCTCGTTCGCTGCGAAGTTCGCCCGGTGGACGGTCTGCGCGCGCCACATCAGGTCGGCGAGCGGCAGGTCGAACAGCGCGGCGGCCTCGGCGCGAGTCCAGTCGGTGCGCGGGATGGCGTCGGTCATGGTGGCTCCGGGCGGCGGCTGCGGCGCTTGTCGCGCAACCGGAGCGTTGGAGCAACGCCCAAGGGACGCGCTTGTCGCTGTGGCTCGCACCATGCTACCCCGCCCCTACGGATCGGTGGCCGAGTGGTCGAAGGCGCACGCCTGGAAAGTGTGTAGGGGTTAACGCTCCTCCAGGGTTCGAATCCCTGCCGATCCGCCAAGCTACACCCAACCGCTGCAGCTGCATCTTGCGTCGTTCCGGTTATGTTCGTATGAGCCGGCCATGCAGATGACACTCGGCTTTGGAGCTGCTGATGATATCATCTGGGTTCGGGACCGGTTAAAAGGTCTCTTTGGCAATGCCGGACCGATCGTTGTGCGAACGCCGATCGGCCAGCTGGTAAAATCAACGATCAGCGGCCGGACGCGTGACGAAGTCTCGCTGGAAGCCTATCATCGACTCATTGTGGCCTATCCCGACTGGTCGCACATCCTAGGCGCGACGACCGCTCAGATCGAGGCGATCATCGGCGACGTGACCTTCCCGGATGTCAAGGCGCGACACCTCCGCGACGCACTCCGCGCCATTGCTGCCTGTCGCCCGGATTTCGATCTCTTATTCCTCGGCGCGCAGAGCGTCGCGGCGGCGCTGGTGTGGCTGGAACGCTTGCCCGGCGTCGGCCGAAAGGTCTCGGCGTCAACCGTGAACTTCAGCACGTTGCGTATGCCAGCCTTCGTCGTCGACACCCATATCCTGAGGATTCTGCGGCGGTTTGGCTTCGTCCGCAGTAAAGCCGATACGCGAAATGCTTATGATGCAACGATGGAGATGATGAATGACTGGAGCGCTGCCGATCTCCGGAACTCCACATATTGATGAAGCGACTGGGTCAGAGCATCTGTCGCGCCGATCGCGCCTTTTGCCACGACTGCCCGATCAGCCGGCGCTGCCTTACGCTCACTACCGAATTGCGCCGTCCTGCAGCAGTTGATCTGGTAGCGTGAACGTGATCGTCATTCGTCGCGCGATGTCGGGCTCGGCGCGTATCACATGAGACCGTAATAGCAGCCGCCGCCTATTCGGCCACCGCTTCACCCAAGCCGGTCTCCTCGATTCTCCAGTACCAGCCTTGCTTCGCCAGCAGTCCAGGATCAGCTCGGCGGCGGCTGCTTTCCGGATCATGTGGATCGACTAGGCTTTACGCTTGCCGAAGTGTGAGAGGGCGACGCGGGTCTGTAGCAAGTGCGCCCTTTGCTCCGAACGGTCAGTTCTTTGATATACCAGCGAACCGGGCCTGCTGCCGCGCCAGTTCGTCCGCCAGCGCCGGCCACGGCCTTCGCGGCTTCCCGTCGCCAAAGCCTTCGAACAGGCCGTTCGGGCAATGGCGGGTATCATCCCATCCTATATGGCTGAGCACCGGATAAAGGCAAATACCTTCGATCGGCACCCCGTAAGCCATCGCCGCGGCAACTTCGTCGGCAACGTGGTGGAGCCATGGCGCACGGCCGACCCCCTCGGTGCCGGTTTCAGCGATGAAGGTCGGCCGCCCGACGCGATCGTGCACGAGTTTGAGGAGTTCACGCGGCGGGCGGTAGATCGGATCGCCCATATACACTGTTCGGCCGTGATCTATCCATTGGTTGTTGTAGTAATAGTTGATCCCGACAAGATCAAGATACTGGGGTCCGCCGCCGAGTTCGGGCGCGCGCTTGCCTGCGAGGAAATCCACCGCCTCAAATTGGGCATCCATATAATCGGACGCCACGCGCATATGCTCGGCCGATCCCGACTGCGGCAGAATGTTGATCAGCGGCTCGGCGACGGCGAAGCGGGCATTGGGCGTCACATCGCGGATCGCCTCGATCGCAGCGATACACGCGCGGACGAGGATCGCCTTGACCTCGCCGCCGCGCCCTCGCTGGAACGGGTTCAGGTAGGCGACGTCGCCAGCTCCCCAGGCGAAGAAGCTGATCTCGTTGACCGGCGTGAAGAACGGGATGGTGTCGGTTTCTTGCGCGATGACGTGAGCGACCGCCCCAGCATAGGCCGCGAAGCGTGCAATAAAATTCGGCGCGAACAGGTCAACCCCATTCGGCATCCCGTAATGGAACAAATCCCAGATGACTTGCGTGCCCGCCTCGCGCGCAGCGCGGATCTGCGGGAGCAATGACGTGAAATTGTAATGGCCCTCAAGCGCCTCGATCAGGTGCCAGCGAGCTGCATCGCGGACGGTGCGGATGCCGTGCCTCTCCATCAGGGCATAGTCTTCGGCGGCGCGCACGTCGTGTTCGGTCGAGGCGATCAGGTCGAGGCGGACGCCGTCGCGCCTGCGCTGGGTCGAGGATTCAAAGCCGCCGAGGAAGAAGGAACTGAACAGGGGCACGACGATCCTCTACGCATAAAATGTCATACCCGCGACAGCGGAGACCCTCAAACCTTCGAGTTCTCGGGTCTCCGCTCTCGCGGGAATGACGGCAAATTGAAGGAAAAGTCTACTCCGCGGCCACGAACTTCGGTGGCGAGATGATATTGCTCTTCATCCCGTCGAGCGGCAGCGCCTCCTGGATGCGGCGGAACGTGGCGAGCGCCTGACCGGTGACCTGGTCCATATTGTAATAGCGGTAGGTCGCCAGACGGCCCACGAACCACACGTTCGGCGTCGCCATCGCGAG
Source organism: Sphingomonadaceae bacterium (assembly GCA_903642255.1). Taxonomy (GTDB): domain Bacteria; phylum Pseudomonadota; class Alphaproteobacteria; order Sphingomonadales; family Sphingomonadaceae; genus Polymorphobacter_B. Next base: position 6,389 of record CAHJWP010000050.1, on the reverse strand, counting down.
CTTCTCATACTTCTTGTACAGTTCGGCATTCTCCGGCCGCGGGATCGGATAATATGGGTCCCCCTCGGCAGACGGGTACTCATAGGTGATCGCCGTCTTCGGATGAATCTGGCCGGTCATCCATTTATACTCGCTGACGCGGGTATATGCTTCGGTCTGCGGATAATTGACCGTGCCGGTCGGCAGGAACTGCTCGATGTCGTGCGTCTCGTGGCGGAAGCGCAGCGAACGATAGGGTAGCTTGCCGAAGCGGAAGTCAAAATATTCGTCGACCGGGCCGCTGTAGATCAGCCGCTTGAACGATACCTCGTTCTGGATGTCGCGGAAATCAGTCTGTGTCATTACGCTGATACTGGGATGGTCGAGCATTTTCTCGAACATCCGGGTATAACCGTGTTTCGGCATCGCCTGGAACTCGTCGGTGAAGTAACGGTCGTCGCGGTTGGTCCGCGTCGGCACGCGCGCCGTAACCGACTTGTCGAGCTCCGACGGATCCATGCCCCACTGCTTGCGGGTATAGCCCTGGAAAAACTTCTCGTAGAGTTCGCGTCCGACGACCGAGACAACGACGTCCTCCGAGGTGCGGATCGGGTCGACATGCTCGGCGCGCGCAGCAAACCACGCCGGCAGTTCCTCGCTGGTCAAACTGAGGTTGTACAGCTTGTTGACCGTATCAAGGTTGATCGGGATCGGTACTTCCTTGCCGTCGACCACGCCAAGCACGCGATGTTCATACGGCCGCCATTCGGTGAACATCGACAGATGGTCGAAAATCGCCGCCGAATTGGTGTGGAAGATGTGCGGGCCGTACTCATGGATCAGCAGCCCGTGATCGTTGTAGCGGTCATAGGCGTTGCCGCCGATGTGCGGTCGTCGGTCGACGACGAGAACCTTCTCATTACGCTGCGTTGCGATGCGTTCGGCAAGGGTCGCCCCGGCAAAACCGGCGCCGACGATGAGCCAATCAAACACGGGCGGTCTCCTTTAGGGGGGTTGAAGATTTCCTGGTTGCTGCGGCTATAAGTGCGGCCATGTCAGCCCACACCTGATCCCACGATCCCTGCGCCAGCTGCGCATCGACGCGGGCAAGCCACTCGCTACGTGGGCGGGCGAGAACATGCTCGATCGCAGCTATTGTCTCGACCGCGGTCGAGGCGATCTCGACGAGGCCGAGGTCGCCATAAGGAGTAACGACGTCGGTGATCGCCGTCGACACCACCGGCAGACCGGCGGCGAGGAACTCGGGCGTCTTGGTCGGCGAAATGAATTTCGTTGCATCGTTGATCGCGAACGGCATTAAGCCGACGTCCCAGTTGGCGAGGTAGGGCGGGAGGTCGGCATAGGACTTGCCGCCGAGCCAGTGGAGATTGGCGGCGCGCGGCAGGTCGGCCGCATCGATCTTCGCCGTCGGGCCGATCATCACGACCTGCCAGTCGGGGCGAAGACGGGCCACCTCGCCGACCAGCGCGACGTCCATCCGTTCGTCGATGACGCCGAAGAAGCCGATGCGTGGGTGGGGGATCGCCGCCTGATCGGCCGGATCCGGAAGCCCGCCTCTTGCTGCCCCGAAATGCGTCGTGTCGATCGACGACGGGAAGCAATGGATGTTGCCGTGACGGTGGGCGGCGGCCTTGAACATCGCCGCGCCGCCGGTAAAGACGACATCGGCGCGCTCGAGCATCTCGGCCTCGAGCGCCTTCAGCAAGGGTGGAGCATTGGCGAAAGCAGCGAGCTCGTCCATCTTGTCGAAGACAATCAGGTTTGGCTCGAGGTGTCGCGCGAAGGGCAGCGCCATCGGCGTGTAGAACCAAAGGGTAAGCGGTCCCTCCGTCGCCGCGACGAGGCCGTCAAGGACGGCGCGCTGATGGTCGACGGCGGCGGCGATATCGGTACCATGTGGCAGCGTCGGCTGAACGACCCGGATGCCCGGCTCCCGATCGAAGGCGATTACCCCAGGCGCCGGGTCCTCGTTAAAAATTGGCTCCTCGACCACAATCACATCGTAAGTCCGAGCGGCGCGGGTGAGGAGATGCTGGGGGCGCTGGAAAACGAAATCCCAACGCAGATGCGACAAGGCGATCAGCGTGGGGCGTGCGACGTTGTGCACTGCGAAGGCCATTGGGCTCCCGGTCGTTCAAAACAGCGATGTGGTTGGCCCGACGATGGGCCGGTGCCGACTTTGGCACAAGGATATAACGATGCAACAACGACTTAGTTCCGCGGTGCCGTCTGCGGTTTGTCGGTGCTGCGGTGCAACCGCCGTGCCGACGACGGTTTGGCAAGGAGGTCGCGGCTGAGATCGACGTGGTGCCGGACATACCCCTCGGCGTCGAGCCTCTCGCTTAACAGGTGTGTCTGGGCACGAACTGCCATTATTGCCGCGGCCGCCGGACCGGCGGCCGTCGCGCGGATCGCTTCGCGTAGCGCGGTGGCGTCGCCAACGTGTACGTAACGGACTTCGTCGTCGCCGAAGTAGCCGCGGAGGCCACCGACATCGGTCGCGACGACCGGCAGACCCATCAGGATCGCCTCCTCGACGACGGTGATGCCGCTCGCATGATGGTTCGTCGTCAGGGGAACGCACATCACGGTGGCGCGGGACAGTTCGGCGGCGAGGTCGGCGTTGGTCGACAGCCTGCCGATCGTCACGTTGGGCACGTCGCGGACGAGGCGGCGGTCGACGGTGCCCGAGCAGATCAGCACCTCGAGATCGGCGTGGCCGCGGGCGGCGGCGACCAGCGTCGGCCAGTCGCGGTGGCGGTCGTTGCCGAGCGCGAGGACACGGATCGGAGTGCCCGGCCGCGGGACCGGCGCGAGACGCCCTTCCGACGGAATGCCGAAGGGGATGAACTCGACGCGCTTGTCCGGAAAGGCCGCGCGGGCGATGGCGGCGTTGTCGGGCGACAGCGTGGTCAGGACGTCGACGCGGCGGATCAGCCGGCGGAACAGGGCACGATGCAGTAAATTCAACGACTTCCAGCGGTCGAACAGCCAGACCGACTGGCCGATGACGGCCGGTCCCGCCCTGCCGACCACCGCCGCGACGCCGAGGAACTGCGATTCTGTATGGGTCCAGACGACGTCGGCGGCGCGCATCGCGGCGCGGTTGTGCCACGCGTGGACGAGGTCGAAGCCGGTGACGGCGCGCAGGCCGAGGCGGACCAGTCGGGCGAACGGGCCTTCGGGCTTGGCCTGCGAGAAAGTGACGGCGCACCCCATATGCTCCGCCCGGCCATAGCCATAAGGCGTTTCGTCGTTGATTCCGACCAGCGATCCGGCGGCGCGGGCGGCGCGCCAGCGGTCGGCGTCCTTGTCGTGGGCGAGGTGGACGAAGACGTTGATTCCACGCGACAAAGCCGGACCGTCCGCAGTCATTGCGCGGACCACTGCCGCATCACCGGGCGGACCGGCGCGGACCGCGCTGCGCCCGTGACGCTTCCCCGCCGCGCCGCGAGTCCGGCGGCGGCGAAGATCGCGAAGAACGCCGTCGGATCGGGCGACGCGGCGACCACGGCGGCGACGACGATGTACGCCAGCGCCGCCCACGTCGCGGCAATGCCGATCCGTGCCCGCTCGTCCTCGGCCGCCGACGTCGGAGCGGCACCGCGCCCGAACAGCAGCCGCGCGAGATAGGCGGCGAAGGCGAGGCTGCCGACGATGCCGGTCGCGCCGATGATCGCGGTGATCAGGCTCGACGAGCGGAAGCTCCCCGGCCCGATCCCGAGCCCGTCCGACGCGGCGAACACCGTCAGGCCCTGCCGCGCCCAATAGGCGCGCTGCAGGCCCGACGACGACGTCCCCTTCTTGGCGACGACCGCGGTATAGACCCGGCTCGCGCTGTCGAGCACGGCGGGATTGTAATAGGTCAGCGCCGCCCCGCCGGCGATCGCCACGAGCAGCAGCGCGACGACGCTCAGCGACCGCCGCGTGCCGCCGCGGCCGACGGCGATGAACAGCCGGACCGCGCCGTAACCGACCAGCCCGACATAGCCGCTGGTCGACGTCGTCGCGATCAGGATGGCGAACAGCGCCAGCGCCAGCGGCCCCGTCGCTCGCGGCCGGACCTTGAGCGCCCAGCATTCGTACATGAAGGCGAACCACACGAGCGTCGCGATGGCGAACGACGACGGCTCGGGCTGGATGCCGGTGATGCGGACGACGCCCTCGACCTCCTCGTTCAGCTGGGCATAGCCGGCGTTGCGGAAGAAGCCGAGGACAGCGGTGACCACCCCGTTGCTGCCGAACGCCGACATCACGCCGAAGCCGACATGCGCCCAGGCGGTGACGATCCCGGTGTCGACCAGCGCGCGCAGACCGCGCGGATCGCGGCACGCGACATAGGTGCCGACGGCGCACAACAGCGTGCCGGTCATGTAGAAGGCGGTCGTCAGGTTCTGCGACGTCGGGACGAGCGGCAGGCTGGCGAACAGCGGGCCGTTCGCCTGGCGCATCGGCGCGACGCGCAGCACGTCGGCGAACAGCCGCGGGCCGATCAGCGCCATGACGACGCCGTACAGCACGAAGACGACGAGCGGCAGATTGTCGGCGAGCGCGGCGCGGACGAGGGCCCCCTGCCCGCTGCCCGGCAGGACGACGCGGGCGACGAGGAACAGCAAAGCGATGTTGACCGGCGGCACCGACGAGCCGCCGAGCGCCGGCAGCAGGAACGCCGCCGACCCGCCGAACAGCGACGAGACGACGACGACGACGAACATCGCGACGACGCTGCCGCGGACCAGCAGCCACATGCCGACGACGATTAGGATGACGCCGAAGACCGTCGGGATCATCGGCCGAGGCCGCCGGTCGGGATCACGGGACCAGCGCGGCGCGGATGCCGGCGTCGAAGTGCTCGGGGGCAAAGCGTGCCGCGTCGGCGACCGCGGCGGCGGGATCGAAGTGCGGCAGCCAGCGCTCCATCGCCTCAACCCCGGCGACGAGCCCGGCGACCGTCTGCTCGGCGAAGAACAGCCCCGACCGCCCGTCGACGACGCTGTCGCGCACCCCGCCGCGGCCATAGGCGAGGACCGGCCGGCCCGACGCCATCGCCTCGACCGGCACGATGCCGAAATCCTCCTCGGCGGTGAATACGAGGGCGCGGCACCGGGCGTAGGCGGCGCGCAGGCCGGCGAAATCGAGCCGGTCGACGATCGTGATGTTCGGCTTGGCGCGGCGGCGCAGCTCCTTCTGGATGCTGCCGTCGCCGACCATCAGCAGCGGCAGGCCGAGTTCGTTGAACGCGTCCAAGGCGATGTCGGCGCGCTTGTACGGCGTCATCTGGCCGACCCACAGGTAACGCGGCTCGACATCGGCGACGGGGTGGAACAGGTCAACCTCGACCGGCGGGTGGACCACGGTCGATTCCCGGTGCCAGACGCGGGCGATGCGTTTCTGGATGAAGGTCGAGTTGGCGACGAAGCGGTCGACCCGCGCCGCCGACAGCACGTCCCAGTCGCGCACGCCGCGGAACAGCCACGGGATCGCCAGCCGCGACACGCCGCCGGTGCTCGACAGGTAATCGTGGTAGTGGTCCCACAGGTAGCGCATCGGCGAGTGGCAGTAGCACAGATGGACGGCATCGGGCGGGGCGATGACGCCCTTGGCCGGTCCCGATTCGCTGCTGATGACGAGGTCGTAGCCGCGCAGGTCGAGCTGCTCGAGCGCCAGCGGCATCAGCGGCAGGTATTTCTGGTAGTGCTTCGCCGCGCCCGGCAGGCGGTTGATGAAGCTCGTCGTCACCGGCCGGCTGCGGATGATCGCCGACATCTTGTCCGGCACGTAGACGTGGGTGAACAGGTCGGCCTGCGGGAACAGCCTGAGCAGCCGCTCGACGACGCGCTCGCCGCCGCGCATCCCGACGAACCAGTAATGGACGATCGCCACCCGCGGGTTGGGCGGCAGGAGATTGAGCGGCAGGCCGGGACCGCCGCTCATGGCTCGGCCCGGCGGCGGGTGAAGAGGCGGGTCCGCGGCTTGACGTCGGTCAGGACGACGCCGGTCGCCCGCAGCGTCGCCGGCGCGACGAGGCGCAGCGCGGCGCGGACCGTGCGGTCGGCGGTCGCCCGCCAGCGGACGACCACGACCGTCACGTCGGCGACGGCGACGATCGACCGGCTGGCGGCGACGTCGAGCAGCGGCGGCACGGCGATGACGATATGGGCGAAGCGCGGCCGCAGCCGGGCGATGAAGGGGTCGAGGTCGCCGATCGTGGCGCGGCGGTCGGGACCGCCGGCGCGCAGCAGCGACAGGCCGGTCGGCGCGTCGACGACGATGCCCATGTCGGCGTCGCCGTCGCCCGGTGCGCCGGACAGGCCGACATCGTCGTCGGTGACGAGGATCGTCGCCGCGCCCGCGAGCGCAAGGGTGCGGGCGAGCGCGGCGGCGGCGGG
>CAHJWP010000049.1 GCA_903642255.1 Sphingomonadaceae bacterium | reverse complement strand
CGCAGCCGCGTCAGCGCGACGTCGCGGCGCAGCTGTCCTGACTTCAGGGTCGCGATGCGTGCATTCTGGTTGGCGAAATCGAAGCGGGCCGTCATCAGCGCCGCGTTGGTCGAGGCGGCAAGGGTGCGCCCCTCCTCGTCCATCCGACGAAAATCCTCGAGATGCTCGAGCGCCCGGGCGTTGTCGCCGACGGCCTTGTATACTCGATAAGCTGTGAGATGGACTGTGCTGAACGACTGGTCGGTTGTTGCGTTGGCTGCACCCGCAAAGACGGCCTGCAGATCGCGCACGGCGGCCGCTGGCTGCCGGCGAGCAAAGTCGAGTTTAGCCTGCGCACCGAGCAGCAGCGGTCGCCAACTGGCGGCGGCGGGCTGATTCGTTAGCTTCAGTCCGGCCGAAATGGCAGCGGCCGCAGCCGGATAGTTGTGCCGCTCGATCGCAAGATCGGCAACGTTGGTCAGAATCTGTGCGGAGAGCAACGGACTATGCATTTTATTGGCCAGTTGCAGCGATCTACCGTATGCCGTCTGTGCTTCCCGCAGACGGCCGAGATTCAAATATGCGTTCGCAATATTGTTATTGGCAGGAAGACTTAAAGCAGGATCCAAGGAGAATAGTTCTTCAGCAGTTTGATAATAATATATTGACCTGTTATAATCTTGAGCATCCTGGTAGATCGACCCGATGTTCTGAAGAGCCTTGGCCTGATTGCGGGGATCGCGTAACTTGGTGGATATATTATACGCCTGCTGAAGGTCAGCGAGCGCCTGCTGCGGCTGACCTTTCACTCGGTGTAGGCGGGCGCGGGACAGCAGCAGGTCGGCATAAAGCTTGCTTTGCGGAGCAACCTGTTTAGCAACGAGCAGAGCGCCGGTAATCAGCGGGGCGGCCGCGGCAACGTCGTTCGCGCGATAAGCACCCTCTCCTTCGATCCACTCGGCCGTCGCTATAGCAACGTCACGTCCAATACCCTGCGGCCACGCCGTAGCTTGCTCGCGTGCCGCGTGACCCAGCCCCCGCGCCTTGACGGGATCACCCAGCATCGCCGCCTTCGCATCGGCAATCGTCCGATTGAACGCAGCAGTCGCGGCTGGCGGCACCCGCGCGTCAGTATGTACGGCAGGGGCCGCGCTACTCGCAGTTGTGGATAAAATGACGGTGCCGAGCCCAACGCCCGCGCCGCGCGTCGCACAACGCCATACCTTACGTGTGCGGGTGCACGACATCGATCGCTCCAGGCCCGCGATCACGTTCGTTGCGCTTCCAGAAGGCGCGCGACGGCGTCAGGGTAATGTCGGTGTCGTTGAGCCGGCGCAGATGCGCCGGATCGGCGAGGAACCGCTCGAGATTGGCAAAGCGCAGCGCCGGACTGATGAAGAACCCCTGGGCTACGTCGCAGCCCATGACCCGCAACAACGCCAGCGTCGCCTGGCTTTCGACCCCTTCGGCGACCACCCGAAGCCCAAGGGCGTGGGCGAGGTCGATCGTCGAGCGAACGATCAACGGGTCGCGGTTGCTGCTCGTCATGCCGCTGACGAACAGTTTGTCGATCTTCAGTTCGTCGGCGGGCAGCTCCTTGAGGTAGGCCAGCGACGAGTGACCCGAGCCGTAATCGTCGATCGACAGCTTGATCCCCGCGGCGACCAGCCGGTGCAGGTTCGCCAGCGCCGCCGGAGGGTTGGCGATGAACGCCGTTTCGGTGATCTCAAACCCGATCATTCCCGCTGCCGATGTCGCCAATTGGCACGCAGCATCAATGAACGCGTTGTCGCCGAGGGAGTTGCCGGAGATGTTGACATGAAACCGCAGGTGTCCGTAACTTTCGATCAACGCCCGCTGATCGTCGACCGCACGTTCCAATATCCACAGCGACAGCGCATGAATTTGCCCGCTCGCCTCGGCGGTCGCGATAACGCTGCCTCGGTCGACGTCGCCAAGGCTCGGATGCTGCCAGCGCAACAGGGTTTCGACGCCGTCATACCGACCTTCGCGCAGGTTGAACTTTGGCTGGTAGACGACGTAGATCTCGCCGTTGGTCAGAGCGCGCGGCAACTCTCCCTGCAGCAGTCGACGATACTGCCGCTGACGCCGGACGCGCTGCCGTTCGCCGGCCTCGGCTCCGAACATGGTGCCTAGAGGCCGTCCGGCGGTGAGCCGCGCCCAAAGCTCTACTGGTGTTGGCATGTGCACAGGATACGGCAGGTTGCGGCAAAGAGGAAACACTTTACACGGCGGGTTTCTGGAACGATTCGGCAATTACCGAGCGGCTGTGGATGGAAAGCAATTAGCACAAGGGTCCAACAGGTCGCGTAGACGAGCCTCAGCTGAAACACGCTCTATTAAAATCAATAGCTTAGCCAGTTCCAAAAAAAACAAGGACGGTAAATTTGCTGCAACTTGACGCGGTTCTGCGCCGCCTCTTGCATCGCTCTAAAAATCGTGTAGGGTCTGTCGTAATATAACGTACGTGGGCACTTCAGGAGAACGATTATGTCATGGCTTCTTGCATTCTTCACGCCATTCACTTTTGACATTCCGCCTTGGGCCCAGTAACGCCCGGCTCGGGTGCGTTTCGGCTGAACCAAACGTTTTAGTTGTATCGAACGAAAAAACACTCGGATGGTTTTACCGTCCGGGTGTTTTCCGGTTCCTTCTCCAGCGCATTTGCGACCGCGTTCATGGCATTAGGGACAAACAATTGGCTTTCGGCATGTTGGCGATCTAGAGGGTCGTTGTAATTCGCACGGTTCCGGTTGTCCATGAAGTCCATCGCGCCCGCGGCGGCACCTTTTCCTGATCTGCCTTACGGTCGCGACGAGCTGCTCCACGAAATCTTTGCCGCGACTGCGGCGGTAACCCCCGACCGTCCGGCGCTCCGCCTTGCCGATCCCGACCCGGGCAGCGGTCGCCGGCGGACCCTGACCTACGGCGAACTGGCCCGGCGTGCCGCGCAGATCGCTCATTTTCTTAATTTGCGAGGGGTTGGGCGCGGCGACCGCGTGGTTCTCTGCCTGCCGCGCGGCCTTGATCAGTTCGCCGCGGTCGTCGGCGTCCTGCAGGCAGGAGCGGCCTATGTTCCGGTCGACTGGGGGTTTCCGGCCGACCGCGTCGACTTCATTGCCGATGATAGCACCGCCAAGCTGATCGTCACGACCCAGGAACGGCTAGGCGACTTTGCCCACCCGCGCGTCGTGCCGCTCGACGATCGGCTCGGCGAGATCGCGGCCGGCGAGGCATGGTCCTTTACCCGCGCGTCGACCGGCGTGACGCCCGACGACCTCGCCTATATCATCTACACGTCGGGCACGACCGGACGACCCAAGGGCGTCGCGATCCGCCACCGCAACATCGCCCATCTCGTCCGCGCCGAAAGCGCGATCCTTGGCCTGACCGCCGACGACCGGGTCTTTCAGGGGTTCAGCCTCGCCTTCGATATGTCGCTCGAGGAGACGTGGCCGGCCTTCCTCGCCGGAGCCGAACTGATCGTCTCGAGCGAGGCGCTGGCGCGCAGCGGTCCCGACGTCGTCGAGGCGATCATCCGCGAAGACGTGACGGTGTGGCACTGCGTTCCGTCGCTGCTCGCGGTGGTCGACGCGCGGCCGCCGGCGTTGCGGCTGATCAATCTCGGCGGCGAAGCGTGTCCGCCCGACCTCGTCCGACGCTGGGTACGCCCCGGGCTGCGCCTGCTCAACACCTACGGCCCGACCGAAACCACCGTCACCGCGACGTGGGCCGAGTTGACGGCGATCGACCCGGTGACGATCGGCACGCCGCTGCCCGGCTACCGCGCCTGGATCGTCGACGATGCGCTGGCGCCCGTTGCCCCGGGCCAGCCTGGCGAGCTCGTCATCGGCGGACCCGGCGTCGGGCAGGGCTATGTCGGCCTGCCCGAGCTGACCGCCGCCAAGTTCGTCACGGCCATCTTCGATACCGAGGTTGGCCCGGAGCGCGTCTATCGCTCCGGCGACCTCGTGACGCTAGGTCGCGGGGGCGACATCGTCTTCGCCGGCCGGATCGACACGCAGGTCAAGATCCGCGGCTACCGCGTCGAACTCGCCGAGATCGAGGCGGCGATCGGCGATGACCCGGCGGTGGCGCAGGCGGTCTGTGCGCTGCCGACCGTCGGCGGGGCCGAAATCCTCGTCGCCTATGTCGTCGCCCGAACCGGAGCGACGCTCGATACGACACGCATCGCCGACGCGTTGAAGGCGCGCCTGCCGTCGTACATGCGCCCGGCGCTGTTCGAGGTCGTCGACCATCTGCCGCTGCTCGTCTCGGGCAAGGTCGACCGCAAGGCGCTGCCGCTCCCGCAGGCGCGCGCCGCGCCGGTCGATCTCGCCCTGCCGGCGACGCCGGTCGAAGCCGAGCTGCACCGGGCATGGCGCGAAATCTTCGCGCCGCTGCCCGTCTCGGTCGATGCCGACTTCTTCGACGACCTCGGCGGCCACTCGCTGCGGGCCGCCCGCGCGGTGTCGCGGGCGCGCGAGCTGCCAGGGCTTGCCGACCTGTCGATCAATGATCTCTATGCCGCGCCGTCGATCCGGGCGCTGGCGGCGCGGCTCGCGGGGCGCGGCGGCGCGAGCGTAGCGACCCCGGCGACCGACTTCGCGCCGGTCGACCATCGCCGCTTCGTCGCCTGCGCGGTGGCGCAGACGCTCGCGCTACCGTTCATCTACGGCTTTGCCGGGCTGCAGTGGCTGCTGCCCTATCTCGCCTATGTCTACTGGGCGTCGAACGGGCTGTCGCGGGCCGAAGCGGCGGGCGCGGCGGCGGCGGCGTTCGTCGCCCTGCCGCCGCTGCTCCTGCTCGGATCGGTTGCCTTCAAGTGGCTCGTGCTCGGCCGCGCGCGGGCGGGCGATTACCCCCTGTGGGGCAACTATTATTTCCGCTGGTGGCTGGTCCGCCGCGTGCTGGAGACGGTCGCGTCGCAGTATCTCGCGGGGACGCCGGCCTATGCTCTGTATTATCGCCTGCTCGGCGCCCGCATCGGCCGCGACGCGCTGCTGCTGTGCGATTTCATCGATGTCGCCGATCTCGTCACGATCGGCGACGGTGCTGCGCTCGATGCGGGGTCGATGTTGGCGACCAGCGCGGTCGAGGGCGGCCGGCTGCGACTGGGACGCGTCTCGATCGGGGCCGGAGCGACCATCGGAGCGATGGCGGTCGTCGGCCGCGACGCACGCGTCGGCGACGGCGGCGCGCTCGAGGAACTGAGCGCCCTGCCGGCGAACGGAGTCGTGCCCGCCGGGGAATGTTGGTCGGGATCGCCCGCCGCGCGCGTGGGCCGTCACGACCCGGTGCCCGTTGCGGCACCTGGCCGGGTGCGACGGCATGCCATGGCGTTCGCCCTGCTGGTCGCCGCCGGCCTGCTGCCGATCGCCGCGCTGCTGCCGATCGCGCCGGGGCTGCTGGCGATGATCGAGGCCGACTGGACGAGCGAGGGGTATGGCTTCGTCGCTTTCTCGCCGCTGTTGGCGATCGCCTATGTCGTCCTGATGTGCCTGCTGACAGCGGCCGTCAAATGGGGGCTGCTCGGACGGACGAAGCCGGGGACCTATTCGGTGTGGAGCGGCTTCTACCTGCGCTTCTGGATCGTCCGGCAGTTCGGCGCGCTGGCGCTCGAACTGCTCCACCCGATCTATGCGACATTGTTCGTCCGGCCGTGGTTCCGGCTGATGGGCGCGACCGTCGGCCGGCGGGCGGAGATTTCGACCGCGACCTCGGTGGTCCACGACCTCGTCACCATCGGGCCCGAGAGCTTCATCGCTGACGGTGTCGTCCTCGGCGCGGCGCGGACCGTACCGGGGGCGATCGTTCTCGCGACGACCGTGATCGGCCGCCGGACGTTCGTCGGCAACAGCGCGCTGGTTCCCGCCGGCAGAATGATCGGCGACGACGCGCTAATCGGCGTGCTGTCGCGGCCGCCCGACGATCCCGCCCTGGCGGCGCAGTCGGGGGCGACGTGGTTCGGTTCGCCGCCGCTGCGCCTGCCGGCGCGGCAGGTCGCGACGATGTTCGACGAAGGCGCGCGCTTCAATCCGCCGGGCCACCTCGTCGCGGCGCGGCTGGCGATGGAGACGATCCGGACGATTCTACCGCTGTCGATCTTCATCTCGCTGCTCAGCCTGCTGCTCAGCGTCGTCGGCGACCTCGCCGACCTCGACCATCCCGGCTGGGCCATCGCGGCGGCGTTCGTGCCGCTGTATCTTGCCTTCGCCGTGGCGGCCGGCATGGCGGTTGTCGTTCTCAAATGGCTTGTGGTCGGCCGGTACAGGCCGACGACCAGGCCGTTGTGGAGCTTCTTCGTCTGGCGGACCGAGCTGGTGACGGCGACGTACGAGAACCTCGCGGTCAACCTGCTCCTCGCGCCGCTCCGCGGCACGCCGTGGCTCGCCGCCTACTTCCGGCTGATGGGGGCGAAGATCGGCCGACGCGTCTATCTCGATACGACGGATATCACCGAGTTCGACCTGATCGACATCGGCGATGATGCTTCGCTCAACGACGCCGCCGGGCTGCAGACGCATCTGTTCGAGGACCGCGTGATGAAGGTATCGCGCGTCACTGTCGGAGCCCGGGCGACGGTCGGCTCGCTGGCGATCGTCCTGTACGACGCGGTAATTGGCGACGGGGCCGAACTCGGCGATCTGTCGGTGCTGATGAAGGGCGAGACGCTCGCGCCGGGAACGGCGTGGGAAGGATCGCCGGCGCGGCCGGCGGGCGGTGGACGACCGAGCACCGGACCGTGACGCGCTGGGCTTTCGCTGTCGACGAGGTGCCGCCGCTGCAATCCGGCCCGGTCGCCCTGATCCTGCCGGTGCCCGAACTGGGGTCACATCCACCAAGCGGCGACCAACGTCGCCGGTGGCGTCGTCAGACTCTAACGACGCTCGCCGCCGCCGCGATTGGCATCGATGCGGCGACGGTCCGCCTCGTCGCGGCGAACGACGGTCGCCGACGGCTCGGCGGGACCGACCTGTTCGCCAGCGTCGCGCACCGTGCCGGCTGGGTTGCGGCCGTGCTCGCGCGGACCCCGGCCGGCATCGATCTCGAAAGCCCCGACGAAGCCGAGATGGCCGCGGAGATCGTCCTCGCCGGAGTTGAAGACAGCGTCGATCTCGCGGCGTGGCACGGCCTCGCCGGCATGTGGGCGACGCGCGAAGCGGCGCTCAAGGCGGAAGGCCGGGACCTCACCTGCGACCACCGGCACTGGCGATTTGGTACCGGAGTGGTTCGCGGCGACGACGAGGCCGCACTCCGCGTCGACCTCGCCCGACGCTCCGGCATCGTCGCCGCGGTCGCCTACGCCGGCGGCTGACCGTTGGCGGCGAGCACCGCGCCGGCGAGGTGGAGCGAGCCCGTGATAAGCACCGTCGGCGGCCGGGCGCGGTCGGCTCCGCGGGCGATCGCCGTGAGTGCTTCCCCGACGTCGGCGGCGGCGATGCCCGGCAGCCCCGCCTCGCGCGCGCGGGCGATCAGTACCTCGGGCGGGTGGCTGGCGTGGCCGGGGATCGGCACGGTGTAGACCGCCGTCGCCCGGCCGGCGAACGGCTTGAAGAAGCCGCCGGCGTCCTTGGTGTCGAGCATGCCGACGACGAGATGGAACGGCCGGTCGGCGAGCGGATGGCCGCGGAACGCGTCGGCGATGACCCGCGCCGCCGCCGGGTTGTGGCCGCCGTCGAGCCAGATCTCGCTGCCGGCCGGCAGGCGCGCGAGGTACGGACCCCGCTCGATCCGCTGCAGCCGCGCCGGCCATTCGGCCCAGCCCATCGCCGCGCGCAGCGCCGCATCGGGCATCGGCAGGTCGCGCTGCGCCCGAAGCATGGCGACGGCGAGAGCAGCGTTGTCGAGCTGGTGCGCGCCGGTAAGACGCGGCAGCGGCAGGGTCAGCTTGCCGCCGGCGTCGCGGAAATGGAGCGCGCCTTCGTACAGCGCGGCGTCCCAGTCGTCGCCGCGGATCGTCAGCCGAGCCCCGGCAAGGCCGGCGACCTCGGCGATCCGCGCGGTGACCGCCTTGGGATAGCGCGACAGGACGAGCGGCACGCCGCGCTTGGCGATGCCGGCCTTCTCGCCGGCGATGTCGAGGATCGAGTTGCCGAGCCACTGCTGGTGGTCGAGCCCCAGCGCGGCGATACCCGTCACGACCGGCACAACCAGGTTGGTTGCGTCGAGCCGCCCGCCCATGCCGACCTCGATGACGCAGGCGTCCGCTGCGGTTCGCGCGAAGGCGAGGAAAGCGGCCGCAGTGGTGAGCTCGAAGAATGTCACCGGAGCGGTTCCATTCGCGTCGAGGACGTCGCGCAGGGTGGTGATCAGCGTCGCGTCGTCGATCAGCGCGCCATTCAACCGGAACCGTTCGTTGAACCGGACGAGGTGCGGCGAGGTATAGACGTGGACTTGCCGCCCCGACGCCTCGAGCCCGGCGCGGAGGAAGGCGCAGGTCGATCCCTTGCCGTTGGTTCCGGCGACATGGAATACCGGCGGCAGCCTGAGGTGCGGGTTGCCGAGCCGCACCAGCAGGCGCTCGAGCCGCGCAAGGCCGAGGTCGATCGTCGCCGGATGCAGCCGGAACGCCGCCGCGAGCAGCGCGTCGAGCACCGGATTGTCGGACCGCGCCGCCTCCACGTGCTGCCGCGTGCCCGTCAGGCCGCGGGCGCGACGAGCGGCGCGGCGTGCCGCCGCATCAGCAGGCCGATCAGCCGCGCCAGCGTCGCCTTCAGCTCGCGGCGGTGGACGACCATGTCGAGCATGCCGTGGGCCAACAGATATTCCGCGCGCTGGAATCCTTCGGGCAGTTTCTCGCGGATCGTCTGCTCGATGACGCGCTGGCCGGCGAAGCCGATCAGCGCGCCGGGCTCGGCGATCTGGATGTCGCCGAGCATGGCGTAGCTTGCGGTGACGCCGCCGGTCGTCGGGTCGGTCATCACGACGATGTACGGCAGGCCGGCCTCGCGCAGTTCGGCGATCGCCACCGTCGTCCGCGGCATCTGCATCAGGCTGAGGATGCCCTCCTGCATCCGCGCGCCACCGGCGGCGGTGAAGACGACAAACGGGCACTTCGCCTTCACGGCCGCCAGCGCCCCCGACAGGAACGCCTCGCCGACGCCGAGCCCCATCGAGCCGCCCATGAAGGCGAAGTTCTGCACCGCGACGACCGCCGGTTCGCCACCGATCGTACCGGTGGCGACGACCATCGCCTCGGGCTCGCCGGTCGTGCTTCGCGCCGTCTTCAGCCGGTCGACATAGCGCTTCTGGTCGCGGAACTTGAGCGGGTCCTCGGGGACCTTGGGCACGTCGAGCCGCCGATAGTCGCCGTCGAAGATCTGGTGGAAGCGGGTCTTCGGATCGATCCGCTCGTGGTGGCCGCAACGCGGACAGACGCCGAGGGTCTCCTCGAAGTCCTTGATATACAGCATCGTGCCGCATTTGGCGCACTTGCGCCACAAGTTCTCCGGCGTCTCGCGGCGCGTCAGCATCGCCGTCAGGCGAGGGCGGATGCGGGTCAGCCAGCTCACGCCGCGATCTCCGCGGGCGATGCTGTGGGCTGCGTCCGTCGCGCCCCGCGCACCGCGCCGGCGAGGCCGGCAACGAACGCCTCGACCTGCTCGGGCAGGTCGTTGACACGCCCCGCCGCCGCCCCGCCGATCAGCGCGACGATCGCCGAGCCGACGACGACGGCATCGGCATGGACCGCGACCGCCGCGGCCTGCACCGGCGTCTTGATGCCGAAGCCGACCGCAACCGGCAGGTCGGTCGCCGCCTTGAGCCGCGCGACCGCCGCGGCGACATCGGCATCGGCGGCCGACGCCGCACCGGTGATCCCGGCGACGGCGACGTAGTAGAGGAAGCCCGACGCCCCGGACAGCACCGTCGGCAGGCGCGCCGCGTCGGTCGTCGGCGTCGCCAGCCGGACATTGTGCAGCCCGTGGGTGGCGAGCAGTGGCGAAAGCTCGCCGTCCTCCTCGGGCGGCAGGTCGACGACGATCGTCCCGTCGAGGCCGGCCGCGGCGGCATCGGCGGCGAAGCGCTCCGGGCCATAAGCGAGGATCGGGTTGAAATAGCCCATCAGGATCAACGGCGTCGTCGCGTCCTTCGCCCGGAAGGCGGTCACCATCGCCAGCACCGCCGTCAGCGTCGTGCCGGCGGTGAGGCTGCGCAGGTTGCCGTCCTGGATCGCCGGCCCGTCGGCCATCGGGTCGGTGAACGGCATGCCGAGCTCGATGATGTCGGCTCCACCGGCAACGAGCGCCGCGAGGATCGCCGGCGCGCGGTCGAGGTCGGGATCGCCCGCGGTGACGAAGGTGACGAGCGCAGCACGGTTGTCGCGGACGCAGGCGGCGAAGCGCGATGCGAGGCGGTCGGTCACAACCCGAACCCCAGCGCCTCGGCTACGGTGAAGATGTCCTTGTCCCCCCGCCCGCACAGGTTGGCGACGATGATGTCGTCCCGGCTCATCGTCGGCGCCATCCGTTCGATCGCGGCGATCGCGTGCGCCGGCTCGAGCGCCGGAATGATGCCCTCGAGCGTGCACAGGCGCTGGAACGAGGCAAGCGCTTCGGCATCGGTCGCCGACTGGTACTCGACGCGGCCGATCGAGTGGAGCCACGCGTGCTCGGGGCCGATGCCGGGATAGTCGAGCCCGGCCGAGATGGAGTGCGCCTCGGCGATCTGGCCGTCGTCGTCCTGCAACAACAGCGTCTTGTTGCCGTGGAGCACCCCCGGCCGGCCGCCGGCAAGGCTCGCGGCGTGCTTGTCGGTGCTGAGCCCATGGCCCGCCGCCTCGACGCCGACCAGCCGCACGTCGTCGTCGAGGAACGGGTGGAACAGGCCGATCGCGTTCGACCCGCCGCCGATCGCCGCGACCAGCATGTCCGGCAGGCGGCCTTCGGCCTCGAGGATCTGCTCGCGTGCTTCGCGGCCGATGACCGACTGGAAGTCCCGGACCAGCTCAGGGTACGGGTGCGGCCCGGCCGCGGTGCCGATGATGTAGAACGTGTCGTGGACGTTGGTCACCCAGTCGCGCAGCGCATCGTTCATCGCGTCCTTGAGCGTCTGCGACCCCGACGTTACGGCACGGACCTCGGCCCCGAGCAGCTTCATGCGGAAGACGTTCGGCGCCTGGCGGGCGATGTCGCGCGCGCCCATGTAGATCGTGCACGGCAGGCCGGCGCGCGCCGCGACCGTCGCGGTGGCGACGCCGTGCTGGCCGGCCCCGGTCTCCGCGATGATCCGCGTCTTGCCCATGCGCCGGGCGAGCAGCATCTGGCCGATGCAGTTGTTGATCTTGTGCGCGCCGGTGTGATTGAGCTCGTCGCGCTTGAAGTAGATCTTCGCGCCGCCGAGCGCGGTCGTCAGGCGCTCGGCGAAATAGAGCGGACTGGGCCGGCCGACATAGTGCTTGAGGAGGTAGTCGAACTCGGCGGCGAAGGCGGGATCGGCCTGCGCCGCGCGGTAGGCGACCTCGAGCTCGAGGATCAGCGGCATCAGCGTCTCGGCGACATAGCGTCCGCCAAAGGCGCCGAAATGGCCGCGCGCGTCCGGGCCGGTCCGCAGGCTGATGCGGGCGTGGTAGCGCGGCGGATCCGCGGCGGTCGCCACTACGCGGCCCTCGCGGCGGCAATGAACGCCTTGATCTTGCTCACCGATTTCACTCCCGGCGCATCCTCGACCCCCGACGAAACATCAACCAGCGGCGGCCGCGCAACCGCAATCGCGTTACCGACCGTTGTGGCATCAAGCCCGCCCGACAGGCCCCACGCCCGCATTTCTACGCCGTCGAGCAGCCGCCAGTCGAAGCGCAGTCCGTTGCCACCGGGCAAGGGCGCTCCCCTAGGCGCTTTGGCATCGAACAGCAATCGGTCGGCCCCGCGGCCGGCGACGATCGCCGCACGTATGTCGTCGCGCGTTGCGACCCCGACGGCGCGCCACACCGGCCGGCGGTATCGCGCGCGGATTGCGGCGACCCGCTCGACGGTCTCGCTGCCGTGCAGCTGGATCGCGTCGAGCCCGGGCGTCGCGTGGTCGAGCAGCGCGTCGTCGGGGTCGACGAAGACGCCGACGCGGGTGACGTGCGCCGGCAGGCCGCGGCCGAGCGCAAGTGCCCGATCGGCGGCGACGTTGCGTGGCGACGGCGGGAAGAAAACGAAGCCGACGTGGCTCGCGCCGGCACCGACGGCCGCATCGACCGTGTCCCGCGTCGACAGGCCGCAAATCTTGATGTCGACGCTCACAGTGAGGCAGCGATCGCCGCCGCCGCCGCAGTGGGGTCGGGCGCGGCGGTGATCGGCCGGCCGATAACGAGGACCGACGCCCCGGCATCGCGTGCCTCGCGCGGCGTCATCACCCGCTTCTGGTCGCTAACGGCACTGCCGGCCGGGCGTAGCCCGGGCACCGCAATCATGGCATCGGCCCACGCGGCGCGCGTCGCAGCTGCTTCGGAGCCCGAACAGACAATCCCCTGCAAGCCGGCCGCCTC
>CAHJWP010000048.1 GCA_903642255.1 Sphingomonadaceae bacterium | reverse complement strand
GTCGCCGCGGCGGTCGTCGCTCAGTGGGAGGGGGAGCTGCCGGTGGATGCGGGGGTGAATACCCGCGTGAGTATCGCGCTGTAGATTTCGGTCAGCGTCGCGATGTCCGCCACCCGCACCGCCTCCCCAACCTGGTGCATCGTTGTCCCTACCAGCCCGAACTCGACGACCGGGCACAGGCGGCGGATGAAGCGGGCGTCGGAGGTACCGCCGGTGGTCGACAGCTCGGGGGTAAGCCCGGTGACGGCGTGGATCGCGGCGGCGACATGGGTCGACAGCGCGCCGGGGTCGGTGAGGAACGCCTCGCCCGAAATCCGCACCGTGACGTCGGCCGCCCGCGCTTCCTCGGCGACGACGCCGCGCAGCCACGCTTCGAGCTCTGCGCCGCGCTGCAGGTCGTTGAAGCGGATGTTGAGGCGCGCCGACGCGGTCGCGGGAATGACGTTGGTTGCCGGGTTGCCGACGGTCAGGTCAGTGACCTCGAGGTTCGACGGCTGGAACCAGTCGCTGCCGGTGTCGAGGACGCGGCCCTTTAGCCGCGCGAGGATCGCGACCAGCCGAGTCACCGGATTGTCGGCGCGGTCGGGATAGGCGACGTGGCCCTGAGCGCCGTGGACCTGAACCCACGCATTGAGCGAGCCCCGCCGGCCGATCTTGACCATGTCGCCGAGGGCCACCGCGCTGGTCGGCTCGCCAACGAGGCACGCGTCGGGGACGTGCCCGTGCTCCTCGATCCAATCGAGCAGCGGCGCGGTGCCGAACGTCGCCGGTCCCTCCTCATCGCCGGTGACGATCAGGCTAAGGGTTCCGGGCAGTCCCTTCGCCAAATGGCGTGCCGCGGCGGCGACGAAGGCGGCGATGCTACCCTTCATGTCGGCTGCGCCCCGCCCGACAAGCCAGCCGTCACGGACGTGCGGCGCGAAGGCGTCCCACCCCTCGCCCGCCGGCACGACGTCGGTATGCCCGGCGAAGGCGAAGTGCGGCGGCCCGCTGCCGATCGTCGCGAACAGGTTCTCGATCGGGCCGTCGGGAGCCGCGCCGAAGGTCAGGCGGTGGACGGCGAAGCCGATCCGCTCGAGGCTCGCCGCCAGCACGTCCTGCGCCCCCGCGTCGGCCGGGGTGACGCTGGGGCAGGCGATGAGGCGTTGGGCGAGGTCAAGCGCATCGATCATGGGTTCGCCTAGCCGCTCGCTGCCGCCTTCTCAAGCCGGCCGGCCTGCGGCATGATCGGGCCATGCCCAAGCTCGACCTCGCCGCGATCCCGGAAACCAGCACGACCGGCTATCTGCCGCCCTATGACCAACTCGTCGCCGGCCGGCGGAAGCGCAACGTCGCCGCCGGGCTGACCGACTTCGGAGCCAACGTCACGACGATCCCGCCCGGCCTGGCGTCGTCGATGCGCCACTGGCATTCGGACATCGACGAACTGATCGTCATGCTCAGCGGCGAGGCGGTGCTGATCGACGACGACGGCGGGACGGTGATGCGCGCCGGCGACATCGCGACCTTCGCCAAGGACGTGCCGAACGGCCACCAGCTGGTCAACCGCGGCACGGTCGACGCGGTGCTGCTCGCCGTCGGGCGCAACAGCGAGGCCGACCGCTGCACCTACCCCGACATCGACATGTTCTGGAGCGCGGCGACCGGCTACGTTCCCGCTTCGGCGCTCGGCGGGTCGTGAGGCAGATTCACTGGCTCTGTCAACACCTGTTCGCGAGCCGCGGGCGACCGCGGTGGCGAACAGCGTCATGCTATCGACAGTTTCTTCGCGCGACAGATACTCCGCCTGGGCGAGCGTCAGCAGGTGGCCGATGTACGTCTCGAACGGCGGGCTGAGCCTCATCTCCACTCTCCCACATCCGCCGCTATATGAATGCCGCCAATCCTATGACTGCAGCTTCGCTCGGCGACCGGCACCGGCGCGGGCGGCAAGCCGGCGCCGCTGGCGCAGCGCCCGATCTGGCTGGTGCTCGGCGAGAACCGCAACCCTGTCAACGATTTCACCATCGGCCACCAGTAGCTTGACGACCTCGATGCGCGGGCCGAGGCGCGCCGGCTGTAGCTGAACGCCGTCCTGTTGAGCTAGATGTCCGGTCGCAGAGAACCGGTCAGATCGTCACGTTACCGCAGCGCAACGCGGCACCGCGGGAAACGGCGACGCTCCGGTCCCGCGCGGTTGACAAGATTACGCGCTATTGAGTTGCCGGTCCGGCGGCAGCGCGGAGAAAGGCAATCTGGCGCTGGCAGCCGCTGCGGCCGAAGGCGGCGGCGAGCGCCGCGAGGTCGCCCGGTGAGTCGGCGAGAATGCGAATCGACACCGACTGGACGTTGGCGTCGGGGCCGATGAGATATTCGCCGTCGGCGCGCGGGCTGATATCGGCCGGCCACGGGGTCGTCGCCGCGCCGGCGTCGAAGCTGGCATAGGCCGGCGCGCCGTCGTCGCCCTTGCGGATCGGGACCGACGTCGCGGCGCTGCTGTCGGCGCGCCATAATTGGGCGTCGGTGCTGTTGACGAGGCAGAAGGTGCCGCCGGTTGTCGTGTCGATCGCCCACAGACTGGGCAGCAGCGCCGGGGCCGGGCCGCCGCCGCGGATCGCTCCGGTCCGCGCCATCCGGCTGTTTGTCCGGTCGCCGAGGCTGGCGAGCATCGTTCCGAGGCCGGCGGCCTGGCTCGCTCCCTTGCCGGTGAAGCTGCCCGGACCTTTCAGCGAGCGCGTGCCGCCGCCGTCCATGACGACGATCTCGTCGCCTGCGGCAAGCGTCACCGTCGCAGTCGCCGGCAGCATCTTGCCCGGCGCATAGCTTCCCGCCGACGGGCCGGTCGCCCGCACGACCAGCATCTGCGCCGATGCCGCCGATGCTGCCAGCGCCGACATGAGTATGATCACCCGCTTCATCATCGCCTTCACTCCAAGATATAGGCCCCCTCGGGACCGATTTCGGTCATCCGATGGACCAGATACGCAAGGGCATGGTCATCCGGACGCGTTTGCGCGATCGACCGTATCTCCGCCAGCGCGTTTTCATCGCCGGTCCGGAATGCCCAGTACAGGGAGCGAATTTCGCGGGCATGTTCGAGATCGGCGACGGGTTCGTAGACGTCGATGCCGACCGCCCGGCCGCGCAGGAGGACGCGGCCCATCGGCCGCACGCCGGCGGCAGACATGCCGGCGAGCGCGTCGCCGCTGACCAGTGCCGAAGTCTTGAGATACTTGTTTGCCGACTCGAGCCGCGCCGCGGTGTTCATCGTGTCGCCGAGGGCGGTATACTGCATCCGCCCCGACCCGCCGAAGTTGCCGACCACCGTCCGCCCCCAGTGCAGCCCGACGCGGGTGCGGCCGATCAGCGGCGGGTCGCCGCTGACGAGGAGCTTCACGTCACGCGCCATCTCGGTCGCCGCGGCGAGCGCGCGGTCGCCGTCGTCGGGCCGCGACACCGGCGCACCCCAGAAAGCGACGACCGCGTCGCCGACGAACTTGTCGATCGTCCCGCCGTGCTTGAGCACGATCCCGCACAGGTGATCGAGATAGTCGTTGAGGAAGGTGGCGACCTCCTCGGGCGTCAGTCGGTGGCACAGCTTGGTGAACCCCTCCATGTCGGAGAACAGCGCGAAAATCTCGCGGCTCTCCCCCGACAGCGCAAGGCGCTCGGGCTCGCGCAGGATCAATGCGGCGACGTCCCCGGGCAGATATTTGCCGAGCGCGCCTTGGGCGAAGCGCCGCTCCTCGCTGCCGATCGACCGCGCCGCCGATCCGACGGCGATGAACGCCGCCAGCCAGCCGAGCGCCCAGCCGAGCGCCGGGAAGCCGGTCGTGTCGATCGTGTGCGTCGCCGCGAGAAGCAGCGGCACCCCGAGCAGCGCGACGACCTGCGCGCCGATGATGGCGATCAGCCAGACGATCCGCCGCTCGATCAGGCTGGTCATCGCCCCCGCGCCGACCGCGAGCAGCGCCGCCAGCCACAGGCTCCACGCCGGCAGCGCGGCCGGCCAGTCGCGGTCGAGCGCCTGCGCCAGCATGTGCGCATGGATCTCCGTTCCCGCCATCGTCGCGCCGCTGATCGCGGTGAATGGGGTCGGCAGGCGGTCGGTCGACGGCAGGTCGGCCCCGACGAGCACGATCTTGCCCCGCAGCAAGGGGGCCAGCATCGTCGCCGTCGCCGGATCGGCGAGCAGCTCGATGTCGATCTTGTTGAACACCGGCCGGTCGGTCAGCTTCGCCTGGCGATAGGCGATCATGCCGCGGTAGATGTCGCTCGATCCGGCCAGCGCGCGCGACAGCGGCGTCACCCCCGAGACGAGATCGGGCCAGCGCCGGATGACGCCATCGGCATCGGCCTCAAGCCGGACGCTGCCCGCCCGGGTCGCCGCTCCCGCCCCCTTGATGAAGCCGAGGAGGTGCGCCTCCTGCCACGGCTCGATGAATTCGGCGGTGTCCTTAACCGAGGCGTAGGCGAGACGCACCGGGGTATGCATCGCCTGCAGCGCCGCGGTCAGCGTCGCGTCCTCGCCAGGCACCGCCTGGTCGATCAGGATGTCGACGCCGATCGCCTTCACCCCGGCGTGGTCGAGCGTCGTCAGCACCCGGGCGAGCAGCGCGCGGTCGACCGGCGAACGCCGCGCCGTGTGCTGCAACGTGCTTTCGGTGTAGGTGACGATCGTGATCCGCGGATCCTGATCAACGCGCGGGGCGGTGAGCGCGGTGCGGATGTCGAACAGCGTCCGTTCGGCGTCGACCAGCAGCGGCATGTGCCAGCTGAGCCCGGCGACGAGCAGCGCCGCGGCCAGCAACAGCAGCATGGTGACCAGCCGTCGCGTGCCGACGCGCTGCAGCCAGCGGGCGCGCCGGCGATGGGGCATCGGAGCCGCGGGGGCGGTGGGCGCGATCGTCGCGATCACCGGCCTCCCGCGGCGGGTTTGGCGGCATCGGCGCTCGTCGCGCTGTCGCGCGCCATCGGCCGCGCGCCGTCGCCAACGACCGAGAAGGCCGCCCAATAATACGGATGGCTGGTCTGCGCCGCATCCATCAGCGGCAGCTGCGCGGCGCGGAGCGCCCCCGAAATGCTGCGCCCGGACGGAGCGGTGAACAGGCCGGAGATCAGGCGCTCGGTTGCGTTGAACTCGTCGGGAACCGGCCAGTGGCTGGCGATGACGACGCGTCCTCCCGCCCCGACGAAGGCGCGGACCAGCCCGTCGAGCGCGAAGTCGCCGCCGGTCGCGACGCCGGCCTCGCGCGACGCCGCGACGCTCGCCGCCCCGGCGGTGTCGCACGCCGAGAGGATGACGAGATCGGCGTCGAGATGCAGGTTGAACACCTCGCCGAAGGTCAGCAGCCCGTCGGACCCGACTCCGCCGAACGAAGTCAGCAGCGCCGGGCGCGCCGGGCATTCGGGATGCGGCGCGGTGACCAGCCCGTGCGTCGCGAAATGCAGGATGCGGTACTGCGACAGGTCGGTGCGTTGTGTGATGTCGGTGTCGGTGAACGCCTCGCCGGTCACCACCTTCGCCCCCGCAGTGCCGAGCAGCTTCGCCGTCTCGCGCAGCTCCTCACCCGAAACCGGGTGGTTCCATTCGGCCGGCGACCACGTGCAGCCCGCGCCCGTGCCGACCGCGCCGCGCGTCGTCGCCTGCGTCAGGGCCAGACCGGCGAGCGGCGCGTTCTGCCCGAAGCCGAGATAGGCCCGCGCCGCCCGCGATGCCGCGACTCCGCGCAGGTCGCGAAACGCCAGCGGCGAGACCGACGTGCTCA
This sequence comes from Sphingomonadaceae bacterium, assembly GCA_903642255.1. Lineage (GTDB taxonomy): Bacteria > Pseudomonadota > Alphaproteobacteria > Sphingomonadales > Sphingomonadaceae > Polymorphobacter_B. The sequence goes on along the minus strand of CAHJWP010000048.1, from coordinate 7,204 downwards.
CGTCCATCGCCCGCCCGACCCACGCGATGCCGCGGAAATCGAACGGGTCGGCGTTCGGCAGGCGTTGCCGCGCGGCATAGGCGTCGACCCCTGCCCGTTCCATGACCAGTGGCGTCAGCGGCAGCTTGAGCAGCGGCCCGTCGGGTTCATAGATCAGGTGCCGGACCGCGCCGAGATCGGCGGTGATCGGCTTGGCGATGTCTTGGAACAGCTCGTAGGCGAGGGCGACGTCGTACGGCTTCGTGCTCGGCGCACCGTCCTCGATGACGACAATGCTCGCGCGCAGGCGGCTGACCTTCCGGGTCAGCGCGGCGACCGAGGGTTCGACCGCGTACAGCCGGACCGCAGTAGGCGTGATCAGCATGCCGTACATCCGCGTTGCCGGCGCGGTGAGCTTGAAATACGCCTCGCCGGGCTTGAGTGCCGCCTGCAGCTCGGCGAGCGTCAGGCCGGTCGTTGCGACGGCGCGATAGCGCGGATACTTGGCCAGCGCGGCGCTGGCCGCCGTCTGGTCGATCTGCAACTGGGCGAGGCGGACCTGTGCCGCCGCCAGCCGGGTGAGGTCGTCGGGCGTCGGGGTTGCCAACGCAGCCATGCGGGCGATCTCGATCCGCACCCGGTCGACGTCGCGGGTCAGCGCGGTCGACTGGCGGAACAGGCGCGCCGCCTCGTCGTCGCCGTTACTGAGCTCGCGGGCGAGCACCGCCTGAGTCTGCGCCACGCCGGGACGCAGGAGAAGCTGGCTGGCGCTGAAGAAGTCGGCGACGAGGTCGGGTCGCGCCGCGCTTTCGCGGGCGAGCAGGGCGAAATACGGAGCAAGGCCACCGAGCAGCCCCGGACCGACCGTCCCGCTGGCACTCGCGCGGGTGACGACGGTGCGGAACAGGGCCAGCGCCGCCTCGGTCTTGCCGCGCCGGGCGAGCAGCGACGCCAGCCGCGCCTCGACCGATAGCGTCGCCAGCGAATCGGGATATTCGGCCGCGACCACAGCGACGGCGGCCTGCTGCTGCTTCTCCGCCTCGGCGAGATCGCCCTTGGTTTCGGCTAGTCCGGCAAGGTCGGAATAGGTCGCCGACTTCAGCCGCGCGACCGAAGCGATCTGGCGGCGACCGATGTCGTCGAACGCTAGCAGCGCCCCGTTCAGTGCGGTCCGCGCGCCCGCCGCGTCACCCAGCAGCCGCAGCGCCGCGCCGCGCAGCTGCAGCGCCTGCGCGTCGAGCACCTGCGCCCTCTCCTCGGCGGTAAGCACCGTGCCCCCGCCCGGCGCGATCACCGCGTTCCGGTTGAGCCGCGCCGCCGCGACGGGATCGATCGTCGGCGCACCCGTGGCGACCGCCGGCGCGGCGGGCCGGACGGTGCGATCGAGTTCGGCCAGCGCGTCCTTCGGTCGCCGCTGGTTGAGGAAATGGATCGCGTGGAAGTTGCGCGACAGGCGCATGCCGACAGGGTCGGCCAGTTCCTCGGCGGGAACGCGGGCGAACAGCGAGTCGGCTTCGGCGAACGCCCCGAGGTTCGACTGCTGCAGCGCCGCGCCAAGCAGGAACTCGCCGCGCTGTGCCCGAGCTAGCTCGTTCGACGTCAGGACGGAAAAGAACTCGGATGATTCGGCGTAGCTGCCGCCGTTGTTGCGGCGGTACGCCTCGGTCAGGGCCAGCGCCGGGTCGAGACTGCCGGCCTGCGCCCGGGCGAAGGCGGCGGCATCGCCGGCCGCAGTCACGCTCGCCCCGATCGTCCCGGGAACGATGCGGTCGGCGACGAGCGACCGCAGCGCCAGAAGCAGGGCGTCGTCGTAGCCCGCCAGTCCCTCCGCCGCGTACAGCCGCCCGCCACGGACGACCGTATACGATGCGTAAGGGATGTTGCCGTCGATCAGCACGCAGGATGCCTGCTGCGCGCCGGGAACGCCAGGCACGTCGACCGCATGCGCCGGCTCGCAGCGCGCGATCGCCGCGCGCGCCGCCGCCAGCCGCGCCGCCGGATCGCCGGCGGCATTGGTCAGGACATAGAGCCTGCCGGGCGCGGCGGCGGCGTCGCGGCAGGCCAGCGCATAGGCACGGTCGAACATGCCGACCGCGACCTTGTCCGATGGCCTGCTCTGGGCGCTGCACTGGATGCCCGAGGCCGAGCCGAGCCGAAAGCTGTCGAGCGAACTGAGCGGCGGGGCCGCCGCCGGGGCAATGGACGACACGGCCGCGAGCAGGGCGGCGGCGACGACGCGGGCGGCACGGCTGATCGTCATCGTCCTGGGCTCCCGCTCGGCCTCGCCGGCGGCACGGCCGGCCGCTTGCCGACCCGGCCGTCCGTTGGCCCGGCCGGCGTGTCGGTCGCCGAGGGGACCAACCCGAGCGGCTCCCACAGGGTCTCGTCGCCCGCACCGGTCGCCGGATCGCCGATGCCGGCGGTGATCGTCACCGCGCTGAGGTCGATCAGCCGCGGGGCGGCGAACGCCCCGACCTGCGACGCGATGAAGGCGTTGACCGCGCTCGCCTCGTTCAGCGTCGCGATGAAGCTGTCCTCGGCCGGCCGAACGATCTCGCCGGTCAGCTGCGCAGCGCGGTCGAGCGGCGTACCGTCGCCGAGCGGATCGCGACACGCACCGCCGCGGATCGGGCAGCCGTTGATCTCCGACAACAGCGTCACGTCGGTGACGTTGACCCGGACCGTCGGCAGGAAGGCGGCGTCGATGATCGGGGTCGTGCCGGTGACCTGACGGCCGAAGGCGATGACCTCGGCCGGCGCTGTCGATTTGATGGCGGCATCGACCGCGGTCAGATTGGTCAGGTCGAGCTTGAGGGTCGGCGGCGGGGCAAATGCCCCCTGGCGGAAGCCGAGCCCACCAGCCCCGACCGAAATCCCGGCGTAGGTCCCAAGGCTACCGCTGTTTTGGTTGAGGAAGCTGCCGCTCGCCCGGACGTCGACCGTCCCCGCCTGAATATAGCCGGCGTAATTCACCGCCCCGTCATTAAGACCGAGCGCACTGCGCCGGTCGGCGAAGGATGTCGCCGCCGCCACCGACGCCTGCGTCGCCGCCGACGCCGCGACGACATCGTTGCCGAGCAGATAGAGCCGTCCTGTCAGCGCGCCGGTCGGTGACGTCACGCCGATGCCGCCCCTCGGCAGAGTGACCGCAAGGCGGCCCGCGGCGAGCAGGCCGAGCGTATCGGTCGCTCCCGCACCGGCGACGGCCAGCTGACCGTCGACGTACAGGCCACTCGACGATCCGAAGACGACGGCGAGGCCAGTGTTGGGGTTGAGATTGTTCGCCGTCGCCGCCGATCCCTGGATGGCGAGGCTGGCGATATGCAGGTCGAGCGGTCGCGTCGTCGCGCCGAGACCGGTCGAGACGAGGATGCGATTGGCCTGCAGGCGGCCGAACTCGCTCGCGTCGAGATCGAACCCGCCTGCGCCGGCCGCGCCGCCAACGGTGGCGCTCGTCGCCCGGCCGCCGTCGGTCAGGATTTCGATCTCCTGCGTGTTCGCGTCGCCGACATGCGCCGTTTGCCCGATGGCGATATCGCCGACATTGAAGACGATCGTCGCGGGATCGACCGCGCTAGTGATGGACAGCAGGCCGGGGGTGGTGACGCTGAGGCTGGTCGCCGCGGTAACTGGCGCGGCGAACGTTACCGGCCCCGCCGTCGTGATGCCGATGACGGGGGCGGTAACGACTGCATTGATCGTGACGGCAGAGGCGGTGCCGCTGCCCTGCGCCGCAAGGCTAGCCGCGGTCAGCGGACTGTTCACCACAAGGTCGCCGCCGAACGCTAGCGACACCGAGCCGAACTGCGCCGGCGCGTTTGTCGGGCTGGCGACGGTCAGGTTGCGGGTCGTCTGCGCGACGAGGGGCGACGTGAACGACCCGGCGAGCGTCAGGTCGGCAGACTGGGTGGCCAGCCCGGTTCCGGCAGCGATGCCCGCAAGACCGGTGGGCACCCCGGCGGCGATCGTCACCTGTCCGGCTCCACCCGCATAGCCGAGGGTGCCTCCGACCTGCACCTGCGCCGGTGCATCCTGCCCGGCGGCGGCGAGCACGATACTGCTGCCGGTCTCCGCCGTGGCGAGGCCGGTCGTCGTGCCCGAATGTTCGAGCAGCAGCGGGTCGGTGCCCACCGCGGAGCCCTTGGACAGGACGATCGCGGTGCTGCCGTCGGCGTTGGCGGTGACGTCGGCTGCTTCGGCGGCGACGTACAACGCGTCGCCGGCCGTTGTTATGGAACCGTCCTGCCGCACCCGCGGGGCGACCAGATCGACGAAGCCGCCCGGCGTCGACGCGGTGATCAGCGCTCCCGGCTGCACCGTGACGCCTACCGTCGAGGCCGCCGCGCTGTTCAGCCGGAAGCCGTTGCCCAGCAGCTGCGGGTCGGCGGTGGTCAGCAGCAGCGACCCGACGTCGAACACCCCGGTCGGGCCGACGACGATCCCGCCCGGCGAGAAGAACACCACCGTTCCGCCCGGCGTCGCGAGGCCGGCGGTGCTCGCCAGAGTCGCCAGCGTCGTGCCGTCGAACAGGATCGGCCGCGTCGCGTCGGTCGGCAGGACGCGGTTGACGACGGTGTAGCCGGTCAGTCCGGGTGCCCCGGCAAAGGTCGCGATGTTGCCCGTCGGCAGGAAGTCGACCGGTCCCGTGCCCTTGCTGTCGTACGGCGTCCACGTGATGACCGTCGGGGTCGCGGTACCGATCGTGATCAGGTCACGCCCGTCGCCGGCCGCCGTCCCGGACCGGACGAAGGTTGCCGAGCCCGCATCGACCACGGGCTTGCCCTGATATGCGCCGGAGGTGCAGACGCCGCCGGGGATCAGGCAGTCGTTGACCGTCGACAGCGGCGTCACGTCGGCGCTGGTCGTGCGCACGATCTTGGCTAACGCGTCGTTGATCACCGTGACACCCTGCGAGGTCAGTTGCCGACCGTAGGTGATGACCTCGGCCGGACCGGTTCGCACGAGCGCGCCATCGAGCGTGTCGATTGAGGTCACGCCCGTAATTCCTCCAGCGGCGGCGGCGGCCACCGGATCAAAGGTCCCGGCAATGATGCCGAAGCCGCCGTCGCCGGTGGTCAGCCCGGCGAAGGTTGTCGTCGTGCCGCTGTTCTCGCCGTAGAACGCCGTTGTCGGGCGGACCTCGATCCGCCCCGCCTGCAGATAGCCCGCCGGCGCGACCGGGCCGTCGTTGGTGCGGAGCAGCGAGGCGCGGTCGTCGAACATCGCGGTGCCGGGCAGCGCCGCCGCCACCGCATCCGACGCGACGACGACGCTTGGCCCGTACGCATAGATCTCGCCGGTAAGCACGCCCGACGGCCCGGTGACCGCGATCCCGCCCGTCGGCGTCGCGACGCGGACCGCGCCCTCGGCGAACAGGACGACGGTATCGCTCGCCCCCGCCGAAGTCAGCGCGACCTGCCCGCGAACGTCGACCGCGCCCGACGCGGCGAAGGCCAGCACCGGATCGCGCGGGCCCGCCGACAGGTTGCGGTCGTCGCCGGCACTCCCCGCCAGGCTGAGGTCGCGGACCGTCAGGTCGAGCGGCGCGACGTCGAAATTCGTGCCGCTGCTCGTATGGCCACTCGACGGCCCGGTCGACACGAGAATGCGGTTTGCCGCGACGTGCGTCAGTTCGCCGGCGTCGAGATCATAACCGGCGACGCCTCCGCTGCCGCCCACGGTCGCCGCGCTCGCCTTGGGCGATGAGGTGAGGAATTCGGCGAGTTCGATCGCCGTGACCGCCCCCGCGCCGCCGATGGCGATGTCGCCCGAATCGAGTGTCACCCGAGTGGCCGCGAGCAGGTTGTTGACGGTGATCAGCCCGCTGACGTCGATCGTGATGTTGTCGGGGTCGATCGGCGAATTGTTGGTGAAGCTCAGCGCGTGACCGACGCCGAACGAGTTGGCGACATGCACCGGCGCGTCGACGCTCACCGTGGTCACGCCGTCTGTCCCGGTGATCGCGACGTCGGTCGCGGTGACCGGCGCGGCCAGTTCGACCGCCGACGGGCCAACGGTCGGCTCGGCCGGACCGCCGGCTATCGTTATGGTCGAGCCGCTGACCGTGTTCGCGCCAGCCAACGTCACGCGCCCGCTCGTCCCGATGGTCACGTCGCCAGTGAATGCAGCGCCGCCGGCGAACGAAATTGGCGCGTCCGGCCGGAACGAACCGGCATATGCAATGAGTACGCTTCCGCTCAGCGGCCCGTTGACCGCTATGCCGGTATCGGACCCCAGGATCACGGCACCGCCCGATACCGGACCGTTGAGTGTCAGCAGGCCACCCGCATTGAGCCGCACGCTCGTTGTTCCGGCAATCGAGCCCGAAGTCTCAAGCGTCACCGGCCGCCCCAACTGGGCATCGGTCAGCAGCTGGACGTCCGCCGCGCGAAGATTGCCGGCAACATCCACGCCGGCCGTCGGGCTGTCGAGCGACGATACCGTGAATGTCTGCGCGCCGTGGTCGCCCGAAATCGTGATGAAGCCCGGTGCCTGCAGCGATGTCGTGCCGCTGACGGTCGAGGCGCCGCCGAGGCTGACCGTCGCCCCCGGAGACGTCCCGGTCAGCGTCAGGCCGCTCGCGTCGAGCTGGGCATAGCCGATCGCGACACTGATATCCGACGATGCGCTCAGCGCTCCGCCCCCGGCGAACGTTCCCGACAGCGCCACCCCGCCCGGACCGACGATCGTCGCCGTGGCGGTGTCGTCGAGCGTCCCGGTCAGCGTCACCGTCGAGGTTGGCGTCGTGCCGGTCAAGGCGATCGTGCCGCCCGTCAGCGACCCCGCGCCCGCGATGCTCGTGTCCGACGTGACGTTCAGCGTCGGTGCGCCGACCGCCCCGTCGAGCGTCACCGCCCCCGGTGCCGTGATCGTCGCGCTGTTCGTGCCCATGACCGATCCCGTCGACGCCACCGCGACCGTCGCCGCCGTTCCCATAGTGCCGGTCAGCGTCACGTCGGCCGCGCTGATCGCGCCGGTGACGTTGACGCCCGTGTCGGACGCCGCAGTGAAGGTGCCGGCCTGCTGGATGCCGCCGATGACGATGAGCGTCGGCGCGGCGAGCCGGGTGGCTCCCATCACCGTCGAATTGCCGGCGAGGCTGATCGTCGCGCCCGGTGCCGTTCCCGTCAGCGTCAGCGTGCTGGCGGTGAGCTGATCATAATTGACCGCGACGCTGGTGTCCGACGACACGCTCAGCGCCCCGCCGCCGGTGAACGCCCCGGAC
>CAHJWP010000047.1 GCA_903642255.1 Sphingomonadaceae bacterium | reverse complement strand
AGCCCTCGCCGTGCGCCGGCCGGCTGGCGAGCGTCAGCCGCGCGACGCTGGCGATCGACGGCAGCGCCTCGCCGCGGAAGCCGAGCGTCGCGATGGCCGACAGATCGCCGTCGGGCAGCTTCGACGTCGCGTGGCGCTCGATCGCCAGCCGCAGGTCGGCGGCCGACATGCCGTGCCCGTCGTCGACCACCGACAGATGATCGACGCCGCCGGCCTCGAGCGCGATGGCGATGCGCGTCGCCCCCGCGTCGATCGCGTTCTCGACGAGCTCCTTCAGCGCCGACGCCGGCCGCTCGACGACCTCGCCGGCGGCGATCTGGTTGACCAACTGGTCGGGCAGGCGGCGGATCGGCACCCCGTGCTGGTAACGCGTTCAACGCCTTCCGTCACGGGTACCGGCCTTGCACCGCACAACGCCCGCGCCTAAGGCGGACCCCTGCCCAAGCCTCCAGCCGCGCCGGAATGTAAATGTCGATTTTCAGCCGTATGTTCTCGTTCCTGTCGCAGGACATGGCGATCGACCTCGGCACGGCGAACACCCTCGTCTACGTCCGCGGGCGTGGAATCGTCCTCAACGAGCCGTCGGTCGTCGCGATCGAGACGATCGGCGGGCGGCGGACGGTCAAGGCGGTCGGCAACGACGCGCGGATGATGATGGGCAAGACGCCGGGCAACGTCGAGACCATCCGTCCCCTGCGCGACGGCGTCATCGCCGACATCGACGTCGCCGAGGACATGATCAAGCACTTCATCAACAAGGTCCACACCCAGCGCTTCATGCGCTTTCCCGAGATCGTCATCTGCGTGCCGTCGGGCAGCACGAGCGTCGAGAAGCGCGCGATCCGCGACGCGGCGACCAACGCCGGGGCGAGCGCGGTCTATCTGATCGAAGAGCCAATGGCAGCCGCGATCGGGGCGGGCATGCCGGTGACCGAGCCGATCGGCTCGATGGTCGTCGACATCGGCGGCGGGACGACCGAGGTCGCCGTGCTCTCCCTGCGCGGCCTCGCCTATACCACCAGCGTCCGCGTCGGCGGCGACAAGATGGACGAGGCGATCGTCAGCTACGTCCGCCGCAACCACAACCTGCTGATCGGCGAGATGACCGCCGAGCGGATCAAGAAGGCGATCGGCATCGCCCGCGCACCGAAGGACGGCGTCGGCCTGACGATGGAGATCAAGGGCCGCGACCTGATGAACGGCGTCCCCAAGGAGATCACGATCAATCAGGCGCAGATCGCCGACGCGCTCGCCGAGCCGGTGTCGGCGATCGTCGAGGGCGTCCGCCTCGCGCTCGAGAACACCCAGCCCGAACTTGCCGCCGACATCGTCGACCAGGGCATCGTCCTGACCGGCGGCGGGGCGCTGCTGATGGAGCTGGCCGACGTCCTGCGCGAGGCGACCGGCCTGCCGGTGACCGTCGCCGACGACCCGCTGACCTGCGTCGCGCTCGGCACCGGCCGCGCGCTCGAGGACCCGATGTACCGCGGCGTCCTGACCACCGCGTGAGGCGCGGGTGCCGCTCGACTGGCCGCCGCCGCGCCGCACCTCGTATGCGAGGCGCGAGCAGAACCTCGCGCTGATCGGTGCAGTAGTGACCGGCGCGGTCCTCGCCACCGGGCTTCTGCTGCTCGTCCTCAGCCGGGTCAATCCTGGCTATTCGCTGCGCCTGCGCGGCGCGGCGGTCGACACGATCGCGCCGTTCTGGGCAACGGTCCGCGCGCCGTTCGACGTGGTCGGCGCAGGGGTCGACGCCCTCGGCGATTATATCGGCACCGTTCCCCGCGCCCGCCGCCTCGCCGCCGAGAACGCCGCGCTGCGCCGGAGCTTGCAGGACCGCGACGCGCTCGCCGCCGAGAACATGGCGCTGCGCCGGCTGGTCAAGGTCGTCGAGCCGCGCCTCGGGCTGATCGCCATCGCGCGCTTCGCCGGGGCGTCGTCCGGCAGCTATGCGCGCACCGCGATGGTCGCCGCCGGGACCAGCGAGGGTGTCTTCGCCGGCCAGGCGGTGCGCGCCGATGCCGGGCTTGTCGGGCGGACGGTCGAGGCGGGCAGCCACGCCGCACGTCTGTTGCTGCTGACCGATCCCAACAGCCGGGTGCCGGTGCTGATCGTCCGTACCGGCCAGCCGGCGCTGGCGGTCGGCGCGGCGGGGCGGCTGCTCGAGGTGCGCGACCGGCTGGGAGCGGAGGTGCCGCTGCGCGTCGGCGACCGGCTGGTTACGTCGGGCGCGGGCGGGCTGTTCGCGCCGCAGATCCCGGTCGCGACGATCGTCGACGCGCGCGCCGAGCCGCCGCGCGCGCTGCCCCTCGCCGACCCCGCCAACCTTGCCTTCGTCGCGATCTACCGCGCCTATCTGCCGGTCCCCGACCTGCCCCCGGCCGCGTCGGCCGACGCCGTGCCGGTGCCGCGCGAGGCGCGCAAGAAGTGACGGGCCGATGACCGCCCCCTACCGCCTGCTCGCGCCGCAGGAGCGCGTCCGCTACTGGCGCAGTCTCGCCGACCGCGCGGTGCCGGCGGTCGTCACCCTCGTCCTCGTCGCGGCGACGACCGTGCCGCTGTTCGTCAGCGTGCCGGCGATCCCCAACTTCGGCCTGCTCGGCGTGCTGGTCTGGGCGAGCTTCCAGCCGGGGCTGATGCCGCCGTGGCTGGCGTTCGTCATCGGCGGGCTGAGCGACCTGCTGCTCGGCCTGCCGCTCGGCGTCGACGCGACGCTGCTGCCGGCGACGGTGGTATTCGTCCGGCTGGTCGAGCTGCGCTTCGCCGAGCACCGCTATGCCGTCGACTGGCTGTTCGCCGCAGGCATCATCGCCGCCTTCGTCGTCCTCGAATGGCTGCTGCTCGGCATCGCGGGCACGCACGGGCCGCTGACCCCGCTGCTGGTGCAGGCGGCGACGACGATCCTCGCCTATCCCGCGGTCGTCGGGCTCGTCGCCGACATCCAGCGCCGGCTGCAGGCCGCCTGATGCCGCCGCCCGTCGACCCGCGCTTCACCCGCCGCGCCCTGATCGTCGGCACCGGCATGGCGGCGGTCGGCGGGACGCTCGCCGTGCGCATGGCCTATCTGTCGGTGTGGGAGGGCAAGAAGTACGCGGCGCAGGCCGAGGGCAACCGCGTCTCGCTGCGGCTGATCCCGCCACGGCGCGGCTGGATCGTCGACCGCGACGGCCGGCCGCTGGCGCTCAACGCCCCCGACTACCGCCTCGAACTGCTCCCCGACCAGGTGACCGACCTCGCCGCGACGCTGGCCGCGGTCCACAAGGTCCTGCCGCTGACCGCCGACGACCTCGATCGCATCCACGCCGACGTCGCCCGCCAGCCGAAGTACATGCCGGTCGAGATCGCCCACGGCCTCGACTGGCCGACCTTCGCGCGGATCAACGTCAACCTGCCCGACCTGCCCGGCGTCCAGCCACTGCCGGGCTATTCGCGCGTCTACCCCGGCGGCGACGCCTTTGCCCATCTGCTCGGCTATGTCGGCACGCCGACGCCCGACCAGTTCGCCCGCGACCACGACCCGCTGCTGATCTTCCCCGGCTTCAAGATCGGCAAGGACGGTATCGAGCGCCGCGCCGACGCCGGCTTGCGCGGGGTCGCCGGGGCGCGCCGCGTCGAGGTGACCGCCCGCGGCCGGGTGGTCCGCGACCTCGACACCCGCGCCGACGTGCCGGGCAGGACGCTGCGCCTGACGATCGACCGCGACCTGCAGGCCTATGCCGCGCGCCGCCTGACCGACAATTCGGCGAGCGTCGTCGTGATGGACTGCGCGTCGGGCGACGTGCTGTGCATGGTGTCGATGCCGGCCTACGACCCCAACGCCTTCTCGACCCGCGTCACCGCAAAACTTTGGGCCGAGCTCCAGGCCGACGACCATCACCCGCTGATCAACAAGAGCGCGCAGGGCCTGTATCCGCCGGGATCGACGTTCAAGACGATGACCGCGCTCGCCATCCTCGGCGCGGGCATCCCGGCCGAACAGGCGACCGTGTGCACCGGCACCTACCATCTCGGCAACGCGCAGTGGCACTGCCATTCGAAGCGCGGCCACGGCCGGGTCGATCTTCACCGGGGGCTGCCGCAGAGCTGCGACGTCTACTTCTACACCTTCGGCCGGGCGGTCGGGATCGACGCCATCGCCGCGACCGCACGCAAATTCGGGCTCGGCCAGAAGTTCGACCTGCCGCTGCCCGGTCAGTCGTCGGGCATCGTGCCGGATACGGCGTGGAAGGAAGCGCGCTACAAGAAGACATGGGGCGTCGGCGACACGCTCAACTCGGCGATCGGCCAGGGCTACATCCTCGCCAACCCGCTGCAGCTCGCCGTGATGGCCGCGCGGCTGGCCAGCGGCACCGCCGTCGAGCCGCGCCTGTACGCCGACGCGCCGCGCGTTCCCGCCCCGCCGCTCGACGTCGCGCCCGAGCATCTCGCCATCGTCCGGCAGGGGATGAGCGACGTCGTCAACGGGGCCGGTACGGCGCGGGTCGCCCGGCTGCTGGTCGATGGCGTGCAGATGGCGGGCAAGACGGGGTCGGCGCAGGTCCGCAGCATCAGCAAGGCCGACCGCCGCGCCGGGCGTACCAAGAGCGAGCTGCAGCAGTGGAAGTACCGCGACCACGGCCTGTTCGTCGCCTTCGCCCCCGCCGACGCGCCGCGCTACGCGGTCAGCGTCGTTCTCGAACACGGCAACCACGGCGCCGCGGCCGGTGTCATCGCGCGCGACGTGATGACGTACCTGTTCGAACCCGGCCGGGCGATGGCGACGCTCGCTCCGCTCGAGGCGGCCTATGAAGCCAAGAAGCGCGCCGCCCTTGCCGCCGCCGAAGCCGCGGCAGCGGCGGCCGCGGCGGGGCCGGTCGATTCGGCGGCGGTGGCAGCGACGCTGACGCCCGACGCGGAAACGCGGTCGGCGGGGGACGAGTGAGGCGCGCCGCCTTCGGGGAAGCATCTTGATCCTCCCCGCCTTCGGGGAGGGAGACCGCGCGCCTCTTCAGCGCGTGGTGGAGGGGCGGTCCGACGGGGCGCGTCGGCCGCCCTGTACCAGCGCCCACGCGGCCGAGCTGCGGCAGGGAAAGGCCGACCCCCGCGCCCGGCTGAAGCGCTCCTCCGTCGCGTATCGTTTCGTAGACGTAACGTTAAGAGACCATGCGTCGGCATGACCTTAGCCTCGCCTTCGTGTTGGATCGGACCCGCGCCGCGTGACACGCCGGCCCTCCACCCGGCTGCGAAAACACCATGCGTGGGCGCTTACTTCGTATACTTGTTCATCTTCGCGCGCCGCCCGTCAGCCGCCGGGCCGGTCGGCCGAGTCAACGCACGGCGGACAACGTGCTGAACGGCGCGTGGTCGGCACGCCTGCGCGAGCTGCCGTGGGGCGTCCTTGCGGCGGTCATCGCGCTCGGCGGCTTCGGGCTCGTCGTGCTCTACTCGGCCGCCGGAGGGAGCCTGCAGCCGTGGGCACTCAAGCAGGGCATCCGCTTCGCAGTCCTGCTCGCCCTGATGCTCGGCCTGTCGCGGGTGCCGGTCGGGGTGTGGCTGCGCTGGGCCTATCCGCTCTACGCCATCGTGCTGCTCGGCCTGCTCGGCGTCGACCTGCTCGGCGCGATCGGCGGCGGCAGCCGGCGCTGGCTCGACCTCAAGGTCATCCAGCTCCAGCCGTCGGAGTTCATGAAGCTCGCCATCGTCCTCGCGCTCGCCCGCTTCTACCACTTCATCCCGCGCCAGTTCGCCGGGCGGCTGGCGGCGCTGTGGCCGCCGCTGGTGCTGATCGCCCTGCCCGCGGCGCTCGTCATGCTCCAGCCCGATCTCGGCACGGCGCTCGCCATCGTCTTCGGCGGGGTGATGATGATGTTCTTGGCCGGCGTCTCGCTGTGGCTGTTCGCTGGGGCGGGCGCGGCGGTGGCGGCGGCGCTGCCGGTCGCGTGGTCGCTGATGCACGACTATCAGAAGAAGCGGGTCCTGATCTTCATGGACCCGGCGAGCGATCCCCTTGGCGCGGGCTACCACATCACCCAGTCGAAGATCGCGATCGGCAGCGGCGGGCTGCTCGGCAAGGGCTTCCTCCACGGCACGCAGAGCCACCTCGATTACCTGCCCGAGCTCCACACCGACTTCATCTTCGCCACCATGGCCGAGGAATGGGGGCTGGCCGGCGGGCTGTTCGTCCTCGCCGGCTTCACCGTCATCCTCGCCTGGGCGGTCCGCGTCGCGCTCCGGGCACAGGCCCCGTTCAGCCGGCTGGCGGCGATGGGCCTCGGCGTCACCCTGTTCTTCTACCTTGCGATCAACCTGATGATGGTGACGGGGCTGGCGCCGGTCGTCGGGATCCCGCTGCCGCTGGTCAGCTTCGGCGGCTCGGCGATGATGACGGTGCTGATCCTGCTCGGCATCGTCATGTCAGTCGCCCGCGCCGGCGACGCGCCACTGACGCGCTAAGGTTGTTTGCCGCCGACGTGCTGCAACCGACCCTAGACAAGTTGGATAGCGGATGCTAACCGCCCCCCTCGCTCACGCGATGGACGCATAGCTCAGTTGGTAGAGCAGCAGACTCTTAATCTGCGGGTCCTTGGTTCGAACCCAAGTGCGTTCACCATTTTCACGGCCGCCGGCTCAGCTCTGGCCGGCTGCCGGCCCCCCGATGGCCTGGATCAGCGCGACACCGTCGGCGAAGCGTGCGACCTTTGCCTGGACCCGCAGCAGCGAGGTCTGTGCCGCGGTCGAGGTCGCGATCAGGAGCGTCAGCGTGTCGCCCGCACCGAGCTCGGCCTGCCGCCGGGTGAACAACAGGCTCTGCTGCGCCGCTGCGTCGGCCCGCGTCGCGGCGGCGAAGGCGGCGTCGTCGGTTCTGAGCGCCGTCAGCGCGTCCGACACGTCGACGAATGCGCCGAGCACCGTGCTCCGGTACTGCGCCTTAGCGGCGTCGAGCGCCGCTTCGGCTGCCCGCTGACGATGGAGTAGCTGGCCGCCGTGGAACAGCGGTTGGGTGATGCCGCCGATCACCTGCCAGAACGGGTTGCCGTTGCGGAACAGGTCGGCGAAATTGGGTGACGCCCCGCCGGCGGCGGCGGTCAGGGTGATCTCCGGCAGCCGCGCGGCGATGGCGACGCCGACGTCGGCGCTGGCTCCGTGCAGCGCAGCGGCGGCGGCGCGGATGTCGGGGCGGGCACGAACCAGCTCGGACGGCAGGCGGAGCGGCAACGTCGATGGCAGCGTCAGCCGGTCGAGGTCGATTGTCGCCGGGAGCGGCATCGACGGCTCGCGGCCGAGCAGGATCGACAGCGCCGCCTGGCTGTGGACCAGCGCCTTCTCGAGCGGCGGGACGGCGGCTTCGGCCTGCCCCAGCACCGCCGCCTGCGTCGCGACGTCGGCGAGACCGATCGCCCCCAATGCCTGCCGCCGCTGATATAGGGCGAGCACCCTCGCCGCGGCTTCCTGCGACGACCGGGCGAGCGCCAGCTGCTCGCGGAGCGACGCCTCCTGCAGCGCGGCGGCGACGACGTTGGTCGTCAGCGTCAGGCGCGCCGCGGCGGTCTTGTAGAACTGCGCCTCGGTCGCCGCGCGCGCCGATTCGATCGACCGCCGCGCCCCGCCGAACAGGTCGAACGGATAGCTGACGCTGACCTGCGCCGTCTGCAGCGTGAAGTCGAACACGTTGGCGTTCAGCACCGGCGACAGATACTGCGAGCTCTTCGACCGCTCGCTGGTCAGGCTCGCATCGACCGTCGGCAGCAGCGCTGCGCCCGCCGCGCGCGACTGCTCGCGCGATTCGCGCAGCGTCGCCTCGGCGACTGCCAGGTCGCTGTTCGCGGCGAGCGCCATGTCGACGAGGCGGTCGAGCTCGGGGCTGTTGTAGATCGTCCACCAGCGGACCGGGACCTCGCCGGGCACGGCCTGCGGCGGGACCGGCACGGTCAGATAGGCGTCTGTCGCCGGCGGCGCGGGGACGACGAACTTCGGCCCGACGGCGCACCCGCCGAGCGCCAGCAGCAGGACGGCGGCGCGGCGCATCACCCCGCCTCGCCGACGGGTCGGCCCCGGCCCGGCGCTCCACGGTTTGCACTCGTCCGGGTCGAGAACATATCGATCAGCACCGGCAGGACGAGGAGGATCAGGATCGGCGCGAGCAGCGTGCCGCCAACGACGACCAGCGCCAGCGGCTTCTGGACTTGGCTGCCGATACCGTTCGACACCGCCGCCGGCGCAAGGCCGATGCACGCCGCGAGGCAGGTCATCACCACCGGGCGCAGCGCGTTGGTGCAGGTCAAAGCCAGCGCCTCGGCGCGCTCGATGCCCTCGTCGATCGCATTGTTGAACGCGGCAAGGACGATGATGCCGTCCATTGTCGCGATGCCCAGCAGGGCGACGAAGCCGATCGCCGCCGAGATGCTGAACGCCGTGCCGGTCAGCAGCAACGCCAGCACCCCGCCGACCAGCGCCATCGGCATCACGGTCGCCGCGAGCAGCATGTCACGGACCGAGCCGAAATTAGCATAGAGCAGGACGAGGATCAGCGCGACCGAGATCGGCACGACGATCTCCAGCCGGCTGACGGCGTTCTGCAGGTTGTCGAGCTCGCCGGCCCATTCAAGGGTGTAGCCGGGCGGCAGCCTGACGTCGCGTGCGACGCGCTGCTGCGCCTCGGCGACCGCGCCACCGAGATCGCGGTCGCGGACGCTGAACTTGATCGGCACATAGCGTTCCTGGTGCTCGCGGTAGATGAACGACGCGCCCGAGGTGAGATGGACGTCGGCGACCTCCGACAGCGGGACGGGCACCGTCGTGCCGTTGTCGCCTGTTGCGCCGACGACGATTGCGCGGATCGCCTCGAGGCTGCCGCGCTGCTCGGCGCGAAGGCGGACGACGATCGGAAAGTGGCGGTCGGTCTTCGTCTCGTAGAGGTCGGTCGTCGCCTGACCGCCGATCGCCGCCTGAACCGTGCCGTTGATGTCGTCGGGTGTCAGGCCGTAGCGCGCGGCCTTCGCCCGGTCGATGTCGATCTTGACCGTCGGCTGGCCGAGCGATGCGAACACGCCGAGGTCGGCGATGCCGCGGACCTGCGCCATTGCCGCCTTGATCTGCCCGGCGACGCGTTCGAGGGTAACCAGATCGGGACCGAACAGCTTGACCGAGTTCGCGCCCTTCACGCCCGACGTCGCCTCCTCGACGTTATCTTCGATGTACTGCGAGAAGGAGAAGTCGATACCGGGGTACCGTCCCCGCAGCTGCTTGCTCATCGCCTCGGTCAGCTGCTCCTTGGTGATGCCGCCGGGCCACGTGTCGAACGGCTTTAGCGGCGTGAAGAACTCGCTGTTCGACACGCCGCTCGGGTCGGTGCCGTCGTCGGGACGGCCCTGCTGCGAGATGACCGTCTCGACCTCGGGATAGCTCTTGATGATCCGTCGGATGCCGTTGACCGCGGTCTGACCCTCGGCCAGCGAGATCGAGGCCGGCAACGTCGCGCGAATCCACATATTGCCCTCCTCGAGATGGGGCAGGAACTCGACGCCAAGCGACCCGACGCCGAGGGCGGCGAGCGCGACGAGTAGGGCGGCGGCACCGGTGACGAGAATGCGGTTGGCCAGCGCGAAGCCGACCGCCGGCGTATAGATGCGGCGCAGCTGGCGCAGGACCCACGTCTCGACCTCAGTGAGCTTGTCGGGCAGCATCAACGCCGACAGCACCGGCGACACGGTGAAGGTGGCAACCAGCCCGCCGGCGATCGCATAGGCATAGGTCTTCGCCATCGGGCCGAAGATATGCCCCTCGACGCCGGTCAGGGTGAACAGCGGCAGGAAGCTGGCGATGATGATCGCGGCGGCGAAGAAGATGCCGCGGTTGACCTCGGTCGATGCGCCGAGGATCGCCGAATGGCGGTTGGTGTTGGTGAAGCCTCCCCGGCCCGCGGCGACGCGCGCACTGCGTTCGGCGAGGTGGCGATAGATGTTCTCGACCATGATCACCGTAGCGTCGACGATGAGGCCGAAGTCGAGCGCGCCGACCGACAGCAGGTTGGCGCTCTCCCCCTGCGCCGTCAGGATCAGCACGGCGAAGCACAGGGCGAAGGGAATGGTCAGCGCGACGATGAGCGCCGAGCGTAGGTTGCCGAGGAACAGCCACTGCAGGATGAAGATCAGCAGCATCCCCTCGATCATGTTGTGGATCACGGTGTGCGTCGTGATGCCGATCAGGTCGGACCGGTCGTAGATACGCGTCAGCTGGACGCCGGGGGGCAGGATGTTCTGCGCGTTGATCTGATCGATCTTCGCCTTCACGGCGGCGATCGTCGGCGACGACTGCGCCCCGCGCTGCATCAGGACGACCCCCTGGACGATGTCGTCGTCGCCGTCCTGCCCGGCGATACCCTGCCGCGGCAGGTTGCCGACCCGGACCTCGGCGACGTCGCGCAGCAGCACCGGCTGACCGCCGACGGTTCCCACCAGCACGCCGTCGATGCCAGCGACCGACTGGATCAGACCGATGCCGCGGACGATGGCCGCCTGCGGACCGAAATCGACCGTCTGGCCGCCAACGTTGGCGTTCGACTTGCCGAGAGCGGCGATCACCTGCGCAACGGTGACGCCGTGGCTCTGCAGCTTGTTGTCGTCGACCACCGCCTCGTAGGTGCGGGTCTTGCCGCCCCAGCCGGTGACGTCGATGACGCCGGGGATCGACTTCATCCGCCGCTCGACGACCCAGTCCTGGATCGTCTTCAGGTCCATCACCGAATAGCCCGGCGGCCCGGTCAGGCGGTAGCGAAAGATTTCGCCGGTCGGGCTGGTCGGGGAGATCTGCGGCTGCACCCCGCCGAGCAGCGGCGGCAGTTGGCTCAGCCGGTTGATCACCCGCTGCTGCGCCTCGTCGAAGGTGAAGTCGTAGCTGAACTGCACCTTGATGTCCGACAGGCCGAACAGCGAGATCGCCCGGATCGCGGTGATGTGCGGGATGCCCGCCATCTGCACCTCGATCGGGATCGTGATGTTGCGCTCGATCTCCTCGGCCGACAGGCCACTCGACTGGGTGACGATCTCGACCAGCGGCGGCACGGGATCGGGATAAGCCTCGATGTTGAGCTTCACGAAGGCGATGCCGCCGGTGATCAGCAACGCTGCGAGCAGCAGCAGGACCAGCAGCTTCTGCCGCAGCGCGAGGGCGACGATCCGGTTCAAACGGTCAGTCCGCCAGCCCGGCTTCGTTGACGAAGATCGCGCCGGCCGTGACGACGTGCTCGCCCGGCGCGAGACCGCGGGTCACGGCGACCATGCCGTTGCTCGCCGAGCCGAGGACCACGTCGCGGGCGTGCAGCGTCCGCCCCGGTCCGGCGACCCAGACGCGAGCGCCGTCGCCTTCGTGGATCACGGCGCCTGCCGGCACGCTGACGCTCCCCGCATCGGTGCCGTGGCCATGGATGACGAAGCTGGCGAACATCTGCGGCTTGAGCGCGCCGTCGGGATTGCGGATCGTTGCGCGAACGGGCAGGCGATGCGTCGTCGGATCGAGGCTGGCACCAATATTATCGATCCGGGCGGCGAACTCGCGTCCCGGAAACGCCAGCGTCGTGACGCTCACCGTGTCGCCGAGATGGACCTGGGCGCTGGCGCTCTCCGGCACTTGGGCGATCAGCCAGACGGTGCCGGGGTCGGTGATGACGAAGGCCGGTGCCGCACTGCCGCTGGCGAGAAACTGGCCGACGGCGACGCTGCGGCTGGCGATGATCCCGCCGATCGGCGCGTGCAGCGTCGTCTCGGCGTGGATGCCGTCGACTTCGTTGACCTGTTCGAGCCGGTTGATCTCGGCCGGGGTCTTGCCGAGGATGGTCAGCTTGTCGCGCGCCGCGCCGACCGCCGCCTCGGCCGTCCGGACCGCCGACTGGGCGACGAGCAGATCGTTCTGCGCCGACTGATAATCCTTCAGCGCGCCGCCGGCGGTCTTGTAGATCGCCTCGGCCCGCGTCGCCGACGCCTGCGCGACCTTGAGCTGCGACAGCGCCGTCGCCCGCTGCGCCGCGGCGGCGAACAGCGCGTTGCGCCCCTCGACGAATTCCGGCGCGCGAATCTTCAGCAACGGCTGGTCTTGCACGACGCGCTGCCCCGGCTGGACCAACACGGCGGTCACCTGTCCCGAATAAGGCGGCAGCACCGGCGTGCTGTGATTGTCGTCGACCGCGATCACGCCCGTCGCCTGCCCGGTCGGAGCGGCCCCACCACCGCCGACCGTCACGATCCTGAGCGCGGCGAACTGGTCGGGCGTGACGGTCAGCACGCCCGCCGGTGCCGGCGGCGGGGCTACCGCCGCCGCCGGCGCGCCGGCGACACGGAGCACCACGAACATCGTGACGACCAGCGCGCCACCGACCCCGAGCACCTGCCATTGCCGCGCGCGCGACCAGCGAGCGCGCGGCTCCACATGCATCACAGAGGCTACGTCGTTCATCGGCGTGGACCCCTCGTGACTGCTCTGACCTAGAAGTGGGCGATTATATCGGCGGCACCGATCAGCGTGAAGTTCTTTGTGCCGCCGTTGAACGGCGTGGCGCTGCCGAACGCGTGCCAGTAGCCGAACTCGGGCCGGATCTCGAGCTGCGGCGAGAACCAGTGCTGCCAGCCGACGGAAAATTCGGCATAGTTGGCCTTTGTCCCCGACCGCTGGCCCTGCGCGTCCGAATAAAACTCAGGCCGGAACGAGAAGTTGTTCAGCGGATTAGGCGAGTAGTTGATGTAGGCGACCGTACCGATTGCGCTCGCCGTGCACTTCAGGACCACGGCGTTGTTGCACACCGCGAGGTTTGGCGCGTTGTATGGGATATATTGCGGCGAGAACGGCGTGCCGCCATTATTGTAGATGTTGAGGACGTCGGGGTTCAGCTTGTTCGGCACGTTGCGCTGATGAAGGTCATAGAATTCGTACGAAACGTGCCAGTGGTCGTTGAACTTGTGATAATAGGTGAAGCCGTACCACTGCAGGTT
>CAHJWP010000046.1 GCA_903642255.1 Sphingomonadaceae bacterium | reverse complement strand
ATCGCGCGCAGGTTGGTCGCCTTGTCACCCCAGTTGGCGACGAACGACGCGATATGTGCTTCCTTCAGCGGCATATCTGGATGGTGGCGAAACGGTCCGCGCGCGACGTCGTCGTCGTTCTTCGAGCAGACCGCGAGGATGATGCCACGTTCGCGCAGCGCCAGCGCCGTTTGCTGGATGGCTAGGAACGCCTCGCCCGCCGCCGATCCCTGTCCGAGCGCAATCCCATCGACGCCGTCGTCGCCGATGACGCCGCCCCACAGCGTATTGTCGAGATCGAGTACGAGGCACTTGCGCGTCGTGCCGCGGATCGCGGCGATCGTCCGCGCGACGACATCGGCGAATAGCGGGATGAGGTCGGGGGCGAACGGCAATTTCTCCGCGTGCCAGTGGCCGGCGTCATGCCAGCGGTCGGCACCGATCCATCCCGCGACACGGGCCATGTCGACGAGCACGATCCGCTTGGCTGCGGCCCAGTCGACCAGCCGCGCGTTGAACGCCGCGACCTGGGCGGTAACCGAGCCGGCTTCGACGATATCGAGGCTGCCGAACAGGGGTTCGACCGGCGCGACGATCGTCGTCACCATGACGCCACCTGTGGCCGACGCCGCCAGTCCGTCGATCATCGCCGACATCGTCGCCGCGGCGCCGTCGACCGCGGCCGCGGCGGCACCTGGCGCGAGTTGCGGCCGATCGAGGCCGAGCGTGCGATGATCGAGTGCGATCAGCACGAGGTCGATGTCGGCGGCGCGAAAGGCGCTCGACGGATCGATCGCGTCGCGAATCGCGCTGCCATAGTCGCCGCCGACGACGGTCGCGAGGACCCGGTGGCGCAGGGCCGACGCGGCGATCGCCGGTTCGATCAAGGCCAGCGTGCCCGAACCGATGAAGCCGAGTCGCGCGCGGGCGAGAGGGCCGGACGACGGGCGCGCTGCCAGATAGGACGCGACCAGCGAGCCGACATGGCCGAGCTGGTTGAGGTCGAGGTTGGTTGTCGCCAGCGCATGCATGCGCTCTTCCACATCGAGTCCGGCGGCGACGTCGACGCGCAGAGCTTTCAACTGCTGGCGGAAGTCGGCCGGAGCGCGCTGCAGCCAGGAGAGGTCGGCGAACATGCTGGGTCCCGCCGCGCGTCAGGCCGGAAGCTTGGCCTGAATGACCCGAGCCAGATCGCCGACATTCTTCAGATTCGCGATTTCTTCGTTCAGAAATTTGATTTTGAACAATCGTTCAAGAGTAATGATGAAGCGAATGTGGCTGAGACTGTCCCACTCCTCGATATCGTCAGCCGAGGTTGCTTGGGTAACGTCAACGTCGTCGACGTCGAAAACATCGACCATGACGTCGGCAATCTTGCTTACGATCTCGTCAATTGTCATCGACAACACTCTTGTCCGTGTCCAGCAAACTGCTAACCCAAGCACATGCTCTTCGCTGCACCGCAATATCAAGCCACCCCCGGTGGTGCAACCGGCATCGCCATATGAACACGGTTCAAATCGGTCTGCTATGGCACTCGGACCGTTCGGGTAACCTAGGGGTCGGGGCACTGACCGTCGGCAACATCGCGCTGGTCCGCGGCGTCGCGGCCGAGCTGGGCCTCACGCCGCGTTTCGTCATTCTCGGGTTCAACGATGTCGGCGTGCCGTATGTCGACGACCCCGACGTTCGCTTCGAGCCGTTCGACGTGCGGAGCGCCTGGCGCTTCGTCCGCTCAATTGGCCGGCTCGACTGCATCCTCGATATCGGTGCCGGCGACAGCTTTACGGACATCTACCCGGTCAAGCGTTTCGCCTGGATCGTGCTGTCGAAGGTCGCCGCCATCGTGCAGCGCGTCCCGCTGGTTCTTTCACCGCAAACCATCGGCCCGTTTCTCGGCGACACTACCGCCAAGCGTCTGCTGGGCCGCATTGCCTTCTGGACGATGCGGCGCGCGGGCGCGGTGGTCGTCCGCGACGATCGTTCGCGCGACGCGGTCCGCGCCGCTGTTCCCGGCATCACGCCGGTCTACGGGGTCGATGTTGCCTTCGCCCTGCCGTGGACGCCGGCGGCAGCCGTTCCGGGCGCGCGTCGCATCGGCTTGAATGTTTCCGGGCTACTGTGGCGCGGCGGCTATACCGGACGGAACGAGTTCAACCTCGGCTATGACTATCGCACCTTGATGACCGAAGTGATCGAAGCGCTGGTCGCCGAAGGGAGGACGGTCGAGCTGATCTGCCACGTCAACGGGTATACCGCGTCGCCGGACAGCGACGGCCCCGTCGCCGACGAACTGGCGGCGCGCTATCCCGGGCTGGTGCGGATTCCCGACTTCGCCTCGCCTTCGGCCGCGAAGAGCCATATCTCGGGCCTCGACGCGCTGGTCGCGGCGCGGATGCACGCCTGCATCGCCGCTTTTTCCAGCGGCGTCCCGGTCGTCCCCATCTCGTACAGCCGCAAATTCGAGGGATTGTTCGGCTCGCTCGGCTACTCGCGCGTCGTGCCGTGGACCGGGATGGGGACCGACGCCGCCGTCGCCTTCGTCCGCGATGCGCTTGCCCAGCCCGACGCGTTGCGGCGCGAGGTCGCCGCGGGGCTGACACAGGTCGGCACCCGGCTCGATGCCTATCGCACGGTGCTGCGGACCCTGCTTCGCGATGTCACGAGCGCGCGAGGCGATGCGCGACCACCAGACGCCACAGCCGTAGCCGCGCCATAACGGCCGCCGCTGCGAGGCGGTCGCGCGGCCGATGCAGGGCCGTCGAGCGGCCGATCCGCGGCAGGTGCGCGACGATCGACACGGGCAACAGCCATGCGCGGCCGATCCAGCCGGCCATCGAGCCGCCGCGGGCGCGGTGCAGCGCGGCGCTCTCCCGCATCAGCCGCTCCCATTTTCGCGTGAGCTCGGGCCACGTCCGCCGTGCCGGGTGGGCGACGACCGCGCCCGGCGCGTAGGCAATTCGATAGCCGGCGTCGCGGGCGCGCAGGCACCAGTCGGCGTCCTCGGCGACGTGCGGACGGAAGCCGCCCACGTCGTCGAACACCGCCCGGCGAGTGAACAGGTTGGCCGTGACGCTGAACCCCTTCCGCTCGACATAGGTCCGGTTGTCGAAGGCGAAGACGCGCTCAAAGGCCTCGGCCGGCGTCATCCGCGCCTCGTCGCCGACCGACACAAGCATCGTCCCGCCGATGAGGTCGGCGGGCGCCAGCGCCGCCACCCCCGCGGTCAGCCAGCCGCGTGCAGGGACGCAGTCGGCGTCGGTGAACGCGAGGATCGGCGCTGTTGATGCCGCGACGCCGGCGTTGCGCGCGGCTCCGGCTCCCCGCTCGGTCGCGACGATCAGGCGTGCGCGCCCGGCGATGACCGCGGCGACCGCGGCGCTGCCCGACGGCGAGCCGTTGTCGGCGACGACGACCTCGAAATCGGTGAAATCCTGCGCGGCCAGGGCGGCGAGACACACGTCGAGGTTGGCGAGGTCCTCAAAGTGCGGGACGATGACGCTGGCCGCCGGCATCTTACCGCAGGTATTTGTCGAACCACGCGAGCGTGCGCTGCTCGCGGTCGTGGATCGACGTCGCCTGGCGCAGCCGGTGGCCTTCACCGGCATAGATGACGAGCGTCGTCGGCACCGCCACCTCCTTGAGGGCGTGCCAGAACTCGACGGACTGGGCTGGCGGGCATTCGAGGTCGCGTTCGGCGGCGTAGATCAGCGTCGGCGTCCGCGCCGCATGGATCGTCGTCAGCGGCGACGCCCGGACATAAACCGCCGGATCATCATAGGCCGACGCCCCGAAGAACGGAATCATCCATTGGTCGATCCCGTTCTGCCCGTAATAGCTGATCCAGTTGGCGATACCGGCCCCCGCCACGGCCCCCGCGAAGCGCGTCGTGTGCGTCACCGCCCACATCGTCATGAAGCCGCCGTAGCTGTGGCCGAAGATGCCGAGTCTGTGATTGTCGACCGGGGCCTGCCGCTCGACCGCATCGACGCCGGCAAGGATGTCGCGCAGGTCGCCGCCGCCGAAGTCGCGGACATTGGCGCGGGTAAAGGCTTCCCCCTGCCCGTACGAGCCGCGCGGATTCGGCAGGAAGACGTAATAGCCGTGGTCGAGCAGCTGGCGGGTGGTGCCGTTCCATTGATAAGCCGGCGTCGAGGCCGACGACGGGCCGCCGTGGACGATGACGACCATCGGATATTTGCGGCCGGGCACGACGGTGCGCGGGGCGAGCAGCCAGCCCTGGACGGCGTGGTCGTCGTTGCGCCACGAAATGCTGGTGGCGCGGCTCGTCGGGACAAGCGCGGCGTTCTCATGGGTGACGGGCGTGAGCGCCAGCGGCGCTCCGGCGACCGTGCCGACGGCGATCTCGGCCGGATGCTCGTAATCCTCGAGGATCGTGGCGAACGTCGCGCCGTTCGCACTGGCGGCGGTCTCGCCGTCGGCGGCCGACGGCGTCGCCGCGGCAGACCACAGGACGGTCATCGCCGCCCGGCCGGTCCCGAGATGGACCCGGGCGATGTCGGCGTGGTCGCCGGTCAGGCGGGTGACGAGCGGCTCGCCGCCGCGCCACAGCAATGACCGGATCGTCGCCTTCATGTCGGGCGTGCGATTGACCGGCGTGCCACCGTCGAGCGGCACCGTGTAGAGGTCGCCGCCGACCGAACCGAAGTCGCTCATCAGGCCGCCGATGAACGCCACCGTCCGGCCGTCGGGCGAGACCCGCGGCGCGTTGATCTCGACCGCCGGCGCGGCGATGACCCGCGTGGTACCGGCCGTATCGATCGCGAGGAGCTTGGCGACCCACCAATTATTGTCCCCGTTGCCCTTGGCGGCGGTCGCGACGAAGCCGGTGCCGGACGGCTGCCAGTCGTATTCGTAGACATAGGTGTCGGCCGGCGAGACCATCCGCAACTCGCCGCCGGTCGCCGCGACGACGGCGATCCGCTGCTCGTCGGGGTTCGACCCGATCTCGCCGACCTGCGGCGCGCCGGCCTCGACGGCGCCGGTCGCCTTGGTCGCGCCGGCGACGGCGAGAACCGCGAGTTGTCGGCCGTCGGGCGACCAGCGCGGCGTCTGGGCGACGCCGTGCACCGTCGCCACGGTGCGGATCGCGGCACCGTCGGCAACGGTCAGCATGGCTAAGCCCTTGGCACCGTTGGTGACGACGAACGCCAGCGAGTGGCCGTCAGGCGACCACGCCGGCGCGCCGTAGCTGCACGTCGGGCACGGATCGAGGCGGCGGACTGGTGCCCCGGCAGCCGTCCGGACGACGACGACGCCGTGCCCCTCGGGGATCGCGGTGTCGCTGGCCTGCGCACTCTCGACGACGGCGATCGTGTCGCCGGCCGGGGAGAGGGCGACGTCGCGAAACTTGTGAAGCTCCTGTCCGGACAAGGCGACGGCGGCGGCAAGGAACAACAACATGATCGGCTCAGCCCCCGGAATCGTCGCGCGGTTATACGCGATCCGCGGCGCGCGTCATCCCCGGCTTTCATGTCCCGCAACGACGCGATAGGGAGCGCCGATGACCCGCACCGGCCCGCTCGACGACCTGCTGATCGTCGACCTGTCGCGCGTCCTGGCCGGGCCCTACGCGACGATGGTGCTCGGCGATCTCGGCGCGCGCGTCGTCAAGGTCGAGCGGCCGGGTGGCGGTGACGACAGCCGGCATATCGGCCCGTTCAAGGACGGCGACCATACGCAGTCGGCCTATTTCGCCAGCATCAATCGTGGCAAGGAGAGTATCGCGCTCGACCTCGCCGACGCCGACAATCGTATCGTTTTCAAGGCCTTGGTCGCCCGGGCCGACGTGCTCGTCGAGAATTTCCGGCCCGGCGTGATGGACCGGCTCGGCCTCGGCTGGGCGGCACTTCACGAACGTTATCCCCGGCTGATCTACGCCGCGACGAGCGGTTTCGGTCATACCGGCCCCGACCGCGACCGGCCGGCGTACGACATGATCGTCCAGGCGATGGGCGGCATCATGTCGGTCACCGGCTGGCCCGGCGGTCAGCCGACGCGTGTCGGCACCTCAATCGGCGACATCGCGGCCGGGCTGTTCACCGTTGCCGGCATCCTTGCCGCGCTCCACGACCGCCACCGGACGGGGGAGGGGCGGTTCGTCGACGTCGCGATGCTCGATGGCCAGATCGCGATCCTCGAGAACGCGGTGGCGCGGTTCGCCGTCAGCGGCGTCGCGCCGGGGCCGCTCGGCGCGCGCCACCCGTCGATCACGCCGTTTGCGGCCTATGCCTGCGCCCGCGGCCATATCGTCGTCGCGGCGGGAAACGACAGTCTTTTCAAGGCCTTGGCGACTGCGCTGGCGCTGCCTGAGCTGCTCACCGACCCGCGCTTCGCGACCAATGCGGCGCGGACCGACCACGCCGAGGTGCTGGGCCACCTGATCGAGGCGCGGCTGGCGAGCGACGATGCGACGCACTGGCTCGCCGTGCTGGAGGCCGCCGGGGTGCCGTGCGGGCCGCTCCACGACGTCGCGCAGGCCCTCAATCACCGGCAGGTCAGGGCGCGCAACATGGCGATTACCACAGCGTTTCCCGACGGTTCGCCGCTGCTGGCGGCGGGCAACCCGATCAAGCTGAGCGGCTTCGCCGACCCGGCGACGCGGCCCAAGGCGCCGGCGCTCGACGAGCATCGCGCGATGCTCCTCGCGGACCTCGGATTATGACCGATCGCGAGCTTATTCAACGACTTGCCGACGCCGCCGGGACGGCGATCCGGCCTTATTTCCGGACCTCCTTCGCTGTCGAGGCCAAGGGCGACGCGTCGCCGGTGACCGCCGCCGACCGCGCGGCGGAGGCGGCGATCCGGGCGATCCTGCGCGCCGAGCGGCCCGGCGACGGCATCGTCGGCGAGGAGTATCCGGACGAAAATGCCACCGCATCAAGGACTTGGGTGATCGACCCGATCGACGGGACGCGCGCCTTCGTCGTCGGGCGGCCGCTGTTCGGGACGCTGATCGCCCTGCTCGATTACGGTGTTCCGGTCCTTGGCGTCATCGACCAGTGCATCGCCGGCGACCGCTGGCTCGGCGCGATCGGCCATCCGACGACGCTCAACAGTGCGGTCGTCACGACACGGGCCTGTCCGACGCTCGCCGCCGCCCACCTCGCGACGACCTCGCCGCATGCGTTTCCGGCCAATGATTTCAACGCCTTCGAGCGGCTGCGACCCCGCGCCCGCGACGTGATCTACGGCGGCGACTGCCACAATTACGGCCTGGTCGCCGCCGGCTGCCTCGACGTCGTCGTCGAATCGGGATTGAAGCTCCACGACTGGGCGGCGCTGGTCCCCGTCGTCACGGGCGCCGGCGGCGTGATGACCGACTGGGCCGGCGAACCGCTGCGGCGCGGCGGCGACGGCCGGGTGATCGCGCTTGGTGATCCCGGGCTGCTCGGGGAAATCCTTGCCGGATTAGGCACTTAGCCGCACCCGCCGCGGACCGCGCGCGCTACCGCGCCCGCATCAACGCCGCATCGGCCGCGGTCCGCCGCAGGTCACCGACGCGCCACGCCCGGTCCGCCGGTCCGCCCCCCGTCCCGCCGCTGCCCCCCGCGCCAAAATGCCCGTTGCGCGGGCCGCCCGCCCCCGGCTATCAGGCTGTTGTTACGGGTGGCGCACGCCGCCCGGCCGCGCATGAACAGGATGCCGCCATGGCGACGCAGTCGCACGATCTCGGTCCGCACGGGCCCGCCGACGACCTCACCCCGACCGGCGAGCGCCGCCGCGACTTCATCTTCGTCGCGACCGGGGCGTTCGCCGCCGCCGGCGCGGCGACCGTGCTGTGGCCGCTCATCAACCAGATGAACCCGTCGGCCGACGTGCTCGCGCTGGCGCAGATCGACCTCGACCTGTCGGCGATCCAGCCGGGACAGGCGATCAAGGTGTCGTGGCGCGGCAAGCCGGTCTTCGCCCGCAACCTGACGCCGGCCGAGCAGGCGGCGGCGAACGCCGTGCCGGTCGCGTCGCTACGCGATCCGCAGACGCTGGCGCAGCGGACCAAGGCGGGCCACTCGAACTGGCTGATCACGCTCGGCGTCTGCACCCACCTCGGCTGCGTGCCGCTGGGGGCGGGCGAGGGCGAGAACAAGGGCGCGTACGGCGGTTACTTCTGCCCGTGCCACGGCTCGCAGTACGATACCGCGGCGCGCATCCGCTCGGGGCCGGCGCCGAAGAACCTCGAAGTGCCCGAATACGCCTTCAAGACGCCCACCCAAGTCACGATCGGTTGAGGAGCACACGATGAGCTTCCCCTGGGCCAGGCATTACGAGCCGACGCACCCCTTCATGAAATATGTCGACAGCCGGCTGCCGATCCCGCGGCTGGTCTACGACAGCCTCGGCGGCGGCTATCCGGTACCGAAGAACCTCAACTATTTCTACAACTTCGGCGTACTGGCCGGAGTCGCGCTCGTCGTCCAGATCCTGACCGGCGTCATCCTTGGCATGCATTATGCGGCCAATACGACGATCGCCTTCGATTCGGTCGAGCACATCATGCGCGACGTCAACGGCGGCTGGATGCTGCGCTACATGCACGCGACCGGCGCGTCGTTCTTCTTCGTCGTCGTCTACATCCACATCTTCCGCGGCCTGTTCTACGGCAGCTTCAAGCCGCCGCGCGAGGTGCTGTGGCTGCTCGGGCTGGTCATCTTCCTGCTGATGATGGCGACGGCATTCATGGGCTATGTCCTCGTCTGGGGGCAGATGAGCTTCTGGGGCGCGACGGTCATCACGAACCTGTTCTCGGCGATCCCGCTCGTCGGCGAGACGATCCACACGTGGCTGCTCGGCGGGTTCGCGCCCGACAACGCGACGCTCAACCGCTTCTTCTCGCTGCACTACTTGCTGCCGTTCATCATCCTCGGCGTCGTCATCCTCCACGTCTGGGCGCTGCACATCCCGGGGTCGAACAACCCGACCGGCATCGACGTCAAGTCGCCGGCCGATACCGTGCCGTTCCACCCCTACTACACGGCGAAGGACTTCTTCGGCCTGTGCGTCTACCTGACGCTGTTCTCGATCGTCGTCTTCTTCCTGCCGAACATGCTCGGCGAGCCGGACAATTATATCCCGGCCAATCCGCTGTCGACGCCGGCGCTGATCGTGCCCGAATGGTATTTCTGGCCGTTCTACGCGATCCTGCGCGCCTTCACCCAGGACTTCCTGTTCATCCCGGCCAAGCTGTGGGGCGTGCTGGCGATGTTCTCGGCGATCCTGCTGCTGTTCTTCCTGCCGTGGCTCGACACGTCGCCGGTGCGGTCGAACAGCTATCGGCCCCTGAACCGCCAGTTCTTCTGGATCTTCGTCGTCGACGTCCTCGTCCTCGCCTATTGCGGCGGGCAGCACGCCGGCGAGCCGTGGCTGCGGCTCAGCCAGATCTGCTCGATCTATTATTTCGCGCACTTCCTGATCATCACGCCGCTCGTCAGCCGCATCGAGAAGCCGCTGCCGCTGCCGAACTCGATCTCGGAGGCGGTGCTCAAGAAGCACACCAACACCGGCGCACCGATCGCGCTGCAACCCAAGGGCGCGGGGATCGCCGAACTTCCCGCCTCCGGCCAGCCGGCGGAATAGGTCCATGGTCAAGCTGATCGCCGGCGTCGTCGGTATCGTCTTCTGCCTCGCGCTGCTGTGGGGCGCGGTCGCCCCGCGCACGGCCGAGACGCCCGACCCCGTCGCCAAATACCACCTCGCGCCGCGCGACGTGAGCTGGCAGAACGACAATCCCGGCGGCCTCGCGGTGTTCGGCACGTTCGACCGGGCGCAGCTCCAGCGCGGCTATCAGGTCTATAAGGAGATCTGCTCGGGCTGCCACAGCCTGAAGCGCGTCGCCTTCCGCAACCTGACGGACCTCGGGTTCAGCGCGGCGCAGGTCAAGGCGCTCGCCAAGCAGTCGGACGTCGCGTCGATCGACGACAAGACCGGCGAGCCGAACACCCGCAAGGGCATCCCGGCCGACAAGATCCCGGGGCCGTATGCCAACGAGGCGGCGGCGCGCGCGGCGAACAACAACGCCCTGCCGCCCGACCTGTCGCTGATCACCAAGGCGCGCGAGGACGGGCCGCGCTACGTCTTCTCGCTGCTGACCGGGTTCGGCAAGCCGGTGCCGGCCGACTGGAAGGTGCCCGACGGGCTGTACTACAACCCGTATTTCCGGTCCTTGAACATCGCCATGCCGCCGCCGCTGTCGGCCGACGGGCAGGTGACCTATGCCGACGGGACCAAGTCGACGGTGCAGCAGAACGCGAAGGACGTCGCCGCCTTCCTGACGTGGACCGCCGAGCCGACGCTCGAGGCCCGGCGCCGGACGGGGATCGGGGTGGTCGCGTTCCTCGTCATCCTGACGATCCTCGGCTATCTCAGCTACCAGCGCGTCTGGGCCGACCTGAAGCGCCGCAAGCCGGAGATGCTGCCGGCGGAGTGAGGGAGCGCCTGCCGCGTCCTCCGGCGCAGCTATCCCAAACCCGCTCATGCCGAGCTTGTCGAAGCACACGCGAAACTGTCGGCGTGCTTCGACAAGGTCAGCATGAGCGGGTTTTTGGTGTGAGGAACACACTGCCATGAACGACGACCTCGCCGCGCTCATCCGCACCGTCCCCGATTATCCGCATGCCGGCATCCAGTTCCGCGATATCACCACGCTGCTGCTCGACGGGCCGGGCTTCGCGACGACGGTCGACCGGCTCGCGGCCGCGGTCGGCACCGGGTTCGACCTGATCGCCGGGATCGAGGCGCGCGGCTTCGTCTTCGGTGCGGCGCTGGCGGCGAAGCTGGCGAAGGGGCTGATCCTCGTCCGCAAGGCGAATAAGCTTCCCGGCACCGTGCTCGGCGTCAACTACGCGCTCGAATATGGCGAGGACCGGGTGGAGATCCACGCCGACTGCGTGCCGGCGGGGGCGCGCGTGCTGCTCGTCGACGACCTGATCGCCACCGGCGGCACGGCGCTCGCCGCGGTCCAGCTGCTGCGCGCCGGTGGCGCGACGGTGACCGCGGCGGCGTTCGTCATCGACCTGCCCGATCTCGGCGGGGCCGACCGGCTGCGTGCGGCGGGGGTCGACGTGGCGACGCTGGTGGAGTTCGCGGGGGAGTAGGCCGCCTCTCACCGCCGAGGAGAGGTCGAGAGACGCGGCGCAGCCGCG
The DNA here is from genome assembly GCA_903642255.1 of Sphingomonadaceae bacterium. Taxonomy (GTDB): domain Bacteria; phylum Pseudomonadota; class Alphaproteobacteria; order Sphingomonadales; family Sphingomonadaceae; genus Polymorphobacter_B. Next base: position 2,427 of record CAHJWP010000046.1, on the reverse strand, counting down.
GCCGGGAGAGGGGCGGCGGAAGCGTCGCGGCAAAGCCGCGCCGGCGGATGGGTCGGCGGGAATAATCCGCCGACCCGCCGGCCGCGTTCGCGCTAGTCCGTGCGCTGCTCCGCGCGCCTGCGGCGTGCTCGCTGCGCCCGGCCGCGCTACACGTTGAAGCGAAAATTCATGATATCCCCGTCCGCCACGACATATTCCTTGCCCTCGCTCCGCAGCTTACCCGCGTCGCGCGCGCCCGCCTCGCCGCCCAGCCGCACGTAGTCGTCGTAGGCGATCGTCTCGGCGCGGATGAAGCCACGTTCGAAGTCGCCGTGGATGACGCCGGCGGCCTGCGGGGCCTTAGTGCCGACGGGGATGGTCCACGCCCGCGTCTCCTTCGGCCCGGCGGTGAAGTAGGTGCGGAGATGCAGCAGGTCGTAGCCGGCGCGGACGACGCGGGCGAGGCCGGTCTCGGTCAAGCCGAGTTCGCTCAGGAAATCGGGCCGGTCGGCGGGGTCCATCTGGGCGATCTCGCTCTCGATGGCGGCCGAGATGACCACCGCGCCCGCGCCGCTCGCCGCCGCCATCGCCGTGACCGCCGCCGACTGCGCGTTGCCGGTCGCCGCGCTCGCCTCGTCGACGTTGCAGACGTAGAGCACCGGCTTGGCGGTGAGCAGCTGGGCCTGACCCAGTACCCGCGCCTCGTCCTCGTCCTTCGGCACCGCCAGCCGCGCCGGCTTGCCCTCGCGCAGCAGGTCGAGCGCCTGGCCCAGTACCGATGCGGCGACCTTCGCCTCCTTGTCGCCCTGCGCCGCCTTCTTGACGAACGCCGGGACGCGCTTCTCGAGGCTCTCGAGGTCGCTCAGCATCAGCTCGGTCTCGACCGTCTCGGCGTCGGCTTGCGGATCGATGCGGCCCTCGACGTGGGTGACATCGTCGTCGACGAAGCAGCGCAGGACGTGGACGATCGCGTCGGTCTCGCGGATGTTGCCGAGGAACTGGTTGCCGAGCCCCTCGCCCTTCGACGCGCCGCGGACCAGCCCGGCGATGTCGGTGAAGCCCAGTTGCGTCTCGATGATCTTCGCCGACCTGGCGATCGCCGCGATCGTGTCGAGGCGCGCGTCCGGCACCGGCACGTTGCCGACGTTCGGCTCGATCGTGCAGAACGGATAGTTCGCTGCCGCCGCCGCCGCGGTCTGCGTCAGCGCGTTGAACAGCGTCGACTTGCCGACGTTGGGAAGGCCGACGATGCCGCAGCGGAAACCCATGTAACTTTCCAGTATAGAAGAATTAGATCAATTTCATTTTAGACGTAAGGCGTCTTACGCGTACGTCGACCTGCTCGAAGATGAAGACGGCCTCAACTGACGGGATGCCGGGCACGCCGAGTTCGACTCCAAGCCGCGATGCAAGGTCCGCGTGATACCAAGGCATCCGGCTATACATGGCGACGCGCTCTGGTGCCGCTGAACTTAGAGCCTTGTCGTAGAATTTCAGGGTCTCATCCGTATCCTCGCCAGAGAAGGATTCCAAAATTAGATTATCCGCCGCACGCGAAGCGCGGTCTGCGATCGGCTCTGGGATACCGTCGCACAATAACCACTTGGTGAGTGCAGCCCGTGCAAATGCTACCTCGCACGTCGCTATAGGCCCTGTCGTCTTGTAGGCGCGCAACGCGCATACGTCTCGCCAGCAATCATCAGCGTCGATCATCAGCGCCGTCAGGTTTCGACCCGCAAGCTCAGCCGACACTGGCTTCTTGCCCAGCCCAAAGAGATTCATTTCGTCTCCCCGGATGTCGATCCAAACCGCAGCGCCACGTCGTTGGCGAATCGCACGTCGTCGCCCTTGACCAGCCACTCTGCCTCCGCCGCCACCGCGTCGAGCATCGCGCCCAGCGGCTCAAGCTCCGCCTTGGCGAAGTTGCCGAGCACATAGCCGAGCACCCGGTCCTTATGCCCCGGATGGCCGATCCCCAGCCGCACCCGCCGGTAGTCGATCCCGCCGAACCCCGCCGAATGCGCGTCGATCGAGCGGATACCGTTGTGACCGGCCGCCCCCCCGCCGCGCTTGACCCGGACCTTGAAGGGCACGAGGTCGAGTTCGTCGTAGAACACGGTCAGCGCGTCGGTCCCGAGCTTGTGGAAGCGCATCGCCTCGCCGACGCTGCGCCCGCTGTCGTTCATGAACGTCGCGGGCTTGAGCAGCAGCACCTTCGCGTCGCCGATCTGCCCTTCCGCGACGACGCCCTGAAACCGCGTCCGCCACGGGTCGAAGCGCCAGCGTGCGGCGATCGCGTCGACCGCCATGAAGCCGATATTGTGGCGCTGCCCGGCGTGGGCCGCACCCGGGTTGCCGAGGCCGGCGAAGATCTGCACCCTCGCCGGCCCGTCGACCTCAGGCCTTGGCGGGCGCGGCGGCGGCCGACTCGGCGGCGGCCGCGGCGGC
>CAHJWP010000045.1 GCA_903642255.1 Sphingomonadaceae bacterium | reverse complement strand
GATGGTCGGGGAGACAGGATTCGAACCTGCGACCCTCTGGTCCCAAACCAGATGCGCTACCAGGCTGCGCCACTCCCCGACCTTGATGCGACCGCATGGGCAGGCGCAGGACGCGGCATAGCAGAGCCCCGTTGTTGCGCAATCACCGATTGTCGACGCGACCTTAACTGTGATTCTGTGCATCAGGGCAGCCATCGGTGAAGTTTTACATGGACAGGTCGTGCGCCGTTCAATAGGCGCTCCCTATTCGACATATGACGAATAGATTTCAACCGGCTGTCGCTCTGCAAAAGGGAACTGGAATGGACAACGTACACGACAACACCGAACTGCTTTCGCTCACCGCCGACATCGTCAGTTCGCATGTATCGAACAATTCGGTTGCCGTTTCCGACCTGCCGGGGCTGATCGGCAATGTCTATGCCGCCTTGTCCGGCCTCGGCAGCAAAGCCGTCCCGGAGAAAGTGCAACAGGAGCCGGCTGTTTCGATCCGCGCCTCGATCAAGCCCGACTATATTGTCTGCCTCGAGGACGGCAAGAAGCTCAAGATGCTCAAGCGCCATCTGATGACAAGTTACGGGCTGACACCGGACGCCTATCGGGCGAAATGGGGTCTGCCTGCAGACTATCCGATGGTCGCGCCGACCTATGCCGAGCGTCGCCGTAGTCTCGCTATCCGCATCGGCCTCGGCAACAAGCGGCCGCCGGTCGAGGTCGCTCCACCTGCCAAGCCGGCCAAGACCCGCGCGCCGCGCAAGTCGGCAGCCGAGCCGGCGAAGCACTAAACGATGACATCGGCGTTGCCGGGAGCGACGACGCCGGTAGGAGCAGCACGACCGTCGGCACCCGGGCGCTGGATCGCGCGCGGCCTGCTGGTCGCGGTCTACCTGATCGCCGGCGTTGCGCACCTCGCGTCACCGGGCGGGTTTCTCGCCATCGTGCCCTCGTGGGTGCCGCAGCCGGTGCTGGTTGTTGCGGCGACGGGCATCTGCGAACTCGCCGGCGCGATCGGCCTCGCAACGACCCGCTTCCGCTGGTGGGCCGGCGTGATGCTGGCGCTGTACGCGGTGTGCGTCTTTCCGGCGAACGTTCACCATGCGCTCGCCGGCGTCGCCATCGGCGGCACGCGACTCGGCTGGGGCTATCATGCGCCGCGGCTGCTGTTCCAGCCGGTCATCGTCTGGTGGGCGCTCTATGCCGGCGCGGTGATCGACTGGCCTTTCACGACAAAGGGCCGCCCGGATCGCGCCGGACGGCCCCCATTGCCGGTGCAGGACCGGGTCAGGCCGGGGTCACCTCAGTGACGCAGGTCACGACGAAGGTCCGCGACGCGAGACAATGAGACACTGGATCACCTCCTTTCAAGCCGTTGGCAGGGATCCGCAAGATCGCGGCAGCGGGCGATGAATGCAAGCCCTGCGCGCGTGACGGAAGTCCGCGTCGGCGGGATCGCCCCGCTCGGCCCCCGGCGCGTGCCGAGTGGCTTCGTCAAACATCCGGTCGTCGGACGTGTCGCGGTCGATGCAAATGGGCTCGCCGGCGACGCCCAAGCCGACCGTCGGGTTCACGGTGCGCCCGACAAGGCGGTCTACGCCTATCCCGCCGCAGCCTATGATGCATGGCGCGCCGCCACGCCGCGTCACGCCGCGCGCCTCGTGCCCGGCGCGATGGGCGAGAACCTGACGGTTGTCGGCTGGGGCGACGCCGATGTCGCGATCGGCGACCGCGTCCGCCTCGGCACCGCCCTGCTGCAGGTCTCCGAGCCCCGTACGCCGTGTTTCAAGCTCGGCCTCGCCTTTGCCGATCCCGCCATGCCGCGCCTGTTCGCCGACGTCGGCATCAGCGGCTGGTACTACCGGGTCCTCGAAGCCGGCACGATCGGCGGCGGCGATGCGCTGACCTGTATCGACCGGCCCAGTCCCGACTGGACGATCGCGCGCTTCTATTCCGTGATTACCGGCGCGATGATCGCCGACGAGACACTGGCCGCCATCGCCGCCCTCGACGGCATCGCCGACGGCTGGCGGCTCAGGGCGACGCGACTGCTCGCGCGGCGCGCCGCTGCCTGAGCGCGACGAGTTCGGTCCGCACCAGCAGCAGCGCCCCGGCGACGAACGGCAGCAGCGTGTACAGCAGGCGGAACAGCAGCAGCGCCGCCAGCACCCCGCCGGGCGCGACGTGCGGCAGCATCAGCACGACGACCGTTTCGAACACCCCGAGCCCGCCCGGCGCATGGCTGAGCGCCCCGGCGATCATCGCCACGGCATAGACGATGACGACGATGGTGAACGACGGCAGCCCGGCCGCCGGCAGCAGCACGTACAGCGCGGCCGCCGCCGCGAGCAGGTCAAGGCCGCCGACGACCAGCTGCGCCAGCGTCAGCCGCACGCCCGGCGGCATCATCCGCAGCCCGAACAGCCGCAGCTCACGGCGGTACAGGCTGACGAACAGCAGATAGCCGGCCGCCCCGCCGAGCAGCAGGAACCCGGCCCCCCGGTCGAGCGCCGGCGGCAGGAAGCGGGCGACGGCCGCCACCCCGGGTGCGATCACCAGACCGATCCCGGCGGCGAGCACGATGCCGAGCCAGAAGGTCCAGCCGCACAAGGCGACGATCAGGACGACGTCGCCCGGCCTGACCCCCGCCCGCGTATACAGCCGGTAGCGGACCGAGCCACCGGTCAGCGCGGTCATGCCGAGCGTGTGGCTCATGGTGAAGCTGGTGAACGACGCCGTCGCGATCGTGCCGAATGGCAGCCGGTAGCCGAGATGCGCGAGCGCCAGCGCGTCGTAGCCGGTCAGGATGATGTAGCTCAGCGCGGTCAGCGCCGCGGCCAGCACCAGCGTCGGCAGGGGGATCGCCGCGACCGCGGCAGCGAGGTGGGCGAGCGTCACCTCGTGCGCCATGCGCCGGAGCGCGGTCACCGCCAGCACGGCGATGACGAAACCCGCGGCGGTGACGAGGACGTGCCGCCAGCGCTTCAGCCGTGTCGCCGGCCGCGCGTCGCCGGTCGCGATCGGCACGATCAAGGCGGCCAGCTCGTCGGGGCCGCCGGTGGGCCCGGAGGGATTCGAACCCCCAACCAAGCCGTTATGAGCGGCCGGCTCTACCATTGAGCTACAGGCCCCGGCGTCGCTGCCGGGTAGCGCATCGGGGCCACGGGTCGCAAGCTCGTCGCGCACGCCGCCGTCATCAGGCTGCGAACTGTCGTTCGCTCGGCTCGGCAAGGCCCTCGTGGGCGAGGAAGCGCTCGGCCTCGAGCGCCGCCATGCACCCCATGCCGGCAGCGGTCACCGCCTGGCGGAACACCTTGTCGCGGACGTCACCGGCGGCGAACACCCCGGGAATGGAGGTCGCCGTCGAGTCGGGCGCGGTGACGATGTACCCCTCGTCGTCCATCGTCAGCTGACCGGCGAACAGCGCCGTCGCGGGCACGTGGCCGATGGCGACGAACAGGCCGTCGACGGCGAGGCTGCGGAGTTTGCCCGAGCTGGCGTCGATCAGGTCGAGGCCGGTGACGCCGAGCGGCATGTCGGTCCCCTCGACCGCGCCGACCTCGGCGTTCCAGATCATCTCGATCTTCGGGTTGGCGAACAGGCGCGCCTGGTTGGTCCGGTCGGCGCGCAGGCGATCGCGGCGGTGGATCAAGTAGACCTTGGCGGCGAAGTTGGTCAGGAACAGCGCCTCTTCGACCGCCGTGTTGCCGCCGCCGACGACGGCTACTACCTTGTTCCGGAAGAAGAATCCGTCGCACGTCGCGCAGGCCGAGACGCCGAAGCCGCGGAACCGCGTCTCCGAATCAAGGCCGAGCCAGCGCGCCTGCGCGCCTGTAGCGATGACGAGGGTATCGGCGATGTACCGGGTCCCGCTGTCGAGCGTGACGACGAACGGCCGCGCCGACAGATCGACCGCGGTGACGATGTCGGCGATGATGTCGACGCCGACATGGCGGGCCTGTTCCGCCATGCGGACCATCAGGTCGGGGCCTAACACACTGACATCGCCCGGCCAATTCTCGACATCGGTGGTGATCGTCAGCTGTCCGCCGGGCTGCAGCCCCTCGATCAGGACCGGTGCCAGGGCGGCCCGGGCGGCGTAGATCGCCGCGGTGTAGCCGGCCGGGCCGGAGCCGAGGACGAGGACTTTGGTGTTTATATCAGCCATTACCGCTATTTAGGCGTCCCCCACCGGAGCGCAACTAATTGCGGGAAGGCGACATATTCCGATAGTAATCCAGGCTATCCCGCTGCATTGATTGCGCCATGCACCGTTCGCGCCTTCAGCTCGACCCGATCGACCGGGTGATCCTGGCGCAACTGCAGGCCGAGGGGCGGATCACCAACGTCGAGCTTGCCGAGCGCGCCGGGCTGACCGCGCCGCCGTGTCTGCGCCGGGTGCGGGCGCTTGAGGAGGCGGGGGTGATTCGCGGCTATCATGCCGATCTGGACCCGGAATCAATGGGTTACGGCATCACGGTGTTCGCCATGGTCAGCCTGAAGAGCCAGGCCGAGGACGACCTGCGCGCCTTCGAGGAGCATCTCGCGACGCTGCCCGAGGTGCGCGAATGTCACATGCTGAACGGCGAAATCGACTTCATTCTCAAGGTGGTAGCCCGCGACCTGCAGGAGTTCCAGCGCTTCCTGACGCGCGAACTGACCGCCGCGCCGAACGTCGAGCACGTCCGCACCTCGCTGACGATCCGGGCGTCGAAGCTGCTCCCCGGGGTGCCGGTAGACCGTTGATTTCATTGCACCGCCCGCGGACATCCCGCGGACCGCGCCCGCATCACAGGTGCATCAGCCCCAGACCGCGCCGCGTCGACGACGGGTCACGCGCGGGGCAGCTGTCTGCGGGTGTCGCGCGCGCGTCGGGCGGCGACGGGCAAGCCCGCCGCTTCGTCACACGGGCTCGGCGGCAGTTCGCCGCCGTCCCCGCCGGCCGGCGCTCCCGCGAGTCGGGCGCAAAGCCGAACTTTGCTGAGGAAGCGAAGTTCGGCGTCGCTCCCGCCGCGTCGGCCTAGAACTTGAACCGTGCGCCGACGCGGATCGTGTAGAGCGACACCGCGGCATTGACGAGCTCGGTCGGGCTCTGCACCGCCGAATAGCGGTATTGCGCGCAGGTCTGGGTCGGCGAGGTGTTGGCGACGCCCGGCGTACCCGTCGCCGTCGCCACCGCGAGGCACTGGACCGTCACCGCGGTTGCGATCTGCGGGAAGCCGACCTGGTAGAGGCCACCCCAATTATGGTTGATCAGGTTCGGCAGGTTCTCGATGTCGCCGAACAGGGTGATCCGCGAACGGCCGACGAAGGTCGGAATCTCCTGTTCGACGTGGAGGTCGATCTTGGTGTTGGCGCGCGACCGAGCGATGTTCTTCGCTGCGATCTGGCCGCGGAATTTGTTGAGCGCCGTCGAATTGATCAGGCTGTCGAGCGCGGTCTGCGACGCGACCGAGTCGTAGCTGACCTTCGGATCGTTCGGTCCGGTCGGCACGTAGAGCAGATAATGGTTCGAGGTACCGGTCGTGCCGAACACCGTGCTCCGCGTCCCCGAGGGATCGTTCATCGTGAAGCTGTACGGCCGGCCGGCGCGGGTCTCGCCGAACAGCTGGATGACCGTGCGATAGTCGCGGAAGAAGGCGTGGTCGTAGCCGACGTTGTACTTGAACTGCCACTTGGTCTCGTCGCTCGACGTGCCGTAGGCGGCGTTGTTCGGATCGGCCACCGCCTGAGCGTTGTACAGCGACGAGGCGACCGACGACGTCGCGTTCGACACGTCCTTGACGTCTTCGTAGGTGTAGCTGCCCGACAGCGACAGGCCCCAGTCGAATTCCTTGTCGAAGCGGACGACGGCGATATGGCTGCGGCCGAGCGGCGTGTTCTCGATCTGGATGTCGGTGTTGGTGTCGGTCGTCTGGCCGACGGCGCCCGGCGTCGGGCGGAAGTTGTAGCGCGGCCGGCCGTCGGGCAGCGTGCCGATCTGGACCGAGCGCAGGTCGGTGAAGGCGACCGATTCGATCGTTTTCGAATAGAGATAGTCGGCCCCGAAGTTGATGCCGAAGATCTTGTAATCGGCCGACAGCGTCAGGCGCTTGTAGGTCGGCAGGCGGAAGTTCGGCGCCACCGAGGCGGTCGGCGAGGTCAGCAGCGACGACGTGTTGGTTGTCAGGTACGAGTTGACGGCGCCCGGGATGGTCGTTCCGGTGACGCCGTTCAACGCCGCGGTGCAGACCGCGGCGGTCGCCGGCGTGTTGTACGGCGCGGTGCACGTCGCCGTCTGGCCACCCACCACCGTCGACCGGACGACCGCCTGGATGCGGTTCTGGACGACGCCGGTGTTGCCGTAGGAGTTGGAGAAATAGATGTCGGGCGTACCGCCGGCGAAGATGCCCGCGCCGCCGCGCACGTCGAGGTTCTTCACGCCTTTATAGTCGAAGCTCAGCCGCGGCTGGATCGCGTATAGCCCGTCGAAGCTGTTGGTGTTGGGGAAGCCGTTGCGGTTGATGAAGTTCTGGTTGACCAGAATCTGCGTATAGTTGTCGTACAGGTCGGCGCGGATGCCGGCCGTGACGCGCAGCGTCGGGCTGATCGTCCAATCGTCCTGCAGGCCGGCGGTATAGACGCCGTAGCGGAAGTTGGCGTTGGTGATGCTCGGGTCGAGGGTCAGCGCGTTCTGGTAATCGAACTGGCTCGCCGTACGGTTCTGCAGGTCCTGGATCGAGTCGAAGTAATAGGCACCGGCGCTGTACTGGAGGAAGCCGTCGTTGGTCCGGTTCTCGACGTACTGGAGCAGCGCCTTGAACGCATGGTTGCCCGCCTGGAAGCGCGCGAGGCCGGCGAAGTCGTAGGTGTCGGTGACCAGCGAATTGGTCTGCCGGCTGATGTCGGGGCCGAAATAAACGACCGGGTTGCCGACGCCGCAGGTGATGTTGGTGTCGCTGCCGCTGTTGACGCTGGTCGGCACGGCGCAGACCTTGAACTGCGCGAAGCCGCGGCCGAGCTCGGGGTCCTGCCCGCGGGTGTAGACCTTGTAGACCGCGTGGAGTTCGGTCGAGAAGCGGTCGGTCCAGTCCGAGTTGAGCTGGATGATGCCGGTGCGGAGCAGCTCGGTCAGCTTGTAGTCGTTCGACGCGAGGCTGATGCCCGGCCCCAGCGTCGACGTCGGCGCGCTGGTGTTGTTGCCGCTCGCCGTGACCCCGCTGTTCACGAGGCTGTCGGTCGCGTCGTAGGAATTGATGTACGAGAACGACAGCTTCTGCCGATCGGACAGGTTGACGTTCAGCTTGATGGTGAACTTCTCGTCGATGTTGTTGGTGATCGGCAGGATGTCGCCGGTCTTGTAGTTGTAGACGCTGCTGGCGACCTGCTGGATCTGCGCGAGCGTCGCGGGCGCGAGGTTGGGGATGGCGGTAATGTCGCCGGGCGACAGCGGCCGCGGATCGGTGTTGCGCTCGTAGCTGCCGCTGAAGAAGACGCGGTCCTTGACGATCGGCCCCGATACCGTCGCGCCGTACGTCTTGCTGTTGTAGCCGATGTCGGGGACCGTCGTCGCGCCGATGCGGTGGCCCTGCAGCCCGCTGGTCGATTCGGAATAGAAGCCGCTGACGTGATAGTCGTTGGTGCCGGGCGCGAGCGTGACGTCGATGACGCCGCCCTGGAAGTTCGACTGGCGGATGTCGAACGGCGCGACCGACAGCGACACCTGGCCGATCGCGTCGAACGGCACCGGCCCGCGGCGCGTCGGACTCGCGTCGGGGTTGAGGCCGAAGGTGTCGCCGACCTGGACGCCGTCGATCGTGAAGCGGTTGAAGCGCGGGTTGACGCCGGCGAACGACACGGCGCGGCTGTTCGACAGGTCGATGGTGGCGAACGGCGAGCGGCGCTCGATGTCGCGGATGTCGCGGTTGACCGAGGCGACCTTCGAGATGTCGGTCTGGGTCAGCACCGTCTGCGGCCCGTCCGACGTGGTGCCCGACTTCTTGATCGACGAGGCGGTGACGACGATGTCGGCGGTCTGCGCGCCGGCGACGTCGATCGGCAGGTCGTAGGGCGAGCCGACGGCGAGGAAGACGTCGGTGACCGTCGTGTTGCCCGACGTACTGGCGACCGCGACGGTGTACGGCCCGCCGCCGCGCAGGCCCGACGCGTTGAACACGCCCGCCGTGTCGGTGACGGCGCGCGACACGGTGCCTGACGGCACATTGGTGATGGTGATCTGGGCATTGGCGACGGGGGCACCGGCCGCGACGACGGTGCCGCGGATGATCGCCGTCGTCTCCTGCGCGCTGACCGCCGCCGGCGTCGCCAGCGCAGCCACCGTCAGCGCCGCAATCGACGCACTCGTCCACAGATACCGCATGTCGCCCCGCTCCCCGAACACCCCTCGGCCGGCCCCTGCCGCCCGACTCGTTCCCCGCGTTCTGGCGGAGGAATGTGACAGTTCGGCGTGCTTTTCGAGCGGCGATTTTGCCGGCGCTCGGCTTCTTGGCCGCCATGTTGCACCGCGGCAACAGTCGGGCATGGTGGGCGATGACGGGCTCGAACCGCCGACATCCTCCGTGTAAAGGAGGCGCTCTACCAACTGAGCTAATCGCCCGCGCCGGGCGGTGTAGCCGTTGTCTTGCCGGCGCGAAACCGTAATAAGGGTCGGCAGGCAACCGAAGGCCCGACCGATGATCCACCGCCTGCTGCTCGACCATCCGCGGACCGTCGGCGAGACGTATTTCGAGCATATGCGCGCGTCGCTGACCACCGCCGGGCGGCTTGCCGCGGCGGCCGGGGCGTGCGTCGTCCATGCGGTCGTGCCCGGCTGGTGCACGACGACCGGCAGTTCGGCGATCCTCAAGCTCCACGGCGAAATCTACCCGCGCCGCTTCGACCAGCCGACCCTGTGAGGCACGGGCTGTGACGGGCTTCGACGCGGGGCGCCTCGACCGCATCGCGGCCTTCCTCGACGAGCGCTACATCGCGCCCGGCAGACTGGTCGGCGCGCAGATCGCCGTCCACCGCCACGGCGAGGCGGCCTATGCCACGCGCCTCGGGCTGGCCGACCGCGAGCGGGGCACGCCAATCGCCGACGACACGATCTTCCGCATCTATTCGATGACCAAGCCGCTGACGAGCCTCGCCTTCATGATGCTCGTCGAGGAAGGTCGCGTCGCGCTCGACGATCCGGTGCATCGCTACATCCCGGCGTGGAAGGGGCTCGGCGTCTACGCCGCCGGGACGCGGACCACCGGCTTCGCCACCACGCCGACCGCCGCGCCGATGCGCATCGTCGACCTGCTGCGCCACACCGCCGGCCTGACCTACGGCTTCCAGAACCGGACCAACGTCGATGCCGCCTATCGCAGCCTCAAGATCGGCGAGATCGAGAAGGCCGGCGACCTCGACAGCTTCATCGCCGACCTCGCCACCCTGCCGCTCGAGTTCTCGCCGGGCACCGCGTGGAATTATTCGGTGGCGACCGACGTGATCGGCTATCTCGTCGGCCGCATCGCCGGCGAGCCGTTCGAGAGCTTCCTCCAGCGCCGCGTCCTCGACCCGCTCGGCATGGCCGACACCGGCTTCGCGGTCCGCGACGGCCAGGCGCACCGCCTCGCCGCCTGCTACACGCCGGCGGCCGACGGCCATCTCGTGCTGCAGGACGATCCGGCGACGAGCGAGTTCACCCGGTCGCCGGCGTTCGTCTCGGGTGGCGGCGGGCTGGTGTCGACGACCGCCGACTACGTCAAGTTCGCCCAGGCGATGCTGACCGGGCGGACGGCGGACGGCACGACGCTGATCGGCCGCAAGACGCTCGCGCTGATGGCGGCGAACCATCTGCCCGGCGGGGTCGACCTGCCCGCTTTGTCGCGGTCGCTGTTCAGCGAGGCGGCGTACGACGGGGTCGGCTTCGGCCTCGGCTTCGCGGTGACGACCGACCCGGCGAAGACGCTGATGCCGGGCTCGAAGGGCGAATATTTCTGGGGCGGCGCGGCGAGCACCTTCTTCTGGATCGATCCGGTCGAGCAGCTGACCTGTGTCTTCATGACCCAGCTGCTGCCGAGCTCGACCTACCCGGTGCGGCGCGAGCTGCGGACGCTGGTCTACGCCGCGCTGACCGACTGAACGCCCGATGCTGCCGTTGATCGCCGCGGCCGTCATCGCCGCCGCCGCGGGCAACGCCGACCGCACGCCGCTGGTCGGCGCGTGGACCCTCGTCGCCGCGGTTCAGGTGCGGCCCGACGGCAGCACCCGGCCGCTCGCCTTCGTCGACAGCCCGGGGCCGGCGACCGGCCTGCTCGTCTACACCGCCGACGGCAGCGTGTCGGTCCAGATCGTCGGCCACCCGCGCCCCGCGACCGACCGCGCCACGGCGACCGCCGACCCGGTACGCGCGGTGCCGCTGCTGCGCAGCTACTACGCCTATTACGGCCGCTTCGAGGTCGACGCCGCGCACCACCGCCTCGTCCACCACGTCGCCGAAAGCCTGTGGCCGGCGGAGAACGGGACGACCTATGCGCGGACGTACACGCTGGCCGGCGACCGGCTGACCTTCGACAGCGACCCGCAGACGATCGACGGCGAACGGGTGTTCAACCGGCTGGCGTGGGTGCGGGCGGAACCGTAGCGGCGACCGGCGGCTGGCGATCGCGGACAGGACAATCGTTGCCCAGTCGCTGGAGCGGGATGCGTGAAGACAGCAATGTCCGCCAAGGCTAACCCGCCGGCGTATCGCTTCCCTGCCCCAGCCGCCCGTTCGCCGACGCGCGGCCACCGCGCGCCGGGACCAGCGTGCCGGCCAGCGCCAGCCCGAACGGCGGCATGTTGTTGTAGACGCTTTCCGACTGGCCGGCGGCGACGATGTAGGTCTCGTGCCAGATGCCGACGTCATCGCCCGAGCCGATCGCCCGGTTGAATGCCGTCCACGCCGGGCGGTGCGCGCGCGCCGGCGCATGGGCATAGGCGTGCAGCTGCGCGAAGCTCCGCCAGTACTGGATGGTGAACAGATTGCGGCCGCCGAAATGGGCGCTGGCGTGGAGCAGGCCGAGACCGGGCTCGGCCTTCAGCTCGGCGAGCATCCGCGGCATGGCGCGGGCGACCGGCAGCCACGTCCACGGGCGGTGCCAATGGTTGATCCGCATCCCGATCAGGAAGACGACGAACTCGCCGTCGATCGCAGCCGTCATCCGGTCGGCGATGATCGTCATGGCGTCGCCGAGCCGGTGCCGGCCGACCTCAAGCGTCTCACAGGCCCGCCCGCGCCATCAGCGCCGTCGTCGACGCGTCGAAGCTGCTGCCAGCGTCGAGCGAGCTCGCCATCTCCTTGCCGAGCTCGACCCCCCATTGGTCGAACGGGTTGATGCCGAGCAGCGTCGCCGCGGTGAAGGTCCGGTGCTCGTAGAACGCCAGCAGGCCGCCGAGCGTCGCCGGGTCGAGGCGATCGAGCAGGATCGTCGCCGACGGCCGGTTGCCGGGAAAGGTCCGCGCGCGGGCGCAGGCGTCGTTGCCGCCGGTGATCGCCAGCGCCTCGGCAAAGGTCCGCCCCTTCAGCAGCGCCGCCCCCTGTGCAAACGCGTTGCCGAGCAGCTGGCGATGGTGGGTCGCGGCGAGGGCATGGCCCGGCGTGCGGACCGCGACGAACTCGACGGGATCGCAGTGCGTCCCCTGGTGGAGCAGCTGGAACACCGCGTGCTGCGCATCGGTCCCCGTGCCGCCCCACGTGATCGCCGCCGTCGGATAGGCGAGCGGCTCGCCGTACGCCGTCACCGACTTGCCGTTGCTCTCCATCTCGAGCTGCTGGAGGTACGGCGGCAGCAGCCGCAGCCGCTCGTCATAGGCGAACACGCTGCGTGTGCTTTTCCGCAGGAAAGTCGCGGCCCAGACGTCGAGCGCGCCGGCCAGCGCCGGGACGTTGGCGGCGAACGGCGTATCCCGGAAGTGCGCGTCCATCACGCCTGCGCCGGCGAGCAGCGCGTCGAACGCCGCCACGCCGCAGCGGATCGCCAGCGGCAGGCCGACTGCCGACCACAAGGAATAGCGCCCGCCGACGGTATCGGCGAACGGCAGGATGTTGGCGTCTGCGATGCCGAACGCCGCCGCTTTCTCCGGATCGGCGGTCACCGCGATGCACCGGCCGCGCGGGTCGGCGACGCCGGCCGCCGCCAGCCAGTCGAGCGCGCTCGCCGCGTTGGTCGTCGTCTCGAGCGTCGTGAAGGTCTTCGACACGATGATCAGCCGCGTTCGCGCCGGGTCGCACTGCGCCAGCACCCGGTCGAGCGCGACGCCGTCGATGTTGGCGACGACATGGACCTGCGGTCCACTTCCTCCCGCCCCCAGCGCGTCGAGCAGCAGCGCCGGGCCGAGCGCCGAGCCGCCGATACCGATGTGGACGACATGGGCGATGCTTGCGTCGGCGCGAACCGCCTGCGCCACGGCGCGCAGCTTCGCCTGACCCGGCGCGGCGGCGGCGACGTCGACCGGGCTGCCCGAGCCGCGCTCCGCGGGGTGAGTCGCGGCGCGGTCCTCCGACAGGTTGACCACCGCGCCGCCGAACAGCGCGGCGCGCGCGGGGTCGAACCCGGCGACCGCGGCGAGGTCGGCGAGCAGCGCGACGGTGCCGGTCGACGCGGCGAGCTTGCTGAAGTCGAAATAGATGCCGGCGAGGTCGTGGACCAGTGCCGCGCGTCGCCCCGGCTCGCCGGCGACGAGCGCCGCGAGATCGATGTCCCCGGCCGCGGCAGCGGTCAGCGCCGCCCAGGCGGGGGTCGCGTCGAGGAGAACAGACGTCATGCGGCGGGCGGCTCCGGCGATTCGCCGCTCTGTGTAGCCGAGCGCCGTCAAGTTGACACCCGCCCGCCGCGCGACCAAGGGCGGCGGAGATGGCGACCACCCCTATCTCCGCGCGCGACGCGCACCGGGCGCTGGCGGCGGCGCAGTTCGCGCGCGTCAGGGCGGTGGTCCGCATAGTCGCGACCGCCGTCGTCCTCGCCCTCGTCCTGCGCACCGTGGCGCTCGAGCCGTTCAACATCCCGTCCGAATCGATGCTGCCGACGCTCGAGGGCGGCGATTATCTGGTCGTCGCGAAATGGCCGTACGGCCTCGGCCGTTACTCGCCGCCGGTCGCGCTGCCGTGGGGAAGCGGCCGGATCGGCGGCCACTCGCCGCGGCGCGGCGACGTCGTCGTGTTCAAGACCCCGCGCGACAACCGGACCGATTTCATCAAGCGCGTCATCGGCCTGCCCGGCGACCGGGTGCGGATGACGCACGGCCAGATCGAGCTCAACGGCGTCCTCGTCCCCAAAATACGCATCGCCGATTTCGCCGTCGCGCCGGCCCCCGGGGCGGCATGTGTCGGCGGCACGGCGCTCGCCGGCCATGTGTGCCGCTACCCACGCTATGTCGAGACGATCGACGGCCGGACCTATGCCGTGCTCGACCAGATGGTCGGCGATCCGCGCGACGACACCCCGCTCGTCACCGTCCCCCCCGGTCATTATTACGTCGCCGGCGACAATCGCGACGACAGTGCCGACAGCCGGATGACGATCGCCGAGGGCGGCGTCGGCATGGTGCCGGCCGCCAACCTCGTCGGCCGGGCCGAGGTCGTCTTCTTCTCGACCAGCGGCGACGGCGGCCTGCGCCTCGACCGCATCGGGACGCGGCTTTGACGGGCGACGCCGACCTCGCCGCGTGGGCGCGCGACGTCCTCGGCCACGACTTCGCCGACCTCGCGCTGCTGCGCCGGGCGCTGACCCACAGCAGCGTGCCCGGCGCGGGACATTACCAGCGGCTCGAATTCCTCGGCGACCGCGTCCTCGGCTGCGTCGTCGCGGCGTGGCTGTACCGCGACTACGACGAGCCCGAGGGCAAGCTGACCGCGCGCTACCACGGGCTCGTCGAGGGCCCCGCCTGCGCCGAGGTGGCGCGCGGGCTCGG
>CAHJWP010000044.1 GCA_903642255.1 Sphingomonadaceae bacterium | reverse complement strand
CGCCGCCCCGCCCGCGTCGCTCGAAGCCGCGATCGCGCGGCTGCGGGCGGTCGAGGGGGCCGGGCACCACGCGCAGGCGCTGGCCGAGGCGGAGCGATGGCTCGCCGACTATCCCGCCAACCGTGACCTGCTGCTCGCAGCGGCGACCAGCCTGCGTCATCTGCGGCGGATCGACGAGGCCCTCGGCCGGCTCGACCGGCTCGAGGCGGTCAGCCCGCGCTTCAGCCGCCTCCATGAGGAACGCGGGCTGTGCCATGTGGCACGCAAGGACGCACCCGCGGCGATCGCCGCGCTGCTCCGCGCGGTCAACCTCAACCCGGCACTGCCGCTGAGCTGGCGGATGCTCGAGGGCGTGTACCGCATCGCCAACGACCGCGACAATGCCGCGACCGCGGCGCACCACGTCACGGTGCTCGGCGGCCTGCCCCCGGAGGTCGTGACCGCGACGGCGCTGCTGGCCGACGGCGACCTCGCCCCCGCCGAGCAGATCGTTCGCGCCTTCCTGATCCGCCACGGCGACCATCCCGAAGCGATGCGGCTGCTCGCCCGGATCGGCATGGCGCAGGACGTGCTCGACGACGCCGAACTGCTGCTCGCCGCCGTGCTGACGCTCGTCCCCGACCACGTCCCGGCGCGGCTCGACTATGCCCAGACGCTGGTCCGGCGCCACAAGTACCGCGAGGCGCGCGCGGAGATCGCCCGGCTGCGGGTCGACGATCCCGGCAATCCAGTGTACCGCGAGCTGGCGGCGACGGTCGCCGTCGGGCTCGGCAAGCACGCCGAAGCGATCGCCCTCTACCGCGGCCTGCTCGCCGAGCAGCCGGCGTCGCCCGACCTCCACCTCTGGCTCGGCCACGCGCTCAAGACCGAAGGCCAGCTCCCGGAAGCGGTCGCCGCCTACCGCGCCGCCGCGGCCACCCGGCCCGATTTCGGCGATGCGTGGTGGAGTCTCGCCAACCTCAAGACCTACCGCTTCACCGGCGACGAGGTCGCGCGGATGGCGGCGGCCGAAGCCGATCCGGCGACCGCGACCGAGAACCGCGTCCATCTATCGTTCGCGCTCGGCAAGGCCCGCGAGGACGCGGGCGACTTCGCGCGCGCCTGGGGCCATTATGCCCGCGGCAACGCGCTGAAGGCGGCGACGAGCCGCTACCGGCCGGAAATCATCGAGACCAACACACGGCTGCAGCGACAGGTCTGCACCCGCGAGTTCTTCGCCGCGCGCGCCGGCTGGGGCGATCCCGCGCCCGATCCGATCTTCGTCGTCGGGCTGCCGCGGTCGGGGTCGACGCTGATCGAACAGATTCTCGCCTCGCACAGCGCGGTCGAGGGGACGCAGGAACTTGCCGACGTCCAGCGCGCCGTGCTCGACCTGCAGGGCCGCGCGCCCGATCTCGACCACCCGCGCTATCCCGGCGTGCTCGCCGAACTGACCGCGGCCGATTTCGCCCGAATGGGCGCGACCTACCTCGCCGACACCCGCGCCTACCGCACCGCCCGGCCCTTTTTCGTCGACAAGATGCCCAACAACTTCCGCCACATCGGGTTGATCCACCTGATGCTGCCGAACGCGCGGATCATCGACGCGCGGCGCGAGCCGATGGCGTGCTGCGTCAGCAACCTCAAGCAGCTGTTCGCCCAAGGCCAGGAGTTCGCCTATAGCGTCGAGGCCATCGCCCGCTACTACCGGACCTATCTCGACCTGATGCGCCACTGGGACGCGGCGCTGCCGGGGCGAATCCTGCGGGTCCACCACGAGGATGTCGTCGCCGATCTCGAGGGCAGCGTCCGCCGCATCCTCGCGCACTGCGGCCTGCCCTTCGAACCGGCCTGTGTCGACTTCCATCGGACCCGCCGCAGCGTCCGGACGCCGAGTTCCGAGCAGGTCCGCCAGCCGATCTTCCGCGACGGTCTCGAACAATGGCGCAACTTCGAACCGGACCTCGACGATCTCCGGTCGGCTCTAGGCGATGCTCTGCACGGCTATCATTAAGGTGCACGGCTCAGCGCGGCGGCTTTTGGCCGTCCGTCCGTCCGGTCCGTTGCCGGGGAGCATCCTATCAGCCTGTTACGGAGAGACAAGGCGCATGCCGAGTACAGCGCAGCCGACGATCACGAGCGCGACCATCATCTCGATGGCAAAACGCTTCCACGCGCCAGCCGGCACCCGGTTGCATGTGGCGCAGGGCGTTGAAACCGCTCCGTGGTCACGCCCGCAGATCAGCCAGATCTGCCCGGTATCGCCGCATGCGGCGCATCGCTGCTTATTATTGAAACGGCTCGCCATCCGACCACCGCCTTGCCCGCGAGTTGAGTAGAAACTGATCCATGCAGCGCATTGCCGTAACATAGCCGAATTGGGAGCACCCCGCGCGGTGAAACGCGATCGCCGCGGCGGCTCAGTCTGCCCGCCAGCTGCCGTCGAGAAGTTTGATCACGGCGGAGAAGTCCTTGGCTGCGCCGCCGTGCGCGGCGAACGACGCGTAGAGTTCTTCGGCCTGCGCACCCATCGGCACGGACGCGTCAACTGAATGCGCCGCTTCGACGGCTAATTTCAAGTCCTTGAGCATCAGCGCTGCGGCGAACCCGCCCTCATAGTCGCGGTTGGACGGGGCCGACGGCACCGGGCCGGGGACCGGGCAGTAGCTGGTCATCGACCAGCACTGGCCGCTCGCCTGCGAGCTGATATCGAAGAAGGTCTGCGCGTCGAGGCCGAGCTTCTGCGCCAGCACGAAGGCTTCGGCGGTAGCGACCATCGACGCGCCAAGCAGCATGTTGTTGCAGATCTTCGCCGCTTGGCCCGCACCGGCCGCGCCGGCGTGGATCACCGCCTTGCCCATCGCGCCGAGGATCGGCTGCGCCCGGGCGAAGGCCGCGGCGGTGCCGCCGACCATGAACGTCAGCGTGCCCGCATTCGCCGCCGCTATGCCGCCCGACACCGGCGCGTCGACCATGGCGAGGCCGCGGGCCGCCGCATCGGTGCCGACCGCCTTGGCCGTCGCGACATCGATAGTCGAGCAGTCGAGCAGCAGGGTGCCGGCTGCGGCCGCCGCAAACACCGCGTCGCCGTAGACCGCCGCGACATGGTTGCCAGCCGGTAGCATCGTCACCACCGCCGCGGCACCGTCGACGGCCGCCGCGGCCGATGCCGCGGACGTACAGCCGGCGGCCGCGGCACGGGCAAGCGCGTCCGCCGACAGGTCGAAGGCGGCGACGTCATGGCCCGCCTTCACCAGGTTGGCGGCCATGCCGCCACCCATGTTGCCGAGGCCGATGAAGCCGATCCTCATTTGCCGGTCCATACGGCGGCACGCTTGGCGACGAACGCGTCCATGCCTTCCTTCTGATCCTCCGAGCCGAACAGGCCGTGAAACAGGCGGCGCTCAAAGACGACGCCTTGGTGCAGACTGGTCTCGAACGCGGCGTTGACCATCTCCTTGACCGCGATCGCCGCGAGCGGAGCCATCGCCGCGATCGTCGCGGCGGTCTTGAGCGCTTCGTCAATGAGATCGTCAGCCGGGACGACGCGCGCGACGAGGCCCGCCGCCTCGGCTTCGGCCGCTCCCATCATCCGGCTGGTCAGGCACATCTCCATCGTCTTGGCCTTGCCGATCGCCCGCGCCATGCGCTGGCTGCCGCCCATGCCCGGGGTGACGCCGAGCTTGATCTCTGGCTGACCAAACTTCGCGGTGTCGGCGGCGACGATCAGATCGCACATCATCGCCAGCTCGCATCCGCCGCCGAGCGCGAAGCCGGCAACCGCGGCGATCACCGGCTTGCGCGTCGCCGTCACCCGGTCCCAACCGGCAAAGAAATCGCCGCCGTACATCGCGGCAAAGCTCTGTTCCGCCATCTCCTTGATGTCAGCCCCAGCGGCAAACGCCCGCTCGCTGCCAGTGATGACCGCGCACCCCTGTCCGGCGTCCGCGTCGAAGGCGGCGAGCGCCGCCGTCAGGTCGGCGAGCACCTGGCTGTTGAGCGCGTTCAGCGCCTGCGGCCGGTTCAGCCGGATCAGCGTGACACGCGCGTGCCGCTCGACCAGCAGGGTGTCATAGGTCATGGCGGGCTCCTCAATTACTCGCTCGCATCATCTCGCGGGCGATCACCACGCGCATGATCTCGTTGGTGCCCTCGAGGATCTGGTGGACGCGCAGGTCGCGGAACAGGCGTTCGACGGGGTAGTCCATCAGATAGCCGTAGCCGCCATGGAGCTGGAGCGCGCGGTCGACGACCGCCATCCCCGTGTCGGTCGCCAGCCGCTTGGCCATTGCGGCGAACTTGGTCTTGGTCGGCGCGCCGGCCTCGACCTGCGCTGCGGCGGCGTAGAGCAGGGTGCGCGCCGCCTGCAGTTCCGTCTCCATGTCGGCCAGCTTGAACTGGGTTGCCTGGAAGTCGGCGATCGCGCGGCCAAACTGCGACCGGCCGCGGGTATAGGCGACCGCCTCGTCCAAAGCGCGCTGGGCCCCGCCGAGGCTGCACGCGCCGATGTTCAGCCGCCCGCCGTCGAGGCCCTGCATGGCGATGGCGAAGCCTTGCCCCTCCGCCCCGACGCGGTTCGCCACGGGGACGCGGACGCCGTCGAAGTTGACCTGTGCCGTTGGCTGCGAGTGCCATCCGAGCTTGCGCTCGGGCGCGCCGAAGCTGACGCCCGGCATATCCTTGTCGATCACGAGGCACGAGATGCCCTTGGGCCCGTCGACCCCGGTGCGGACCATGGTGACATAGACGTCGTTCGCCCCGCCGCCGGAGATAAACGCCTTCGATCCGGTGACGATGTAGTCGTCGCCGTCATGTACCGCGCGGGTGCGCAGCGCCGCCGCGTCGGACCCCGAGCCCGGTTCGGTCAGGCAGTAGCTGGCGATGAGATCCATCGGCACCAGCGCGGGCAGATAGCGCGCCTTCAGCTCGGCCGAGGCGAACGCATCGATCATCCAGCTCGCCATGTTGTGGATCGAGATGAACGCGCTGGTCGACGGACAGCCATAGGCCATCGCCTCCATGATGAGCGCCGCCTCGATCCGGCCCAGCCCGATGCCGCCGCTCGCCTCGCTGACGTAGATGGCCCCAAAACCGAGCGCGGCGGCAGCGCGGATCGTGCCGACCGGAAAGACGTGGTGTTCGTCCCAGTGCGCAGCATGGGGCGTGATCTCGCTCGCCGTGAAGCGGCGCGCGACTTCGGCGATCTCGCGCTGGTCGTCGGTCAGGTCGAACTGCATGGCCTCACTTCATCGTCGGGATGACGAAGCTGCTGTCGGTCACGGCGGCCCCGGCGTCCAGCCCTGGCCAGCGCTGCGTGACGGTCTTGAGCTTGGTATAGAACTTGACCCCCTCGGTGCCGTGGATGCCGGTGTCGCCGAAAGCCGAGCGCTTCCACCCGCCGAAGCTGTGATAGGCGACTGGCACCGGGATCGGCACGTTGATCCCGACCATGCCGACGTCAACGGTCGCGGCGAACTCGCGCGCGGCGGGGCCATTGCGCGTGAAGATGGCGACGCCGTTGCCGTATTGGTGCTGCGACGGCAGCGTGATCGCTTCGGCCAGACTTTCGGCGCGGACCATCTGCAGGACGGGGCCGAAGATCTCCTCCTGGTACGACTGCATCGTCGGCGTGACGTAATCGAAGAGCGTCGGCCCAACGAAGAAGCCGCCCTCGTGCCCTTGCAGACTGAAGCCGCGGCCGTCGACGACGAGTTCCGCCCCATCGGCGACGCCCATGCCGATATAGCTCTCGATCCGGTCGCGGTGCGCCGCGCTGACCACCGGGCCGTAATGCGCGTCAGGGTCGGTCGACACGCCTAGGCGGAGCTTGGCGATCTCGGGGAGCAGGCGTTCGCGCAGCTCGTTGGCTGTCGCCTTGCCGACCGGCACCACCACCGGCAGCGCCATGCACCGCTCGCCGGCGCTGCCGAACGCTGCACCGACGAGATCGGCAACGGTCTGGTCCATGTCGGCGTCGGGCAGGACGATACCGTGGTTCTTCGCCCCGCCCATCGCCTGGATGCGCTTGCCGTTCGCGGTGCCGCGGGAGTAGACATAATGCGCGATGTCGCTCGAACCGACGAAGCTGACCGCCCGGATCAGCGGCGAATCAAGGATGGCGTCGACCGCGACCTTGTCGCCGTGGACGACCTGTAGAACCCCCGCCGGCAAGCCCGCCTCGAGCATCAGCTCGCCCAGCCGCACCGGCAGCGACGGATCGCGCTCGGAGGGCTTGAGGATGAAGGCGTTGCCGCAGGCGATGGCGACGCCGAACATCCACATCGGGATCATCGCCGGGAAGTTGAACGGCGTGATGCCGGCGACGACGCCGAGTGGCTGGCGCATCGAATAGACGTCGATGCCCGGGCCGGCGTCGCTGGTGAACTCGCCCTTGAGCAGGTGGGGGATGCCGCAGGCGAACTCGATGACCTCGAGCCCGCGCTGGATGTCGCCGCGGCTGTCGGCGATCACCTTGCCGTGCTCGGCCGACAGCATCTCGGCGAGGGTGTCGATCTCGGCCTCGACGAGCGCCTTGAACGCAAACATTACCCGCGCCCGCCGCTGCGGATTGGTCGCGGCCCAGCCGACCTGCGCCCGCGCCGCATCGGCGATCGCGGCATCGACGTCGGCCGGGTCGGCGAGGACGACGTGCGCCTGGACGCGGCCAGTGTTGGGGTCGAACACGTCGGCTCGGCGCCCGCCCGCCCCCGTCGTCGCCGCGCCGCCGATCAGATGGTGGATGGTGCGCATCGGACAGTCCTCCCGCGCCGGTCTGCGCCGGCGACATGGCCTCCTCTCACATGGGACGCTTGCAGCCAAGGTCGGATGAACGCAGTGCCGACCTGCATTTCTGCGGCACGGACGGCGCGATGATCTGGCCGATCTACGCCTGTGCCTCGCCGTCATCCGAACGGCGCGCCGCGCCCGGCCGCCTATGCGATCATTACCGAGAACCTCGGCAAGACGACGATCTACGGGGCGGACGCCGACCTGACCTATCTTCCGTTGTCCGCCGACCGGCTCAACGTCCTGCGGTCGCCGCGGACCTACGACGTCCGCGCCGGTTACCGGTTCTGACCATGATCGGGACCTGTGGACTCTAAGCTTCCGTCCGCCGTTCGCGGTCTATTTCGCCGAACATGGTCGCTAAGCCCTCGAGAGCGAAGGCGATCGACGCCGCATCGCTGAACCGTCCGTCGACGATCTTACTGTGCACCAGACCGATGACGATTTCCGGTGTGTTGACCGGGCGGGCGAGGGCTGATACCACCGTCTCACGGATCTGGTACTGGGCGCGAACGCCGCCGGTGAATGCCGGCGAGGATGTGACGATCAGTACCGGCTTGTCCTTGAGTGGTGATCCGTTATGCGGCCGCGATACCCAGTCAAGCGCGTTCTTCAGAGTACCCGGGACGCCGTGGTTGTATTCCGGCGAGGCAATGACCAGACCGTCGCAGCGCTCGACCTGTGCACGCAGGTGAGCGACCGGCTCGGGCAGGGGATCGCGGTAAAGATCCTGGTTGAAATGCGGCACAGCGCCGATGTCGGCAAACTCGAACGTCGCGCGGTCGGCCGCCGCGCCGGCCAGTGCGGCGAGCACCGCAGTCGAAAAGCCATTCGCCCGGAGGCTGCCGGACACGCCGAGCAGATGGTAAGCAGGTGCCGTCACGCGCGCGACCCGTCGCGGCGGCCGACAGTGTGGGTTGCCGCGCCGATCCCCGCTGCTGCGCCGTGATTATCGTCGTTCGCACGCTTCGGCATCCATAATGCGGCGGCGAAGTTGACTGGGGAGCGGCCGTGTCGGTGCATCAAGCAGATCCTATTCGTCGGGGGGGTGCGGGTGTAGTTCGGCGGCGGCGTCTCAAATTACGGACAAAATCGTGCGACACAGGCGGGCTCCAGCTGGTGAGACCATCCTCCAAACCGTAGTTGGTCGAGCTTGCTCCGCGCCCTCGTAGTTCCATCCCGCCATGTACCATGTGTTCATCGGCTGCTTGGTCATGGCTTTCCCTGTTGTTCCAAAGGGCCCGCACCAGTCAGAACTTGACGCTACCCCGCATCCCATAGGTCCGCGGAGGCGCCGTCACGGCCGACAGACCGTTGCCGATCAGGAAATACTGCACGTTAGTCAGGTAACGGTCGTTCTCGATGTTGCGGACGAACCCGGCGATCGACCAGCGATCGCCGTCGGGCGCGAAGCTGACCTGTACGCTGGTCTGCCACGTCGGTCCCTGCCGCTCGGCTGGCTGGAACTCGAAGCCGACGAAACGGCCCGAGCGATACTGGGTGTCGACGGTGGCGACCAGCTTGTAGCGGCCGAGCTTGATCGTCTGGTCAGCCCCCAGGTTGATGGTCCACGTCGGCGAGTTGAACGCCGGTTTGCCGGAGCAATCGACGGTGAGTACCGCCGGGTTGCCGGCCACCGGCGTCACGGCACAACCGGTGAGCGGCGGCGTGCCGGTGACGGGGAACTGATAATTGAACGAGTCGTAGCGCGTGTGCAGGTACTGCACCTGGGCGTTGAGCCCGGTGGTAGGCGTGACCAGCAGGCGACTTTCCGCATCCACCCCGTACACCGTCGTCCGGCCGATGTTCTGCGTGAAGTTGCCGTTCTGGCCGGCGAGGTCGACCCCGATATGCGCCAGCTGCTGGTTGCGGTACTTCCATAGGAACCCCTCGACGTTCAGCTGGAGCCGGTTGTCGAGGAAGCGGTTCTTGCTGCCCACGGTGTACGCCGTGATCGTTTCGGGCTGATAGGTTTCGTAGCCCTGCGCGAGCGAGAAACCGCCGGCGCGGAAGCCGGTTTCGACACTGGCATAGGCGAGCGACCGGGGGCCGACGTCGAGTTCGACCGCGCCACGGTAGGTGACCTTACCCTTGTCGAGCGTCGCATCGACCGTATTGCCGTTCCGCACCAGGATCGCGCCGGTTCCCAGCAACGGCGACACCGCCCCGTTGACCGGCGGCACGGGCAGCGGAAGCTGCCCGGGGGTCCAGGTAAATGGCAGCAGCGGCGCGCTCGGGCAGGTCGGGACACCGGCAAGGCGGACGACGCAGACGACGGTAAGGCCCGTCGACGTGCCGTCGAAGCTCTTGTTGTCCTTCGTATAGCGGACCCCGCCGACGAGCCGCAGGGCATCGCTGACGTGGGCGGTCACGCGCGCGAAGGCGGCATAGGATTCGGTCCTGTTCTCAAAGTCCTGGAAGGTCGCCAGCGCCTGCTGATCGACGGCGAAATGGTCGCGGTTGGTCTCGTTGTAGTATAGGCCGCCAAGCGTATAGTCGAAGACGCCGATGCGGTTGCCGGCAAACCGAACCTCGACACTATACTGTTCGTCCTTAGTTTGCAGGCCCGCCATGAACCCGGGGACCGCGGTGATGGTGTTGACCGTCGAATAGCGCCACGCCGGGATGATGGTTAGCTTGCCGGTGCCCGTGTCGTAGGCGATCTCGGCGTTGGCCCCATAGATGTTGTTGTCGACGTATGGCAGGGCGTCGAGCGGGGCGAGTTTGCGTCCGGCGGGGCCGGCGGCGAGCGTCGTGCGATACGCCTGGGCGGCAGGATCGTAGAGGCCGACCGAGGGATCGAGGCCGCTGTTCACGACGACGAAGCCGCCGGCCGCCGGATTGAACTGCAGGCCGTTGACATAGCTCGAGCCGACGCCGTGGCCGCCAATATGCTCGTAGTCGCCCGCGACGCGGACGGTCAGCGACGGCATCAGCTCGCCGAGCATTTGGACGCGGACGCCGCCCTGCTTCTCGTCGGACGTGCTGTCCGACAGATAGCCGTCGTGGCGCGCGTAGTTGCCGGAGATGCGCAGCGCCCCCAGGGGTCCGAGCGGCAGGTTGAGCGCGCCTTCCGCGGTGACGGCGTTGTAGTCGCCATAGCTCGCCGTGGCATAGCCCGACAGCTCGCCCGCCTTGGGATGCACCGGATTGACGTTGATGGCCCCGCCGGTGGCGTTGCGACCGTATAGCGTCCCCTGCGGCCCCTTTAGCACCTCGATGCGCTCGAGATCGTAGAACAGGCCCGACGTTGCCGTTTCGCGGCCGATGTAGACCCCGTCATAGTTGAAGGCGATCGCCGAATCGAACAGCGGGTTAGAGGCGAAGTTGCCGACGCCGCGGACGAAATAGCTGACCGTGCCGCCGCCATTCGGCGCCGCCGTCAGCGCCGGCACCAGCGTACCGAGCGATGTTGGCTCGGTGATGCCGGCCTTGAGCACGGCGGACGCCGACACGACGTCGACGGGGATCGCCGCCCGCTGCAGGTTCTCCGACCGGCGCTGCGCGGTGACCACAATATCGCCGAGCTGGTTGTTACCCGCAGGCGTGCCCGCCGTGTCGGTCTGCGGTTCCGAGGCCGAACTCGTCGTCGCCGCCGCGGTGCCGCTCTCGGGCGGCGTGGTCTGCGCCGCCGCGGCCAACGTCCATCCGGTCGCCGCAATCGTCGCCGCCGACCACAAAAAACTCGCGCGCATAACCCTCTCCCCAGATGACGTATCGCCTGCTACCGCAGGTCTTAACCGTACTGTATGGTGTGTTATTCGGTCGCAGCTTGACGTGTCAAGGCGAAAGCGCAGGCCCTCAATTCGGCATTGCGGCTGCAATCGCGCATTGCCCATGCCGCAGCAAAAACGTACAGCGCTGTTCGCCCAACGGGGACCAAGCATTGCGCGTCAAGACCGAAGACCGTCGCCAGGCCATCATCGACGTCGCGCTCGACGTCTTCCGTAATATGGGTTTCGAGCGCGCCAGCATGGCCGAGATCTCGCGCAAGCTCGGCGGCTCGAAAGGTACGCTCTACGGCTATTTCCGGTCGAAGGAGGAACTGTTCGAAACCGCGATGAAGGCGGCAAGCGAGGGGCCGGGCGATCAGATCATGAACCTGCTCGACCCCGACGCGGCCGACCTGCGCGCGGTGCTCAACGACTTCGCCCGCGCCTATCTGAACTTCATCCTGGGCGACGAGGTCCTCGCGATCACGCGCACCGCCATCGCCGAAGGGTTCAACTCGCCCCTGGGCAAGCACCTCTTCGAGCAGGGGCCGCAACGCGCCCTGACGAAGATGACGAAGTTCTTCGAGATCCTGATGGCGCGCGGGACGCTCCCCCCCGGTCGTCCGAATGCGGCGTCGCTGCACTTCAAAGCGCTGATCGAGGCCGGTTTTCTCGAACAGGCCCTCTACGGTGCCGACACCGCGAACGACGCGGCGATTACTGCGGCCGTCGACGTGTTTCTGCAGGCCTACGGCTATGCCGACGGGTTCAAGCCCACGGCGCGCCGCCGCTCCGCAGCGCCGCCGAAGGCGCGCGCCGCCGCTCCGGCCGGTTAGCCGCGCCCAACCCGGTGCCACGGCGACGCGCTCAGGCTGACGCAGCGACGAGCTCGCGGGCTTGGTTACGGTCGAGTTCGATCCGCTTGCGCAGCTCGGGGGTGTCGTAGGTCTCAAGCGCGTCATGGAGGTGCGCGACGAGTTCGACGGCGATCGGTTGGCCCAGATCGCGTTCCGCCACATCGATCAGGAAAAGCTCGAGGAGTTGCTCACCGCCCTCGTCCGCCCCGCTTTCCTGATAGGCCGACCCGACGAGCGTCCGACCATTCGGTAGATGAGCGCGCACGGCATAGACTCCGCGCCGCGGCCGCAGGTAGTCGCCAAGCCGGATGCTGGCGTCGAGAAGCGGCAGGCCGGGATCCATGCGGATGCCCAGCCTCAGCTCGCCGCACAGCGTATAAGGCCGCGTCAGCAGGGTCGCCGCCGTCGCACAGTCACCGGCCTGGATAGCGGCCCGAATAAGGCTCGACGAGATGGTCGTCCCTTGGCGCGTCACCGCCGGAACGGCGACGTGCGCCAGACCACGGCGGCGAGCTAGGCCGGCGAGGAGGCCGACGTCGCCGCCGCGGCCTTGCCCGAAGATAAAGTTTGCTCCGGTGACGACGCCGCCGGCATCGCGCAGCCAGTCGCCGACGAACTCCTCCGCTGTGACGTTCGCCAGCGCGCGGTTGAACTCGAAGACCATCATCGCGTCGACGCCGCCGGCGACGAACAGCTGCTGCCGCTGATCGAGCGAGGTGAGGCGGAACGAGGTGGCGTCGGGCTTGAACAACCGCTTGGGATGCGGGTCGAAGGTGGCGAGGATCGCCGGCACGCCGCGCGTCCGTGCCAGCTCGATCGCGCAGGCGGCGACCGCCTGATGACCGAGATGGAACCCGTCGAAATTCCCTAGCGCGATCACGGCGCCCCGGAGGTGGGGAGGCAGGGGCCGGCCGCCGAAGACCCGCTCGATCCGTGGCGGAGCGGCGTCGGCGGCGACCTCGGAAGATGGCTTCGGGCTCACGGGGCGCATCAGCCTCCGCTGGCCGCGGCGTCCGGCGACGCCGCGGCGGCGATCAGGCCACGGCCTTCTTCTCGAGCGCCGAGAAGTGACCGAACAACGGGCGCCCGGCCAGCGCTCGCCCGTAGTTCTCGGCGCAGGTCTCGTAGTTGAAGTGCGCGTGGACGGTCGCGACGCGGGCATCGCGGGCGTAGCGCTGCATCGGGTTCGCCTCGTGGATCGTCCCGGCCCCGCTGGCCCGATGAAGAATTTCGATCGCCTCGCAGCAGCCTCGGACCGACACCGCCACATCGAACTTCAGGCGCGTCTGGAACAGGTCGTCCGAAGGTTCTCCGGCAGCGGCGCGGCAGTCGAGCTCCTGGCAGTCGGCCGACAGCAGGCGTTCGGCGGCGTCGATCTTCGCCGTTGCCTCGGCCAGCTGGAAGTGCGCGACGGGGGCGTCGCCTTGGACCTTATAGTCGGTTCCGACGATGCCGCGCTTGTCGAGGCGCTCGCGGAAATAGTCGAGGGCCCCCTGCGCCATGCCGAGCGGCGTCGAACCGGACAGAATTGTCGTATAGTCGAGGAAGTTGTTGAGATAGAGGACCTCGCCAACAGGCGGGGCCGAGGCCCACTTG
Source organism: Sphingomonadaceae bacterium (assembly GCA_903642255.1). Lineage (GTDB taxonomy): Bacteria > Pseudomonadota > Alphaproteobacteria > Sphingomonadales > Sphingomonadaceae > Polymorphobacter_B. The sequence goes on along the minus strand of CAHJWP010000044.1, from coordinate 1,197 downwards.
CCGGCGCTGGCGTCCCTGATACGCATGACGCGGTGCTCGGGCACGAACAGCTCGTCGACCAGCTGCACGGTGTTGCTGCCGGTCCCCTTCATGCCGCTGACCGCCCAGTCGTCGAGGATCTCGAGGCTGCCGGTCGGCACCAGCGGCAACAGCATGTCCTGCGTTCCGTCGGACGCCTCGCACATCGAGCCAAGTATCGACCAGGCGGTATGGCGGCAGCCGCTGCAGAACGGCCAGCGTCCGCTCAGCATATAGCCACCCTCGACCCGGCGGGCCTTGCCCGGCCCGTTCGGCGACAGCACGCCCGAGATACGCGGACCGACCCAGTCCATGCCGTAGACCTCGTCCTGCGCCCGCTCCGGAAACATCGCGACCCAGCGGCCATGCGTCGTCGTCACCCAGCTAACCCAGCCGGTCGAGCCGGCGATCTTGCCGACCGCGGCATAGATCCGCCGCTGATCCTCGGTCGAAAACGACAGGCCACCGTAGGCCAGCGGGAAGCTGATCCGGAAGACGCCGATCTCGTCGAGGATGGCGACCGTCTCGTCCGATAGACGCCCGGCCTTCTCCTCGCCAAGCGCATTGGCCTGGAGCGCTGGGAGCACGCGTCCGATCATCGCGATCATCTCATCGGCGGTGCGGTCGCGCTGGGCAACGGCGATCTTTGCAACGGAAGCCATGGTCTTCTCCTGCGTGAAGGGATCAGTGGACGCGCGCCGGCCGGCGCGCGAAGTGGTGGCCGAAGATGCGTCGCGGGTGGTCGCGGAGGATGGCGATGAACTCGTCGTCCGTGATGCCGCCGTCGCGCATGAACTGCGCGGTGACGGCCGGCGCGACGGCGGGCGCGTCGCTGCCGAAGAGCAGGCGGTCGAGGCCGTAGGCCGCGCGCGCGCTGGCGAGGACCGCCGGGTCCGGCAGCAGGTTGGTGTCGTAGCTGAAGCGGCGTAGTTCGGCGACGAGCGATGCCGCGTCGCCTTCCCCGCCCAGCAACGACCGGTCCTTGAACCGGCTGCCGAGCCAGACGACGCGCTGGAGGAGGAAGGGAAGCGATCCGCCGAGCAGTCCGACGATGACCTTCAGGCGCCGGTGCGTGCGGCAGAGCGCCGCCATGCGCAGCGCCGCCGTCGCCAGTTCGGCCGCGCTGCCGATCGTCACGGCGATGCCGGGATCGTCCATGCCCGCGAGGCCCGGCTCCGT
>CAHJWP010000043.1 GCA_903642255.1 Sphingomonadaceae bacterium | reverse complement strand
TCGTCGCCGGCTTCGCGCTGCGCTCGCCGTTCTTCTTCGGGCTCGACCGGACGCTCGGCGCGCTGGCCGACGACCGGCTGCCGCCGCGCGATGCGTCGCCGGCGTCGGAGCGCGGGTCGAACGCCTTCGCCGTGGCTGCCGCGCGGTCGGCCGACGGCGTGACGCGGCTGCTGTCGAACTCACACCAGCCATGGACCGGCGGCGTCGCGTGGTACGAGGTCGTGCTGCATAGCGGTCAAGGCTGGGACTTTGCCGGGGCGACCTTTCCCGGCGCGCCGTTCGGCCTGCTCGGCCATAACAAGACGCTCGGCTGGACCAACACAGTCAACCGCGGCGACCTGATCGACACGTACCGCCTCGTCCTCGACGGCGACGGCACGCACTATCGCTACGACGGCCAGTGGCTGCCGCTCGAGACGCACCGCGTCTGGCTCCACGTCAGGGTCGGGCCGTTCGTGCTGCCGGTCCCGAAGACGATCGCCCGGTCACGGCAGGGGCCGGTGGTGACCAACCGGCTCGGCAGCTTCGCCGTGCGCTACGCCGGCTTCGGCGACGTGCGGCAGGTCGAGCAATATTACCGGCTCGACAAGGCGCGGACCTTCGCCGAGTGGCGCGCCACGATGGCGATGCAGGCGGTGCCGGCGACCAACTTCGTCTACGCCGACGCCGCCGGCCACATCGCGCTGATCGACAACGAACACTTCCCCGTCCGCCGCGCCGGCTTCGACTGGCGCGGCGTGCTGCCGGGGGACACCAGCCGCGACGTGTGGACGCGCTACGAGCCCGTCGCGTCGAGCCCGGCGGTGATCGACCCGCGCAGCGGCTGGGTGGCGAACTCGAACAACACGCCGTTCGTCGCGACGGGAGCCGGCGACAATCTCGACCCGAGCGGCTTTTCGCCGCTGCTCGGCATCGAGACATACATGACCAACCGCGCGTACCGCTTCCGCGACGCGTTCGCCGCGCTGGGCAGTGCGAAGATCGGCCGCGGCGACCTGCTGCGGATCAAGTTCGACACCGGCTATTCGCGCGACTCATGGGCCGGCGTCTGGCTGGCGCGGGTGCTGGCGGTCAACCCGCACGGCGACCGCGACGTCGCCGCAGCGCAGGCGCTGCTGCGGACGTGGGGCTGGCGGCTCGACGGGACCAACCGGGCCGACGCGCTGGCGCTGTTCGTCCTGTCGGCGGCGGCGGGCGAGGGCTATCGCGGCGACCCGCTGCCCGATGCGGCAGCGAAGCTGAAGGAGGCGGTCGCCACCATGACGACGCATTTCCACCGCCTCGATCCGCCGCTGACCGACATCCAGCGGCTGGTCCGCGGCACGACCGACCTGCCGCTGACCGGCGGCCCCGACGCGCTGCGCGCGGTCTATTCGCACGTCGACCAGGCGACGGGAAAGCGCGCGGGCTATCACGGCGACAGCTTCGTCATGCTGGTTGAATGGGACGCCGCCGGGCGCGTCCGGTCGGGGTCGATCCAGCCGTTCGGCAGCGCGATCGAGCGCCCCGCCTCGCCCCACTACAGCGACCAGAGCGCGCTGTTCGCCGCCGAGAAGTTCAAGCCGGTGTGGTTCGACGACGCGGCGCTGGCCGGCCACGTCGAGCGCGATTACCGGCCGTGACGGTCGGGCCGGGCATCATCGACGGCGGGGTTTCGCCGCTTCTCGAGCGCGAATCGACCGCGGTCGGCCGGCGCGGGCCGGGAGCGTCGCTGCCGCGGGAGTGTCCGCGCGTGATGCGCCAGTGATGCGGGCGCGGTAGCGGGCGCGGTCCGCGACCGGTGCGGGCAAGCTACTCAGAACAAAGGGTAATAGCCCCGCCCCGCCGCCCACCCGGGTGCGACGAGCCGTTCACCTCACTGGTTCGCGCGCGTCACCCGCCAGACGGTGTTGCCGACGTCGTCGGCGACCAGCAGCCCGCCGGCCTTGTCGATCGTCACCCCGACCGGCCGCCCTTGCGCGTCGCCGGCCGGGGTCAGGAAGCCGGTCAGCACGTCGACCGGCGGCCCGGCCGGCATGCCGCCCCTGAACGGCACGAAGATCACCTTGTAGCCGGCGAAGGGTTTGCGGTTCCACGACCCGTGCTGCCCGACGAACGCCCCTTCGGCGAAGGCGGGCGGCAGCGCGGTGGCGCCGGCGGCGAACGTCAGGCCAAGCGACGCGGTGTGGCTGCCCAGCGCATAGTCGGGCTTGAGGGCCCGCGCGACGAGGTCGGGCCGCTGGTTTTTCACACGAGAATCAACGTGTTGGCCGTAATAGCTGAACGGCCAGCCGTAGAAGCCGCCGGGCGCGACGCTGGTCATATAGTCGGGAACGAGGTCGGAGCCGATCTCGTCGCGCTCGTTGACGCTGGTCCACAGCCTGCCGCTGACCGGCTCCCAGCCCATGCCATTCGGGTTGCGCAAGCCCCCGGCGAACACGCCGTGCGCACCGGTCCTGAGGTCGATCTTCCAGATCGCCGCGCGCTCTGCCTCGGCCGCCAGCCCGTTGTCGCCGACGTTCGAGTTCGACCCGACGGTGGCGTACAGCGTCGCCCCGTCGGGGCTGGCGAGGATGTTCTTGGTCCAGTGGTGGTTGATCGGCCCCGCCGGCAGGTCGACGACCTTGACACCCGGCGTCGTGATCGCCGTCGCGCCCGGCGTATAGGCGAACTTCAGCACCGCATCGGTATCGGCGACATAGAGGTCGTGGCCGACCAGCGCCATGCCGAACGGCGAGTTCAACCCCTTGAGAAAGATCGTCTTTACGTCGGCGACGCCGGTCCCCTTCGTGTCGCGCAGCAGGGTGATGCGATTGGCGCTCGGCACCGTCGCGCCGGCCCGGCCCATGATCACCTTCTCGACGACGCCGGCCAATCCCTTGCTGTCCTGCGGCTTCGGCGGCGCGTTGGTCTCGGCGACCAGTACGTCGCCGTTGGGCAGGACGTAGAGCCAGCGCGGGTGGACCAGCCCGGCGGCGAAGGCGGCGACCTGCAACCCCGGCGCGGGCGTCGGCTTCGCCCCCAGTGCCCAGCCCGTGGCCGGGGCGATGTGCATCGTCGGCAGCAGCGTCGAATGCGGCGCGGGCAGCGTCGGGTTCGCGCCGATGCCGGCCGATGCCGGCAGGGTCGCCTGTTCGCCACAGCCCGCGAGGACGATAACGGAGGCTAACAGCATGAAATGCTTCATGGGCGATCCTTTGCCTCAGGCAAGCGCAAGAATGGCATCGGCCATCGCGGCCGGTTCGGCAAGCGGCAGGAAATGGTCGGCCCCGGCAAAACAACGGGCGGTGGTGTCCGGACGCGCAGCGATCGTCGCCGCGTCGACCGGCATGACGGTGCTGGCGACCGTGGCGTGGAGTAGGGTCAGCGGCCCGGCCCAGCCGTCGATCGCCGCCTCGAGCCGATTCGAGACCGCGGCGAAGGTCGCCGCTTCCCACGCGGGCGTGCAGGCGAGCTCGACCTGCCCGTCGGCGCGGTCGCGTACCGCGTTGAAAAGATAGCCGTCGAGGTCGCTGTCGCGCCAGCTCGCGAACACGCCACGCCCGCGATACGCCGCCCGCATCGCCGCGCGCGACGGCCATATCGCGCGCCGCCGCGCCGCCTGCACGGCCATCGGGTTGGGGAAGGCATGCCGGACATAGGCCGCCGCGACGGCGAAGGGGACGAAGGCCGGTTCGATCATCACCACGGCGGCGACACTAGGACCGAGCCGGGCGGCAAGTTCCATGCTGACCGTCGCCCCCATCGAGTGGCCGGCGAGGATCAGTCGCGGCGTCGGCGGCAGTACGGCGACGAGTGCCGCGAGGTCGTCGACGTAGCGACTCCAGTCGGTTAGCCCGGCAGGATCGGCAGCGAGCCACGTCACGCCATGGCCACGCGCATCGCTGGCGACGACGTTGACGTGCGGCGCGAGGATGTCGAGTAGCGGCCGGTACAGCCCCGCGGCCATGCCGGTGGCGTGGGCGAAATGAACCAGCGGCGCATCGCGGCCGGCAGCGAACGAGGCGAGCGTCGCGATCGGACCGACTACGGTGGCGTAAGTATCAACCTTCATCACGCCGCTTTAGCGAGCACGCGGAACCGTGCCCATGCCCGGCGGTTCGTTACGCAAGGAGACCACCATGCCCCCCGTCCGCTATACCGAGGCCGTCGAGACGATCGCGCCCGACGAGGACGAGACGGCGGCAGCGCTGATCGACACGATGAAGAAGATCTCGGCGACCACGTTCGAGGACGAGGGTCAGGCGATCCGCGCGGTCCATGCAAAGAGCCATGCGCTGCTCGACGGCGAGCTGGCCGTCGTCGGCGGGTTGCCGCCCGAGCTGGCACAGGGCCTGTTCGCGACGCCGGGAACCTATAAGGTTGCCGTGCGCATCTCGACGTCGCCCGGCGACCTGATGGACGACCATGTCTCCACCCCTCGCGGCATCGCGATCAAGGTGTTCGACGTGCCCGGCGCGCAGCTGTCGGGCAGCGCCGACGACGCGACGCAGGACTTCCTGCTCGTCGACGGCCCCGCCTTCCTCGCCCCGACGCCCAAGGCTTTCCTCGGCAATCTCAAGCTGTTGGCCGCAACGACCGACAAGGCCGAGGGCCTCAAGCGCGCCTTCTCGGCGACGGCGCGCGGGCTCGAGACGGTGATCGAGGCGGTCGGCGGCAAGTCGAGCACGCTGATCGGCCTCGGTGGCCACAAGCTGACCAACCCGCTCGGTGAGACCTACTACAGCCAAGTCCCTGTTAGGTATGGCGATTTTATCGCCAAGCTCGCGCTGTTCCCGGTCGGCGCGCTTGCCGCGCTCAAGGACGCGCCTGTCGACCTGGCCGGCAAGCCGAACGGCCTGCGCATGGCGATCGGCGAGCATTTCACCGTCGCCGGCGGCGAATGGGAGGTCCGCGTCCAGCTGTGTACCGACCTCGACACGATGCCGGTCGAGGACGCATCGGTCGCGTGGCCCGAGGACGCCAGCCCGTTCGTCACCGTCGCGCGTCTGACCGCACCCGCGCAACCGTCGTGGAGTCTCGACCAAGTCGCTGAAATCGATAGTGGTTTGAGTTTCTCGCCATGGCACGGGCTCGTCGCGCATCGGCCGCTCGGCGGGGTCATGCGGGTCCGTAAGCCAGTCTATGCCGCACTCGCCGGCGAACGTTCGGCGCGCAGTGGCTGCCCGTTCCACGAGGGAGCCCGCCGTGCCGCAGGGTGACAAGGACGCCTATACCGCCAAGCAGAAACGCAAGGCCGAGCATATCGAGGAGAGCTACGAAGCCAGGGGCGTGCCCGCCGGGGAAGCCGAGGCCCGCGCGTGGGCCACGGTCAACAAGCAGGACGGCGGCGGCAAGCAGTCGGGCTCGGGCCGCAAGCCGCCGGCGAAGCCCTGAACCGCAGCGGTTCGCCGACGGCGGCCGAGTTCCTACACCAAGTCCAACAGCTCCCTGCACCCGCCGCGGACATCCCCCGCTACCGCGTCCGCATCAGCCCCGCTACAACCGCGGTCTGATCCGCCGCAACGACGCGGCAGCCCCAGTCCCACGGAGCGCCCGGCGAGACCCGTCCCGCCAGCCGCTCAGGCCGGCAGCGCGGCGATCCCGGCGAGGGCCGCCGTCACCGCCGCGGCGCGCTGGTCGGGGCCGATCGCCAGCCCCTCGGCGACGACGACGTCGAGATCGCGAATGCCGATGAAGCCGAACACCGCGCGCAGATAGGTCTCGGCGTGCTCGAATGCGGCATGCGGCGACCCCGGTGAATAGATGCCGCCGCGGGCGATCGTCAGGATCACCCGCTTGCCGCCTGCCAGTCCCTCCGCACCCTGCTCGGTATAGCGGAACGTCTGGCCGGCGATCAGGATGCGGTCGACCCACGCCTTCAGCTGGCTCGGCACGGTAAAGTTGTACAGCGCGACACCGATCACGATGACGTCGGCGGCGAGAAACTCGGCGAGCAGCGTCCCGCCCAGCGCGAGGTCTTCCTGCAGCGCCTGATCGTGCTGGACGTCGGCGCTCTGCCCGGCGAGATAGGTCCCGGTCAGGTGCGCCGGCGGGGTTGCGACGAGGTCGCGGGTGACGACGTCGACGCCGGGGCCGCGCAGGCGGTCGACGACCGCCGCCGACAGCTGCCGGCTGACGCTGTTGGCGCCGAGGATGCTCGAGTCGAGGTGCAGCAGGTTCATGGGGTCTCTCCGGGCTAGGTTTGTGCCTGGGAGCGCATATGTTACTAGCGCGAGGTGCCACAAGAAGGCACATTCACGATACCGGAGCACAGCGCCGTGACCACCGCCAGCGATCTTCACCTGCCCGGCAACTGCGCCGCCGTCAGCGCCGTCCTCGCCCGGATCGGCGACAAATGGAGCGTGCTGATCGTCATGCTCCTCGGCGACGGTCCGCGCCGGTTCAACGAACTCAAGCGGATGATCGGCGGCATCTCGCAGCGCATGCTGACGCTGACGCTGCGCGGCCTCGAACGCGACGGGCTGGTGACGCGCACCCAGTTCCCGACGATCCCGCCGCGCGTTGACTACGAGCTGACCGACCTCGGCCGCTCGCTCGCCGAGCCGGTCAGGGTGCTGGGCGAATGGGCCAACGCGAACACGGCGGCGATCGCCACAGCGCGTGTCGACTATGACCAAAGGCTCGGCAGCGAGCGCATGGCGGCCTAGGCTTCTCGCCCGGCGAGGTCGGCGGCGAGCGCCGCCCGGTCGGCATCGGTCGGGGTGAGGTCGACGCCGAAGCGGCCGAACAGGCGGACAACACCCGTCTTGTGCTCGGCGGCAACGTACAGGCGAAAGTTGCGCGTCAGGCCGCCGTCGTCGATCCGGCCGTCGAGCCGTTTGGCCCAGGGCTCGACGAGCAGGCAGACCTGCTTCTCGGTCAGCCGGCCGGCGGCGAGATACATCTCGATCTGCGTCATCCGGTTCATGAAATCCTCGAACGAGTCGCGGATCGCATTGTGCTTGCGGTCGGTCAGCGGGTCCGACGCGGTCGGCAGCAGCGCCCATTTCGCCTCGTCCCACGTCACCGGGGCATAGAGCTTGTCGGGTGGCTCGCGCGGGTCGTAGAGCGGGATCGGCCGCGTCGGCGACTTCAGGATCATCATCGCGTTGCGCGTGCCGGGCGTCTCGTCGAAGCTGCGGATGCGCTCCAGCGCGGTCGTGATCCGCTTCCAGTTCTGGTCGATCCGCCACTGCCACAGCGCGAAGACACCGCCGCCGACCGTGATCGCCGCCGGGAGCAGCGTGGCGAGGTTGGCAACGAGCCACGGCGCCGGTGCCGCGGCCTCGCCGATGGTGATCAGCATACTTCCCCCCTAATGCGCGTCGCCCCAGCTCGCCCCCGTGCCGAGCTCGACGCCCAGGGGCACGTGCAGCTCGACTGCCGGCGCGTGGGCGTTCGCCATGACCTCGCGGATGACCTCGCTCGCCGCGGCCACCTCGCCGTCGGGCACCTCGAACACCAGTTCGTCGTGGACCTGGAGGAGCATGCGCGTGCCGGTCAGCCCCGCGCGCCCAAACGCACCCGGCATCCGCGCCATCGCCCGCTTGATGATGTCGGCGGCGGTGCCCTGGACGCGGGCGTTGACCGCGGCGCGTTCGGCGAACTGGCGCTCGCCGACGACCTTCGAGAAGATCATCGGCACGTTCGCCTTGCGCCCGAACAGGGTGGTGACGAAGCCGGTCTCGCGCGCCGCGGCGATCGTTTCGGCCATGTAGTTGCGGATGCCGGGGAAGCGGCTGAAGTAGAGCTCGATGTAGCGCCCCGCCTCGCCCCGATCGATGCCGAGGCGCTGGGCGAGGCCGAACGCCGAGATGCCGTAGATGATCGAGAAATTGATCGTCTTGGCCCGCGCGCGGGTATCGCGGGTGACCTCACCGAACACCTCCTGCGCCGTCAGGTTGTGAACGTCGCCGCCCTCGGCATAGACCGCCTTCAGCTCGGGGACGTCGGCGATATGGGCGACCAGCCGCAGCTCGATCTGATTGTAGTCGGCGGCCATGATGACGTGGCCCGGCTCGGCGACGAAGGCGTGGCGGATGCGGCGGCCCATTTCGCTGCGGATCGGGATGTTCTGCAGGTTCGGGTCGGTCGACGACAGGCGGCCGGTCGAGGTCGACGCCAGCCCGAAACAGGTGTGGACGCGCCCCGTGGCGGGATTGATCTGCGCCTGCAGCGCGTCGGTGTAGGTGCTCTTGAGCTTGGTCAGCTGGCGCCAGTCGAGGACGCGCGCGGCGATGTCGACGCCCGACGCGGCGAGCCGTTCGAGTTCGGTGACGTCGGTGGCGAACGCTCCGGTCTTGCCGCTCTTCTTGCCACTGGCATGGCCGAGCGTCTCGAACAGCACCTGCCCGAGTTGCTTGGGGCTGCCGATGGTGAACGGGTGGCCGGCGAGGCCGTGGATCTGCGTCTCGAGGGCAGCAATCTCGATCTCGTACGCCGCCGACAGCCCGGCGAGGGCGGCGCGGTCGACCTTGATGCCGGCCATCTCCATGTCGGCGACGACGGGGACGAGCGGCGCATCGACGTTGCGATAGACCGTCCTCGCCCGCTCGCGCCACAGCCGCTGCGCGAACTTGCCGTGGAGCCGCAGCGTGACGTCGGCGTCCTCGGCGGCGTATTCGGTCGCGCGGTCGAGGGGGACGTAGTCGAAGCTGATCCGCGATTTCGCCGTGCCGGTCAGCTCCTTGAAGGCGATCGGCGTGTGGCCGAGGTGGCGCGTCGACAGCTCGTCCATGCCGTGGTTCCACCGCCCGGCGTCGAGCGCATAGCTCATCAGCATCGTATCGTCGTAGGGGGCGATGGGGACGCTGCCGTGGCGGCGGAAGACGATGACGTCGTACTTGAGGTTCTGTCCGATCTTGAGGATGCTCGCATCCGCAAAGATCGGATTGAGCCGGGCGATGACCGTCGCGACGTCGAGCTGGTCGACCGGCTCGGCGAGCAGGCCCTCGCCGACCTTGTGCGCCAGCGGCACGTAGCAGGCGAGGCCGGGTTCGAGCGCGAGGCTGAGCCCCACCAGCTCGGCCTTGACCGGATCGAGGTCGGTCGTCTCCGAATCGACCGCGACCACCCCGCGCCGCGTCGCCTCGCCGAGCCACCAGTCGAGCCGGTCGAGGGACGTGACGCATTCGTACGCTCTATGGTCGAACGGCACCGGCGGCGCGTCCTCGGCCGGGGCTGGGGCGTGCGCCGCCTCGACCTCGCGGCCGAGCTTGGCGAGCAGCGAGCGGAAGCCGTGCTTCGCCAGGAACGCGGCGAGCGGGGCCTGCGGCGGCTCGCGCAGCGTCAGGCCGTCCAGCGGGATTTCGAGCGGCAGGTCGTCCTTCAGCCGGACGAGTTCGCGCGACAGCCGCGCCATGTCGGCCGAGGCCGCGAGCGTCTCGCGCAGCTTGGGCTTCTTGACCTCGTCGAGGCGGCTGAGCATCGCCTCGACGCTGCCGAACTGGGTGATGAGTTCGGCCGCGCCCTTCGGCCCGACGCCGCGCACGCCGGGGATCGCGTCGACGCTGTCGCCCATCAGCGCCAGCACCTCGCCGAGCTGTTCGGGCGGCACGCCGAACTTGGCGATGACGTCCTCGCGGTTGATCCGGCAGTTCTTCATCGTGTCGTACAGGTCGAGGCCCGGCTGGATCAGCTGCATCAGGTCCTTGTCCGACGAGACGATCGACACGTCGAACCCCTCCCTGAGGGCGGCGAGCGCGTAGCTGGCAATGATGTCGTCGGCCTCGACGCCCTCGCGCTCCATGCACGGCACCGAGAAGGCGCGCACCGCGTCGCGGATCAGCGGGAACTGCGGGATCAGGTCGTCGGGCGGCGGCGGCCGGTGCGCCTTGTAGCCGTCGTACATGTCGTTGCGGAAGGTGTGGCTGCCGGCGTCGAAGATCACCGCGAGATGCGTCGGAGCCTCGGCGCGGTTCAGTTCCTCGATCAGCTTCCACAGCATCGTCGTGACGCCGTAGACCGCGTTGACCATCGTGCCGCTCGGGTCGTTGAGCGGCGGCAGGCGGTGATAGGCGCGGAAGATATAGCCCGAGCCGTCGACGAGGTAGAGATGCTGTTTCGCCATGCCGCCGGTGTAGCGGCGCGTGAAGCGGGCGGCTAGCGGCCTAGAACGGCCGGTAACGCTGCCGCCCGAACTGCGTGTAGTCGCCGGCGACGGTCGCCGACGCGCCGTTGCCGAGGTCGGTTGTGGCGCTGCCGAACACCTCGCGCGCGCCGTTCGAGCCGAAACCGACGCCGGCCTCGCCGTGGACCGTCCGCTTCGGCTTTTCCAGAGGCAGGGCGAGGTCGGCGGTGCCGCGGGTCATCGCCAACAGCTCGGCGGCGCGGTTGCGTTCGGCCCCGTCGGCCTGCGCCGCGGCGATCTCGTCGGGCGTCAGGCGGTGCTCGACCGGTACGGCGGGCACCGCGTCAGGCGCGGCCGTCTGGGCCGCGACCGAGACCGGCGCGGCAAGCGCGAAGGTCGTCACGAGCAGGCGGAGCATCGGCGTTCCCATTGCGCCAACATAGCGCGTTACCTGCCGCCGGCCAAGGCGCGTCACGGCCGGCGGTGCTCGCCGCCACGCGCTGGGCCGCCGTTCTGGCGATAATTGTGGAACGCGGCGCTGCGGTCGGCAAGATAGGCGCGGTCGCGGTCGCGGTTGAACCGGCCGTTCTCCATCAGGTGGTTGCCGCGCATCTGCCCGTGATATTCCCAATGACGGCGCTCGTCGTCGTTCCACGCGCGGCGATGGCCGGCGCGGTCGAAGACGTAGACGCCGTAACCCGGATAGTACCAGTCGTTGTAGAAGCCATAGGTCGGATAGCCGAGGCCGGCGAAATACTCGCCGCCGTAGCCGACCGGTCCCGAATAATAGCCGCCGACGGTGCCGACCGGATAACCGTAGCCGCGGCCGTAATAGCTGTCGTCGGCGCAGGCGGCGAGCGCGGCGGCGGCACCGGCGGCGAGGCCGAGGCGGATGATGGTGCGCGTCATGCTTCTCTCCTTCGGTCCGCTACATCGCCGAGCGCCGATTGACCGGCGCTTAACGTTGCGCCGCCGTCGGGGTTGCGGGAGTGACGCCGTATGCGTTTGGCCCTAGTCAAGGCCGATGAATCTCGCCCGCTTTCCTCGCCGCCGGTACACCGCTGGGCCGACGCCGCTCGAGCCGCTGCCACACCTGACGCGCCACCTTGGCGGCCGGGTCGAGCTGTGGATCAAGCGCGACGACCTGCTCGGCCTAGCGGGCGGCGGCAACAAGACGCGCAAGCTCGAATTTCTCGTCGCCGACGCGCTTGCCAAGGGGGCCGACACGCTGGTCACCGTCGGCGCGCCGCAGTCGAACCACTGCCGCCTGACGCTCGCCGCCGCGGTCCGCGAGGGGCTGAAGTGCCGCCTGATCCTCGAGGAGCGCGTGCCCGGCAGCTACCGGGCCGACGCGAGCGGCAACAACCTGCTGTTCGACCTGATGGGCGTCGAGACGGTGACGGTCGTCGCCGGCGGCAGCGACCTCAATGCGGCGATGGCGGGCGCGCTGGCCGACCTCGTTGCCGCCGGGCGGCTCGGCTACGCGATTCCGGGCGGCGGCTCGAACCCGCGCGGTGCGCTTGGCTATGTCGCCTGCGCCGAGGAACTGCTGGCGCAGAGTTTCGAGCAGGGCGTCGCCTTCGACCATGTCGTCGTCGCCTCGGGCAGCGCCGGGACGCACGCCGGGCTCGTCGTCGGGCTCGAGGCGGCGAACGCCGATCTGCCCGTCACGGGCATCAACGTCCGCCGGCCGAGGCCCGAGCAGGAGGGCAACGTCCACGCGCTGGCGCAGGCGACGGCGATGTTCGCCGGGGTGCCGGAAATCGACCGCGCGGCAGTCACCTGCCTCGACCGCTGGGTCGGCCCCGGCTATTCGCTGCCGACGCCGGAAATGGTCGCCGCGGTGCGGCTGCTCGCAGCGACCGAGGGCGTGCTGCTCGATCCGGTCTACACCGGCAAGGCGATGGCCGGGCTGCTCGACCTCGTCCGCGAGGGGCATTTCAAGGCCGGCAGCCGAATCGTCTTCGTTCACACCGGGGGGTCGCCGGCGCTGTTCGCCTATCGCCCGATCCTTGCCGGCCCGCTCGCGGGATGAAGACGGTCGGCGTCATCGGCGGGATGGGGCCGGCGGCGACGCTCGACTTTCTAATCAAGCTCCATGCGGCGACGCCGGCGGCGAGCGACGCCGACCACCTCCACGTCATCACCGACAACGACCCGCGCCGCGCCGACCGCAACGCCGCGATGCGCGCCGACGGCCCGTCGCCGGCCCCGTCGATCGTCGCGACGGTGCATGCGCTGATCGCGGCCGGGGCCGAGGTGATCGTCATGCCGTGCAACGCGGCGCACGCTTGGGCAGGGGAGCTCGTCGCGGCGGCGGGGCCGGTGCCGTTCGTCAGCATCGTCGACGCCGCCGTCGCCGCGGTGCGGGTCGCCGCACCCGGCACGACCCGCGTCGGCCTGCTCGCCGTCGAGGCGACGCACGAGGCGCGGCTGTACCACGACGGTTTCGGCGCGGACGTGACGATCCTCGCCCCCGACATGGCGGCGTTCATGCCGCTGATCTTCGCCGTCAAGGCCGGCGACACCGGCCCGGACGTGCGCGCCGCAATGGCCGCGCAGGCGGCGGCGCTGGTCGCCGCCGGGGCCGAGGTGCTGCTCGCCGCATGCACCGAAGTGCCACTGATCTTCGGCCCCGATGATGCGACCGTGCCGGTGGTCAGCGCGACCGATGCGCTGGTCACGGCGACCCTCGCCGCCGCGCTCTAGCCGAAGAAATCGAGCAGCGCGGCGAGCGTCTCGGCGGGCCGTTCCTCGGGCAGAAAGTGGCCGCAGGCGAGGCCGTGGCCGCGAACGTCGGTCGCATAATCGCGCCACGTCGCGAGCGGATCGAGCGCCGCCACCCGCCCCTGCTCGCCCCACAGCACGAGGAGCGGCGCGGCGATCTTGTTGCCCGCGGCGAGCGTCGCCGCGTCGGCGGCATAGTCGACCGTCGCGCCGGCGCGGTAATCCTCGCACGTCGCGTGGATCGCTTCGGGCGTGGCGAAGGCGCTGCGGTACGCGGCGCGGGCGTCGGGGGTGACGGCACCGGGCGTGGCAGTCCAGTTGCCGAACGCCATGTCGAGCCATGTGTCCGGCGCGCCGCCGATCAGCGCCTCGGGGATCGGCGCGCGCTGGATCAGGAAGAACCAGTGGAAATAGCCCGTCGCCAGTGCCCGGTCGGTAGCGTCGTAGACCTTCTTCGTCGGCACGATGTCGAGCACCGCGACGCGCTCGACCGCGGCCGGATAGTCGAGCGCGAGGCGGTAGGCGACGCGCGCGCCGCGGTCGTGCCCGGCGATGCGAAACCGGTCATAACCGAGGGCGGCCATCACCGCGACCATGTCGCGCGCCATCGTCCGCTTCGAATAGGTGGCGTGATCGGCGGCACCGGCCGGCTTGTCCGACGCGCCGTAGCCCCGCAGGTCGGGCGCGACGACGGTGACCGTGCCGCCAGCGCGTCGACCAGCTTGTGCCACATGACGTGCGTCTGCGGATAGCCGTGGATCAGGAGCAGCGGCGGCCCGGTGCCCTTGGTCCACCATGCGATGCCAACGCCGTCGACGTCGGTGCGGCCCGCGGTGAACCCGTCGAACATGATCGCTCCTATCGCGCGAACATCTGCCCGATGTCGCGAAACGCCTTGAACTCCAGCGCGTTGCCGGCGGGGTCGAACAGGAACATCGTCGCCTGCTCGCCGACCTCGCCAGCGAAGCGGACGTGCGGCGCGATCTCGAACACCGTCCTCGCCGCCGCCAGCCGGTCGCGCAGGGTCTCCCAGTCGTCCCAGCCGAGCACCAGCCCGAAGTGCGGCACCGGCACGGCGTCACCGTCGACCGCATTGCGGTGGAGAGCGGCGCCCGGCGCAAGATGGGCCACCAGTTGATGCCCGTGAAAGTCGAAGTCGACCCACGTCGGGGCCGACCGCCCCTCGGCGCAGCCGAGGACGCCGCCATAGAAGGCGCGCGCGGCGGCAAGATCGTCGACCGGAAAAGCGAGATGGAAGCGTGGCGTCATTTTTCCCTCATGCCACGTTGCGCGCGGCTCTTGAAGTCGTCGCAAACGCTCCCAGATTATACGGGTCACCCTGCCATCGGGGGGTGACGAAGACAGTCAAATCATTGCTTTGAAAGGATGA
>CAHJWP010000042.1 GCA_903642255.1 Sphingomonadaceae bacterium | reverse complement strand
CGCCTCGAGATCCGCGTCGAGGACGGCACGCTCAAGATCGGCACCAAGCGTGGCCTCGACTGGTCGTGGCACGATCACGGCCGGGTGACGATCGCCGTTACTGTGCCGATGCTCGACGCGGTCGATGTCGCCGGCTCGGCGGCGGTCGCGGTCGACCGGATCAAGGCGCCACGCTTCGGGGCCAATATCTCGGGTTCGGGTTCGGTCCGCGTCGCTGCCCTCGACGCCGACGTCGCCGGCTTCAACGTCTCGGGATCGGGCACGGCGACCGCCGCCGGCCGCTGCGGCACCGGCGCGGCCAAGATCTCGGGCTCGGGCGAACTCAGGCTGGCGGCGCTGAAGTGCACGTCGCTCAGCGGCAGCATCGCCGGCTCGGGGTCGATCGACGCCTTCGCGACCCAGACCGCGACACTGGCGACGATGGGGTCCGGCAATATCATGGTGGCCGGCGGGGCGCGATGCACCGTGTCGAGCGCCGGCAGTGGCAAGGCGAAATGCAGCTGACGTCGCCCTGAGCGGCGGCGCGCCGGGCGCCCGGCGCGGCAGCGTCGCTGACGCGGTCCGGTCCGCGCCGGGAGCGTCGATGTCCGCGCGCGGTACCGCGGGGTGTCCGCGGCGGTCCGCGCAAGATCAATGACTTGGCCGCTACCGCCTCAGACCAGCCAGAGCGCCGCCAGCTCGCGCAGCATCGCCGGCGGCACCGCGTCGAGATCGGCGTCGGCGGCGGTCAGGTCGCGCGGCGCATCGTCGCTCGCGAGGTAGCGCCACCCCTGATGCGCCCGCCGCGGCGTCGCCAGGACCGGCACCGGCGCCGTCGCCAGTGCGATCCGGCACTTGATGCCCCACTCCGTCTCGACCATCGCGAAGCCGGTGATCGCCTGCCGCGCGACGAGCGTGTGCTTGATGATCCAGAACAGCGAGCCACCGGCCAAGTCGTTGACTTGTCTCGGCATGTTGCGCGTCAGGCAATAGGCCTGACCCTCGCTCGCCGCCCGCGCCGCATGGCGTTCGGCGAGCGCCTCGACACTCGCACAGCCGACGGCGACCTTGGTCAGGTGGAGCATCAGTGAAGATGGAAGACGGCGGCGAGGCCGAGGAAGCTGAAGAAGCCGATGACGTCGGTCATCGTCGTGACGAACACCGTCGACGTCACCGCCGGGTCGATGCCGGCCTTTTCCAGCCCGACGGGGATCATGATGCCCGACAGGCCGGCATTGACGCTGTTGATCAGCATCGCAGCGAACAGCACCCCGGTCAGGGGCCAGTCATGGTAGACCAGCTGGCATCCGACCGCCATTAGTAGTCCCAGCCCGACGCCATTGGCCAGCGCGATCCACAGCTCGCGGCGGATCATGCGGGCAGTGTTGGAACTGGTCAGCTGGTTGGTCGCCAGCGCCCGCACCGTCACCGCCATCGTCTGCGTCGCCGCGTTGCCGCCCATGCCCGCGACGATCGGCATCAGCACGGCGAGCGTCACCAGCCGGCTGATCGTTCCCTCGAACGCCGCCACCACCGACGAGGCGAGGATCGCCGTGCCGAGGTTGATCAACAGCCACCACATCCGCACCCGGATGGTCTGGACGATCGGCTCGTTGATGTCGCCGTCGCCGGCGCCCGACAGCTTGAGCGCGTCCTCGCCGGCCTCTTCCTGGATGATGTGGACGATGTCGTCGACGGTGATGACGCCGACCAGCCGCCCGTCGCCGTCGACCACCGCGGCGGAGATCAGCGCGTATTTCTGGAACTGGAGGGCGACCTCCTCCTGGTCCTCGTCGACCGGGATCAGCGTCTGGTCGCGCTGCATGACGTCGCCGATGACCGCGTCGCGCGCCTTGGTGAGCAGCCATGACAGGCGGATCGTGCCGACCGGATGATGGCCGGGATCGACGACGAACACCTCCCAGAAATCTTCCGGCAGGTCGGGCTCGGCGGCGACGAAGTCGATGATGCGCTGGATGGTCCAGTGCTCGGGCACGGCGACGAGGTCGCGCTGCATCAGCCGCCCGGCGGATTCCTCGGGATAGCTCAGCGCCTCCTCGATCGCCGCGCGGTCGTCGGGGTCGAGCGCGCGCATGACCTCACGGCGGTCGTCCTCGTCGAGTTCCTCGATGATCGACACGGCGTCGTCGGTGTCGAGCTCGGAGACGACCTCGGCGACCTCGCCGGCGGTCAGCACGTCGAGCAGTTCCTCGCGCACCCAGTCGTTCATCTCGGCGATGACATCGGCGTCGAGCTTGTCACCGAGCGCCTTGGCGAGGTCCTGCCGGTAATCGCCGGGGATCAGCTCGAATAGGTCGGCGATGTCGGCTTCGTGGAGCGGATCGACCAGCGCGCGCGTCGCCGCCGGGTCGTGCGCGTCGAGGCTGGCGACGACCTTGTCGACGAAGCCGCGGCGCAGGCGGTTGTCGTCGTCGAGGACGTCGTCGCGCTCGACGGCTGGCGGCGCGACGAGCGCGTCTTCACTCATGCGTCGGCCATTGCGGGGGCGAAGTCCTCGGTGTCGATCGCCGCGTTCATCTCCGGCGAGTAGCGGTGACCGGCAACCGTCGACGGGTTGATCAGGCCGTCGAGCCGCGCCATCGTCGCGGCGTCGAGGCGGACGTCGCGTGCCGCGAAGTTCTCCTCGAGGTGCGCGATGCTCGCCGTGCCGGGAATGGTGACGAGCGTATCGTCCTTCGTCAGCAACCAGGCGAGGCAGACCTGCGCCGGAGTGTGGCCGAGGTCGGCGGCAAGGTCGGTGAACGCCGCCCGCAGCCGCAGGTTCTGGCTCAGGTTGGGTTCGCGGAAGCGCGGCATCGACCGGCGGATGTCGCCGGGCGGCAGCGCCGTCGGATCGCCGACGCTTCCCGCCAGGAACCCTCGGCCGACCGGCGAGAACGCGACGAAGGTCGTGCCGAGTTCGCGGCAAGCTTCGAGCACGCCGAGTTCGGGATTGCGCGTCCACAGCGAATATTCGGTCTGCAGCGCAGCGATCGGGGCGATGGCGGCGGCCCGGCGGAGCGTCGCGGAGCTGACCTCCGACAGGCCGATGCCGCCGATCTTGCCGGCAGCCATCGCGTCGGCCAGCGCGCCGACCGACTCCTCGATCGGCGTGACGGGATCGAGCCGATGGAGGTAGTAGAGGTCGATATGGTCGACACCGAGCCGGGCAAGGCTGTCGTCGAGTACCGCCATCACCCCGGCGCGGCTGCCATCGAGCACGCGCGGGCCGCCGATGCCGCCCGGCCCGACGCGGATGCCGCACTTGGAGGCGAGAACGTACTCGTCGCGCCGCGATTTGAGCGCGCGGCCGATCAGCGTTTCGTTATGCCCGAGCCCGTACAGCGCCGCGGTGTCGAGGAAGTCGTAGCCGAGGTCGAGCGCACGATGGAGCAGGCGCTCGCCCTCGGTATCGGACGGCGGCACGCCATAGGCGTAGCTCAGCGACATGCAGCCGAGGCCGACTCCCTCGACCATGAAGTTCCCGATTTTTCGTTTGGCCATCGCCCGACTCCCGTGCTGCCGCGCGCCTTATAGAGCGGTGCGCGGCGGCTGTCGCGAGCCGCGTCACAGCTTGAAGGTCTGACCGACGCTGTCATCCCACGGCGGACAGACGATAGGCTCGTCCCCGAAATATCCAGCGACGATCCGGTCGCGGCGCTCGAACGAACCCTTCGCATTGAGAGCTTCCGGGCTGGACCGTTGCGAACGGCCGCGTCAGGGAAGCAGGTTTCGTTCGCGCGCGCGAATCGCCGCATCGGTCCGGTTCTTCGCGCCAAGGACGATCTGGACATGCGCGAGGTGGGTCTTGACCGTCGCCGGCGACAGATCGAGCAGCTGCGCGACTTCCTTGTTCGACAGGCCGCGCGCGACCAGCCGAAGCACGTCGAGCTGCCGCTCCGTCAGCAAGTGTCCGGGTTCGAGCGGGAACGGCACGGCAGGCAGGCCGGTGACCGCGCGTGCCGCGGCGATTTCGGCGAGCCGGGCCGGCAGATACCGGCCGCCGGCGGCGATCAGGCGCAGCGCTGCCTCGATCACACCGCCACTCGACGTCTTGGCGGCAAAGCCGGCGATGCCGAGGTCGAGGAGTTCGAGCATCAACCGGTCGTCGTCGGTCCCGGTGACGATCAGGATCGCGGCGTGCGGTGCGGCTGCGACGAGCCGCCGGACGCCGGTGACCGGGTCCGCTCCCGGCATCATCAGGTCGACGATCGCGACGTCGGGCCCCTTCGCTGCCGCGGCCCACGCGCTGTGAAAATCGCCGACTTCAGTGATGACGGCGTCGGGCCACGCGAGCCTGACGGTGCCGGCAAGCGCTTCGCGGACGAGGACATGGTCGTCGCAGATCAGGCAGGATTTCATGCCGCGATATTGCTTTGCCGCGCCCTGCCGGGCATCGCGGACTGCGTGAACTCGAGGTAGAAGGCTGCGCCGCGCTGCCAGCGCGCCTCGCGGTCGGCGTGGCCGCCCATCAGCACGGCGAGACGCCGGACCGACGACAGGCCGAGGCCGAAGCCGGAGCGGATGCCGCCGCCCTGTTCGCCCTGATAATAGTCGTCGAAGATGTGCCGGGCGTCGACCAGCCCGACGCCGGTGCCGTCGTCGATCACCCACAGGCGCACCCGGTCACCCGAGCGTCGCGCGCCAAGGAGAATTCGGCGGCCGTGACTATGCCGGATGGCGTTGTCGACGAGGTTGCCGATCGCCCGCTCGATGAGCGACGGGTCGAGCAGCAGGCTGCCGGCCGCGCCGCCGACGCGGATCGCCATGCCCGCCGCCTCCGCGACCGGGGCGTACTGCGCCGCGATGCGGGCGAGCAGGGCGCGGACGGCGACCTGCGAGCGGTGCGGCTCGACCGCGTCGGCCTCGAGTCGCAGGTGCCCCAGCATATGCGACAACAGCTGTTCGGCCGAGGCGAACGCCCGGCGCACGCCCTCAACCGCCTTGGCGCGGGCGAGGTCGTCGGTCGTCCGCTGGCTCTGGTCGAAGAACAGCGCGGCCGCCGCCAGCGGCTGCCCGAGATCGTGCGATGCGGCGGCGATGAACCTGGTTTTCGCGTCGCGCTGTGCCGCAGTTTCGGCGAGCATCCGGTCGAGCGTACGCGCCGCCTCGTCGCTCGCCAGCCGCGCGGCGACGGCGGCGCGCACCGTGCCGTTGACCCGGTCGCCGAGGATCAGCATGACGACGCCGAATCCGAAGATGTAAACGGCGGCGAAGGTCGCGACCTCCGTGCCGCGCGTCGCGAAGAAGACGGCGAGCGAACCGATCACGCCGACGACGCCGCTGCGATTGGCGACGCTGTTCTCGGGACTGCAGATCAGCTGCGTCGGGACGCAGCCGATCAGCGGAATCGCCAGCAGCAGCTGCGCCGAGGCCGGAACGAACGGCATCACACCCCAGATCAGCCCGAAGCAGGCAAGATGGCTGCCGAGGATGATGACGATGGCGAACCGACTCCACACCCGGACGAGTTCGGCATGTCCCGCACGGCGCACGACGAGGACCACCATCGCCGCCGCCCACAGCGTGATGAAGGCCGCGGTGTAGATCAGCAACGGCCAGGTAGCCGGCGGCGGCGCGGCGCGGATCGTCGCGTAACTCATCGCCGCGGCGAGGACGAACAGGGCGAACGACAAGATGCCCGCCGTCAGCATCGGGCGCAGCGGATGCATCACGGCGTAGACGCGGTCGGCCGGGGTCGTCGCCTCGCGCGACGGTAACGACGGGAAGCGCGACATGCCGCCAACTTTGCCGCGCCCCAGTCAAACGTCAAACAACCTTTTGGCCATCCACCACCCGGCTCCCCCAACCGGCCGATAGCGGCGACTCCGGTGCCGCCGTACACCGCGGCGACAAGGGAGGCGGATGTGACAACCAAGGTAATGGATCAGGTGGCGCTCGCGCTCGTCATCGCGGCGGCAGTAATCGCCACCCCAGTGGCGGCCGTTACCGTCAAGGCGACAGCCGACATCTTCCTCGCCACCCAGCCGGACGGCGCGGTCGTTACAGGCTATTTCGGCAGCGACGCCGCGCCGACTGCCGCGCCGGTCGCCTTCACCACAACCGCCGGGACGAGCGTGACGTTCAGCGCGACCGGATCGACATCAGTCGATGCGAACTGCTTCGCCGGGCCCGACGGCGGCTGCTACGCCGACGAGTCGTCGTTCTCGCCGGTACCGGCGAGCGGGGCCTATCAGGGACCGGCGTCGGCGCTGGTCGGCGTCTTCGCCGGTGCCGCGGTGATCGACGTCAAGTCGGTCGCCGCGACGATCGACTATTCGGTCGCCGCCAACCGCTCGCTCGCGACCTACGCGCCGGGGCTCGGCCAGATCTTCTTCATCGGCGATGGACTGACCGACGGCGGGGTCGTGCAGCAGTTCGCCGCGCCGGTCGGCGCGACGCGCCTGTTCCTCGCCGCCGCCGACTCGATCGGCGCGAGCGGCGGCAATCCGGGCAGCCTGTCGGTCGACGTCACCGGGGCGACGCCCGTCGCCGGGGCCGTGCCCGAACCGGCAAGCTGGGCGCTGTTCCTCGCCGGCTTCGGCACGATCGGCATGGCGGCGCGCCGTCGCCGCGTCGGTGTCGTCGCCAGCTGAAACTCGTCACGCAGCTATCAACGTAACAAGGGGCTTACCGATGTTTACACTCAGGAACGCTGTCGTCGGTCGCGGGTTTCGCGCCGCTCTCATGCTGGGGGGCACGCTTGCCACCTTCGGCGCGTCCGCCGCGCATGCCGGCTACTATGTCGAAACGGTCGCGAACACCGGCCGCGGCTATGACCGTGGCTGTGCGGCGACGTACAACAGCATCGGTAAGGGTGCCGCCTTCGTCAACAATGCCGGCGGCAACGGACCGTGTGTTCCAGCCGACTTTCTCAGCTCGCAAGGCGCGGTAGTTACCGTTACCGGCTCGACCGACACCACAGGAACACTGACCGCCGCGCACGACGCGTCGAGCGTCGTCCGCTTGCCCGATGCGGCTTATGCGACGGCGAGCGCCGACTTGAAGACCGCCAAGCTCGGTCTGACGGCGAGCGCGGTGAACTTCAGCACCGCCAACTCGTCCAGCGAACTCAACGACACGCTGCACTTCGCTATTGCAGGCGCGACGGCGAATACCGTCACTTTCATCCCAGTCAGCTTCGCCTTCAGCGGCTCGTTCGTGCCCGGCGCCGACACATCGCACTCGAGCGCCGAACTCGGCTGGGGCTTCTCGTTCGGCAACGCCACCGCCTACGAATACGGCGACTATGGCGCGGGCTATTACAGCCCGCCAAACTATCCGACCTTTGCCTTCCCTGAGGTGACGCCAAGCCGGGTCGGCGGCTGGCAATCCTATTCGTTCGCCTCGTACACACCGACCGACACGCGGTTCAGCGGCGTCTACGCCATCACCGGCGCGACGGCCGATATTCCGATTGATTTCCGGCTGAGCTTGAACGCCTATAACACCGCGCTCGATTATTCGCACACCGGCAGCGTCAGCATCGGCCACGTCGCCGGCGTGTCGTTCACCTCCGACTCCGGCGTGTTCCTGACGGCAGCCGGCGGTGCGGTGCCCGAGCCGGCATCGTGGGCGCTGATGCTGGCCGGTTTCGGCCTCGTCGGCACGATGGCTCGGCAGCGGCGGACGGCGGTCGTCGCCTGAATCACGTCGCGGTTTCGCCGGTGTCGCCTAGCGGGTCGCCGACGACAGCGCCGAAGCTCGGTCTTCGAGCGTTCGACGCAAGGCGGTCAGGCCCTGATCGATCTCGGCAATTTGTGTCAGCAGCAGCTCGCCCGACTGCGCCTCGATCGTCGCGCGCAGCAGGGCCGCCTGTCCGACGAGCACCCGGTCGTGATCGCGGAGGTAGGCGAGCGTGTCCGCCTCGTCCCTGTAGCGCTGGGTCATGCGGTCGTTGCCCGGGACCGGCTGAGCCTGCACGCGGCCGATCAGCGCGATCAGCTCGCGGCCGACGCGTTCGAGCGCCTGCGCGCCGGCGATAGCGGCAGGGTCGGGGAACGGCCGTGCCCGCGTCGGTGGCGGCATGAAGGCGCGCCGGTACGCGGTTTCGGCGGCGGCGACGTCGGCGTGGGCGAAGCCGAGAATCTGGCCGACCTTGCTGCGGATCATCTGGTCGTCGGCGCGCAGCTGGTTCTCGGCGCGATAGAAGTCGTAGCCCCAGCCGTGGAACAGGTTGGTCGCCGCCGCCCCGACCGCCCCGACGTCGTAGAAGTCGGTCATTCGGCCCAGAGCTTGCTGCCGCCGGACGCCCCAGACGGGCCGGCCGTGCCGCCGCTCGCGACCCCGCCGCCGAACTGGCTCCCGATGTAGAACGGCAGGCCGACGGCGGCGTTGGGGGCCGACACGAGCCCCTTCTCGGCCATCCGCAGCGCAAGATAATAGCGCACCGCCTCGATCGGCGTCAGCCCGATCGCCTGCAGCGAGATCAGCTCGCGCATCCGCTCGTCCTTGGGGACGATCAGCACCTTGAGGTCGTTGAGCAGGATGCCGTAGCCGGCGAGGAATTCGGTCAGGTGCACCTTCACCGACTCGCGGATGTCGGTGATGTGCTCGTTGATGTGCTCCATCTTGGTCAGCTGGACGATCTGGTTGATCGCCTGCTCGATCGCCGGTCCGGCATAGTCGGAGATTTCCTGCGTATCGATCATCGTGCCGGCGAACGGCATGTGGGTGATCAGGTCGAGCGCCGCCTCCTTCGTGTCGACGTGGATATAATAGTCGACCTGGTACGCCATCTCGGCCATCTCGGCGCTCGTCGCGACGCCGGCCGAGCGCACCAGCAGCTTCGACCGGTTGATGTAGATGACCTCGTAGACCCACGGGCTCGACCCGCCGAAGAAGCCCTGGACGATCGAGCCGATGATCGGCTTGTCGGGCGTGGTCAGCGCATATTGCCCGGTCTCGTAGACGTTGAGCACCGCGCCGCGCGACTTCAGCACGCAGAAATGGTTGCTCTCGACGGTCAGCAGCGACCCCGAGACGATGCTCTCGTCGATGATCTTGAGCGCCAGCGTCTTGGTGCCGAGCGCATCGGTGCCGTCGCGCAGCAGCGAGGTGATGACCTGCCGTGTCAGTGCCATCCCGCTCTTCCCCTGCCGCTTGTCGATGATGCGGCACGATACCGACGAAGCCCGCGGGAAGCCACGCCTACTTCCCGAAGGGAGCGGCGGGCCGGCATCGGCGACTGGGTGGTGCGGCCAAGAAGACTCGAACTTCCACGGCCTTTCGGCCACAACGACCTCAACGTTGCGCGTCTACCAGTTCCGCCATGGCCGCACGACCATCCTGTCCGGGCAGTGCCCGTCCGGTAGAGGCGCGCGATTAGCAGAGGTGTTCGCTGCGCGCAACCGCCGCAAGCGGCACGCTATCGTACAGAGCAACCTTTGCCGGGGCAGCGGGTTAGCCGCGTCGATAGACGAGGAGACAGGTCATGGACGGACAGGACAACGGTCACTCGCGGCGGCAGATGATCGGCGCGGTCGGCGTCGGCGTCGGGATCGCCGCTGCTGCCATTGCCACTTCGGCCTCGGCGCAGAGCAGCGCGCCAGCCGATGGTGCCGCCAAGATCAGCGATCCGCGCAATAAATATCCTAAGCCGCCGTTCAAGCAGCAACGCCAGCCGTGGCCCGGCCTCGCCGGCAAGATGGACCCGCGCCCCGACCACGGCGAGACAAGCTACAAGGGCAACAACCGCCTGACCGGGCGCAAGGCGCTGATCACCGGCGGTGACTCGGGCATGGGGCGTGCGGCGGCGATCGCCTACGCCCGCGAGGGAGCCGATGTCGCGATCAACTATCTGCCGGCCGAGGAGCCCGATGCGCGCGAGGTAGTCGACCTGATCCGCCAGGCCGGGCGCAAGGCGGTTGCCATCCCCGGCGACATCCGTACCGAGGCGTTCTGCCAGCGCCTCGTCGCCGACGCCGTCCGGGGCCTCGGCGGCCTCGACATCCTCGTCAACAACGCCGGCCGGCAGCAGGCGCACGACTCGATTCTCGACATAACGACCGAGAATTTCGACTGGACGATGAAGACCAATATCTACGCGCCGTTCTGGATCATCAAGGCAGCGCTGCCTCACCTGCCGCCCGGGTCGGTCATCATCGGCACGACGTCGGAGCAGGCGTACGATCCCGCTGCCGACCTGTACGATTATGCCCAGACCAAGGCGGCAACGATGAACTACGTCAAGAGCCTGGCGAAGCAACTCGCGCCCAAGGGCATCCGCGTCGTCGGCGTCGCGCCGGGCCCGATTTGGACGCCGCTCCAGGTCAGCGGCGGGGCGAGCCCGCAGCATCAGGAGACGTTCGGCATGGAGACGCCGGGCGGCCGTCCCGGCCAGCCGGTCGAACTCGCCGGCACCTACGTCCGCGCCGCCGAGGACGACGGCAGCTATACGACCGGCAACGTCTACGGGGCCGGCGGCGGTAAGGGTCAGCCGTAGGTCCCGCGGGCAGGGATCGGGCTCGTACCCAGGCAGTCGTGTCCCGGAACTGCCCGACCAGGGCGCCGCCGGTCCACCGTGATCGCTGGCCTTGCGGCAACCGCGCCGCGTCGGAGAAGCGTCGCTCACCCGCCGTCTGGTCCGCTCTGGCGCGTCGGTTAGGCAAATTGTACTTCATCGTACCAATGACTTAGCCACTTTTCCGGATATTTTTCGAGGCGTGGGGGTTGGCGCAGCGGTGCCGCGTATTGGCGTCGGTCAGGGTGTCGGGTGAGTGGCGTATGGCGACGCGGGCGATTGAAGCCGACACGGCCGATCCGGCAGCGGAGATCGCCGCACTGCGCTTTACAGCATGGCGGCAGGCGGCAGCGGGCGACGCCCACGGCGCGGCGGCGACCTTCGCCCGTGCGCTCGACCTCGTGCCCGACGATGCCGGGCTGCTCGCCGGAGCAGGCGACGCGTGCCGCTTCACCGGCGACCTCGATCGGGCGATTGCCCTGTTCGACCGTGCGCTGGCGGTCGACCCGACCCTCGTCGCCGCGGCGTACGGCCGGGCGCTGGCACACGAGGCGGTCGGCGCGACGGCGGCAGCGCGCGACGATTTTCGCCGCGTCACCCGCCTGTCACCGACGACCTCCCCTGGTTTCGCCGGCCTCGCGTCGACCTCGGCGCGCCTCGGCGATGTCGATGCGGCGCGCGGCGCGGCGCGGACCGCGCTCAGGCTCAGCCCCGGCGATGCGGCGACGGCGATCACACTGGCGCGGTGCGATGTCGCTCGCCAGCGGCCGGGGCTTGCCGTCGAGCGGCTGCAGGGGCTGCTCGCCCGGCGCGGCCAAGCCAGCGCGGCGGGCGACGATGCCGCCGTCGCGCTCGGTGTGCTCGGCGACGCGTTCGATGCGATGGGCCGGGTCGACGACGCCTATGCCGCCTATGCTGCTGCGAAGGCCCGGCTCGCGGCGTGCGCCGGGCATGATGCGCCGCCGGTCGCGCTGCTGCAGACCGAAGCGGTGACTGCGGGGGTCGCGGCCCTGCCGCCCGGGGCGCTGGCCCGGCCGGTTCCGCCGGTCGCCGGTGAAGCGGGGACGCACGTCTTCCTGCTCGGCTATCCGCGGTCGGGGACGACGCTCGTTGAGCAGGTGCTGGCGACGGTGCCCGGCGTCACGACGCTCGAGGAGGCCCCGACGCTGGCGGCGGCCGCGCCGCTGGTCGGCGACCTGCCGGCGCTGGCGGCGCTCGACGACGCCACGGCGACGGAACTGCGCGCCGATTACTGGGCGCGGGTGCGTGCGGCGGGGGCGGGAGGTGACAGCTTCGTCGACATGGACCCGTTCAAGGCGCTCGCCTTGCCGCTGATCGCGCGGCTGTTCCCGGCGGCGAAGGTCGTCGTCGTCCGGCGCGACCCGCACGACGTCGTGTGGAGCTGCTTCCGCCGCAGCTTCGTCGCCGGACCGGTGGCGACCGAGTTCACCTCGCTGCCGCGCACGGCACACCATTATGCCGCGACGATGCGGTTGATCGCGACGTGCCGCGACACGCTGCCGCTGCGGATGCACGACCTGCGCTACGAGGCGCTGGTCGCCGACTTCGACGGCGTGACGCAGGGGCTGTGTGGCTTCACCGGCCTGCCGTGGTCGCCGGCGTTACGCGAGTTCGCCGCGACGGCGCGCGCTCGCCGGATCAAGACGGCGAGCGCGGCGCAGGTCCGCACGCCACTTTTCGACGGCTCGGGGCAGTGGCGGCGCTATGCCAAGTATCTCGCGCCGGTCGAGGACGTGCTGGAGTCGTTGGCTTACTAACGAAAGCTAGAACGCGAACTGAAACCGCGCCGCCCCCGTCGAGTACGTCTGGCCGACGTTCGCGCCGACCGGGGTGAGGAAAGTCGCGGCGTTCGGCGACAGGCGGCCGATCTCGACGTGCTGATACTCGAACATGATCCGCATGATCGGGTTGAGGTACCAGTTGAGCGCAGCGGTCGCGATGTGCTGGCTGCCGCCGCGGACCGCGTCGGCCGCCGGCGCGGAGCCGGCGGTGCCGGAGTCGAAGTTGAGATCGAGCGACGAGTAGCGCGCGGCGAGCTCGAACGCGCCCCACTGGCCGGTCAGCGGGTTGAACGACTGCGTCACCGCCGGCCCGTCGAAGGCGAAGTTGCCGGTGTTGTAGCGACGGCGCTCGCCGGTGATGACCCACGTCCCCTCAACGTAGAAGCCGTCGAAGTGCGGGTCGGCGAGCGGCGAGTTGCGGCGGTCGATGCCGATCCGCTCGTATTCGCCCTGCAGCAGGAAGTTCTTATACTGGACCGCGCCCTCGGCACCGGCAGTATAGGCGTGCGCCGCCGAGATCGCGCCGGTGTCGATCAGCCGCGTGCCGTCGACGCGCAGCTCGGGGCGCTCGCGCAGGTCGATGGTGGCGATCGCCGTGCCGGCCGCAACATCGGGGCCGGCGGTGTTGGCCGGGTGATCGACATAGGTGCCGTGCGCGCCGACATGGACCAGCGTATTGTCGTCTTTGTAGACCACGGCGGCGACGCGGCCGATGAAGCCGAGCGGGTCCTGATACGGCTGGACGGTCGCCGCGCCCGCGGTCGTCACCAGCCGCCCGGTGATCGCGCCCGACGCGTACCACCGGTCGCTATTGGCTACGATCTGCGCCGCCTCGCGGAAGTCGCCGCCGGCGAGCGACGCGCCGACATCGGTCGACGTCGGCCGCTCGAGGAACGGCATGCCGTTGGTCGAGCCCTGGTCCTCCAGCCCGAGCGACGGGCGGAATGCGCCGACGCGGGCGTGGAACGGCTTCAGCCCCGAATACTGGAACCACAGTTCCTGGATGTGGCCGTTGTCCTCGCTGCCGGCGCCGTCGAAGGCGAAGAGCGCGGTATATTCGAAGTCGCCGAACGCCTTGCCGGCGATGCCGAAGCGGGCGCGGCGGAAGGTGCTGCCGTCCTGCAGGTTGCGGGCGTGGGCGGTGTCGGCGACGACGCCGCCGCGGCGGAAGTCGGTCGCCAGCGGGCCGGCCGCGCCCTGGAAATAATCGGCGACGTCGAACTGCATGACGGCGAGCAGGCTGGCGGTGAAGCGACCGTCGGCGGTGGCGATGATCGGCCGGCCGGCGTCGATCCGCGCCGTCCCCGGGCTCGACGGGACGCCGGCCCCGAAGATGCGCTGGCGGCCATTCTCGTCGACCCCGGCGGGATTGATCCCGGCGGCGCTGATCACCGTGCCGCTGCTAGCCGTCGCCGGGCTGGTCGGCGTTCCGGCCGCCGTCGCCACGGTCGTCGCCGGTGTTGCAGCGGGGGACGCGGCGCGCAACGTGGCGAGCTCGGCGGCGATGGCGTTGAGCTGCGCCTGGAGGGCGTCGATCCGCGCGTCGCGCTCGGCCGGCGTCGGTTCGGCGGCGAAGGCTGGCCCGGCAAGTGCCGTCAGCGCCGTCGCCAGCAAAAGCGTCCGAATCGTCGTCATGGGTGCCCCCCGTTATGTACCGGGGGGTGCTATCGACGTGCGGGCCGGCCGACAAGAAAGCTTGTCTTGGCCGTGGCAAACGGCGTGCTTGGCGTGGCAGGTAAGTCGCAGGGTTGGGGGAGCGGGAGCGCGTCGCGGCGAAGCCGCGCCGTCGGACGGCACGCGGCGAGAGGTCGCCGCGGCCGCCGGCCGGCCTGGGCGCGAGTCGGCGGATAAGCGACAAACGCGAAGGGCGTTTCTCGCTTATCCGCGCGCCGCGCGACGGCTAGTTGTACCGTCTCAGCTCGTCCTTCGCGATCGCGGCGCGGTGGACCTCGTCGGGCCCGTCGGCCAGCCGCAGCGTGCGCTGCCCGGCATAGCCGCTCGCCAGCCCGAAGTCCTGGCAGACGCCGCCGCCGCCGTGCGCCTGGATCGCCATGTCGTGGATCATGCAGCTCATGTTCGGCGCGACGACCTTGATCATCGCGATCTCGCGCTTGGCCGCCTTGTT
>CAHJWP010000041.1 GCA_903642255.1 Sphingomonadaceae bacterium | reverse complement strand
GGCGATGGCCAACTAGGGAGCCGGCCGTGGGGCCGCGCCTCCTGCTGTTCGGCGCATCGGGCGCGATCGGTCAGGCGGTGATGGGGGTAACGCGAGACGTGATACCGGTGGACGACGCCATGGCGTGTCACAGGCTGGCGCTGCCCGCGTTCTCCCACTATGGCGTCAGGCTCACTATCGTGTCGCCATGACCAGACGCGTCGCAGCCATCCGGACAGCGGACAGTAAATGACCTTTCTTATTCGCCTCCTTGTGCCGGTCGCTGTCGCTCTGATGGCGGTGGCCCCGGCCACGGCGCAAAATTATGGCTCGACCATCGGTAGCGACGATCTCTATGCGTCACGGTCGTCACAAAGTCCGGAGCAGGGGCAGTCACAAGGCCAGTCGCAACCCCGAACGGGCGGTCAGCAGATGTCGAGCGATGTCGCTACCCAGCAGGCTGCGGCACCCGACACGACGAATCGTTACCGCGCGGATACGATCGAAGCGGCGACGGACCGGCAGACGGTAGCGCGCGATGCCGCTGCAGACCGCGACAGGCGTGACCCGGACGGAACACGGCTCGCCCGGGCGCGCATCAAGCCAAGCGAATTTGAAACCTACGTCTCGGAAATCGTCGACAAGCCGCTGCGACGGTTCGGGACCGAATTGCTGGTTCCGACGTCGCGTGGTTTCACCACGCCACCGAATACGACTGTGCCGCCCGACTACCGGCTCAACACGGGAGACACGCTCGTCATAGGGCTGAGCGGATCGGTCGATGCCAGCAACATGCGCTTGGCGATCGATGCCGACGGCCGGATTTTTATTCCTCGGGTCGGCGCGATCGTTGTCGGCGGCGTGCGGTACGGAGACATCCAGAGTGTGATCGAGCGGGCCGTCGCCCGTCAGTATCAGGCATTCAAGCTCGCCGTGACAATCGGGGAATTGCACGGGATCACCGTCTATCTCACCGGCTTCGCCGCGACCCCGGGGTCGTATACCGTCAGTAGCTTGTCGACTTTGGTCAACGCCGTTTTTGCGGCCGGCGGGCCGGCGGCAGGCGGCAGTTTCCGCGACATCGAGGTGCGGCGGAACGGCCGGCTGGTATCGCGCTTCGACCTGTACGATCTGCTGCTGCGCGGCGACAAGTCGGCCGACGTCCTGTTGCAGAATGGCGACGTGATCTACGTCGGTGCCGCCGGTCCGGAAGTCGGCGTCATCGGCAGCGTCAACAGCGAAGCGATTTTCGAAGCCAAGCCCGGCGAGAGCCTGGCCGACATGCTACGCTATTCGGGCGGGATCAACACCGTCGGTGACGACACCCGTCTGCTGCTGCTCGACCCGCTGGCGCGGAGTAGCTGGACGCAACTTGTCCCGGCCGACGCGTCCGGGGTGGTGGCAACGCGCGGCCAGATCCTGCGCGTTCTGTCGGGGGTTGGCATTGCGAAGCCGCTACGCGACCAGCAGGTGCTGGTGACGGTCAGCGGCGAGGTCGGCAAGCCCGGGCGCTTCTTCGTCGCAGCGGGAACGCCGCTGACGGCGGTCGTCGCGCAGGCCGGCGGCCTTACCGGTCAGGCCTTTCCCTTCGGGGCGGTGTTCACCCGCGAGAGCGTCCGCGCGCAGCAACGGACGAGCTACGCACAGGCGCTCTCGGACCTCGAATTCCTGCTCACGGCGCAGCCGCTGGTATCGGTTAATAGTAGCGGCGGTCAGTCGCTCGAGCCGACCCGCCTGGAGGCGGTGCGTGCGGTCGTCGATCAGCTTAAGGCACGCAAGCCCGACGGCCGGCTGGTAATCGACATCGCGCCGGAAGCGACGACGATTATTACCCCACTGACGCTCGAAAATGATGATACGCTTTATATTCCGCCGGTGCCGACGACGGTCGGCGTGTTCGGCACGGTGCCGAGCCCCGCGTCGTTCCAGTTCGTTCCCGGCGCAACGATCGGCAGCTATCTCGGCAAGGCCGGCGGCGTGCAGACGGTCGGCGACCGCCGCCATATTGTCGTCGTCCGGGCCAATGGCACCCTGCTTGCTCCGCGCCGCGGCGCGCTCGCAAGAAGCGTGCTCAACGAGCGCGCCCTGCCCGGCGACGTGGTCTTCGTCCCCGTCGCGGTCAACCGCGGCGAGTTCTGGAGCCACCTTCGTGACCTGAGCACCGTGCTCGTCCCAGCCGCAATCGGCGTCGCGCTGGCGACCCGGTGATGTCGCCGTCGACCTTGCGGGCCATGGTATATCGCGTCCAACACGCCAAGACGCGTCGCATCGCTTATGCCGCGATCGCGTTCGTCCTGATCCTTTGGTGTTTTTTACCGCAGCCCTATGTGGCCCGTGCGAAGATTCTGCCTCAGGACAGCAGTAGTGCCGGGCTTGGCCAGGTTCTGAACTCGCTCGGCGGTCAGTTTTCCAGCTTTGCCAGCCTGCTGTCCAACGGACGGCCGCCCAATGAGCTATATTTAATTATCGGTCGTACTGATCTGGTGAACACAGACGTTATTGCCTCCCTTCATCTTGTCGGACCCGATGCTGCCTACCGTACACAGGACGCAGCGGTCCTAGATTTGAAAAAGAAGGTCGACGTTCATTTGCTGGTCGGCGGGGTCCTTGAGGTCGAGGCGACCACGCACAGTCGTGAACAATCTCTTCGTCTTGCAGACGCCTATGTATCCGCGATCAGCCGACGGATCGGTGCCTTGGGTCGCGAGACAATTGCCCGCAAGACCAAGATCGTGTCCGATCGGTTCCGCGATGCTACCACCCGCGTCGCGAAATCCTCCGCGGACCTTGACTCGTTTCGACGGCAGAATAATCTCGCGAGCCCGGAAGCCCAGCTTGGTAGCGAACTGTCGCTCCGCGCGAACCTGCAGGGTCGTCTTCAGGCCAAGCTCGTCGAGTTGTCGACCGTTCGGCAGTTAGCCGGCCCGGAAAATCCGGAGCTGAAGAATATTTTGGCAGAGATAACGGCACTGCGCGCACAGATCGCTGGGGGTGTACGGCCCGAAATTGCGGCTACTGGGCCGAACGTCGCGGCTTTGTCGGGACTTACAACGCGGTATCTGGACTTGTTTCGTGACTATAAATTTGCCCAGGCACTTTATGATGTTTACGCGCGGGCGTTGGAGCAGGTCGATGTTGAGTCGATGGTCGCCGAAAATGCGACCTACATACAGGTAATTGAGCCGCCCAACCTCGACGCTGGTCGACACTATAATGTTGAAGCAGTTGCTCTTTTGTTGGGGCTGATTATCTTAGTATTTTTTACAGAGCTATACGTGCCCGCTACCGGTCTTGCTCTTCCTGGGTGGACTGAGCGGTCGTGAGTTTTTCCGACCGAGACGGATACGATGATCGGTCAGTCGCGGCGCCAGAAATTTCTGTGGTCGTGCCGTGCTACAATGAAGAAGAGAACGTGGAGGCGATTTGCGCTGCGATCGCTGCCGAGTTGACTATCCATGCTTCGAGCTACGAGATCATTTTTATTGATAACGCCTCGACTGATCGAACTCGCGAGTTGCTGGCAAAACTTTGCGCAGCCGACGTCCGGGTCAAAGCGATATTCAACAACCGAAATTTTGGTCAGTTGCGCTCTCCGACCTATGCGGTCTTTCAGGCCACGGGACGGGCGGTTATCGCCATGTGCGCTGATTTTCAGGACCCGCCTGCAATGATCGGCGAGATGATAAAGCGCTGGAGGGGCGGCGTCGACATCGTCCTTGGTCAGCGACGGACTGAACGAGCGACGCCGGGGATCTGGCTCAGCCGCAAGCTCGGCTATGCTATCCTCGGCGCGATCTCGGATTATCCGATCATCACGGGAGCAACAGGCTTTGGAATTTTCAGTCGTCGTTGTGTCGATTTTCTAGCGAGCTGGAACGAGCCCGAACCGTTCTTCCGGGGAATGCTGGTCGAAAGCGGCTTTAGCCTTGCCACGATACCCTACGATCGACCGCAGCGGGCGAATGGGTTTTCCAAGAATAACTTTTCCACTCTATTAAGCTTCTCGCTTTCTTCGCTCGCTGGGTCAGCTAAGAAAATTCTTCGCATTCCTATTATTTTCTCAATTTTAGGTATAATGCTGAGCTTCATATTACTTTTAGCCGGCCTATTCTTGGTTGTATTTGGACGTACGGGAGGTGCCACCATATTGTTCGTCTCTCTTCAAATCGGCTTGACCAATATCCTCCTGTTTTTCATTGGCATAATGGGCGAGCAGGTTCGTGTCATCTCAGAGCGGACGCGTAATATTCCGCTCGTCAGCGAAGACCGTCGTATAAATTTTCAGCCCGTTGAAACCGTCAACTTGGCTAACAACATCGTGAATCATGCCGGCTAAAGAAGGTCGCTCGATCCGCTCTGCCGGACATGTCAGTGAATGGATACTGACGTCGCTGATCGTTGCTGGATTCATTAACGTTGTCTATCGTTTTTTTGTCGACGGCCGCCTACCGCAGCCATTTATTTTTGACACAAATGACACGTTCATGGACTGGTATAATACGGCTGAGTTCGCGCATCGTTTCGGCGCTTACGAAGTCTGGCACTCAGTCTATCCACCTCTATCTTTTGTCTTCATACGTATCTTCAGTATTCATGACTGTTATACATATAGCTCATTGTACGGCAGAGATTGTGATCCCATTGGATGGATAACGCTGTTGGTAGCATTTTGTGTGGCATGCCTTCTTGCCGGGAGAGCTTTTCGTTTCAACGATCTGTCGACATCTCGGCTGCGCACGATCGCTTTTTCCCTGAGCTTTCCTATGCTCTTCGCGTTGGAACGTGGAAATCTGATTATCGTTACACTGATATTTTTCATACTGGCGTATGATGGCGTCGCCCGATCCAACTGGCTAAGAGCGGTCAGCCTGGCAATGACCATTAATTTTAAGCCTTACCTTATCATTCCGTGTCTTGCCTACGCCATTAAACGAAAGTGGCTCATAATGGAGTTATGTGCTATCGGCTCAATATTTATTTGGATTGGAGCGTACGTAGTCATGGGCGTTGGGACACCAGTGGATGTTCTCACGAACATGAGGGACTTTATTCGCGCTGGTCAGAACAATATATGGGAACTGGCCTTCTATACGACGTCACTAAACTCATTCTTGCCCTTTAATACTAATGTCTTTCCAACTAGGGACTATTTAGCTAGCAATATAGTCGATCTCTTTTTTGCGGTAAATTATTATGCTGTTAGATTAACGATGGCTTTTGCGGTAGTATCGCTTGCTTTTTCCTTTCTACAGCCAAAGGTCTTGTCAAAGTCGAGAATCGCGGCAATACTAATTGGCGCTTATTTTGTGTGGTCGTCTCCTGGGGGATATGCCGAGACTTTCATCGTATTTCTGGTATTTCTGGAAAAACGTAGTAGCTGCCTCATTGCCATAACCGTTTTTATGGCGTACTTGATTTCAATACCCTATGATTATGTCTTCTATGGACTTTTTCATACCTTCGATGCGAAGAATTGGCTGAGTGGTCGACCGGTCTCAACCGATTATGGGCTGAGCGTTGGTATATTTGCTCGTCCTGCTCTATTGCTGATAATGGTCTGGGGTCTAATCCTTGACAGCTTAGTCATGGTCGCTCGTGCGCATGCGCAAATTCGTCCAACAATATCGTTGCGGCGGTTTAACGCTTTGGCGGAAACCAAATTGTGAGTGAAGCGGATGCCCGCCCGCTGCCTACGGCAGACCTCATCGCCGCCGTGGCGCAGGTCGGGGCTGCGTGGGCGACGCTTGACGGAGCCCGGCTGCTGCTCACCGGCGGGACCGGCTTCATCGGCCGATGGCTGCTCGAGGTGGTGGCACACGCGGCGGCAAGGCACGCGCTCAGGTGCGAGGTCGTCGTCGTCAGCCGCGATCCCGCTCGCTTCGCCGCGCAGGCCCCCCATCTGGCGGCATCGCCGAGGTTCCGCTTCGTCGCCGGCGACGTGTTGCAGCCGCTCCACCTTGACGGCGCGTTCAGCCACGTCATTCACGCCGCGACCGACGCCTCGGCCGACCTCAATCTTAATCACCCGCGGCGCATGTTCGACATCGTTGTCAGCGGCACGGCGAACGTCGTCGACTTCGCTGTTGCCAACGGTGCCGGGCGTCTGCTGCTGCTGTCGTCGGGAGCGGTGTACGGTGCGCAGCCGTGGGAGGTCGAACATGTCGGTGAGGACTGGCGCGGGGCCCCCGACTGCAGCGAACCGAAGAACGCCTATGCCGAGGGCAAGCGCGCGGCCGAGATGCTGTGCGCTATAGCGGCCAAGGAGCATGGGCTCGACACCGTCATCGCGCGCATCTTCGCCGTGCTCGGCCCGCTGCTGGCGCTCGGCCGTCACTTCGCCGCCGGCAACTTCATCGGCGAGGCGATGGCGGGACGGACCGTGACGGTCGAGGGCGCGGGGACGGCGGTAAGGTCGTACCTCTACGCTGGCGATCTCGCGGCGTGGCTGTGGGCGGCACTGCTCCGGGCACCTGCCGGCGCGGTGTACAACATGGGGTCTGACGAGGCGGTGACGATCGCCGACCTCGCGGCGCGGACGGCGGCACTGCTAGGCAGCGCGGGTCATGTCGTCCTCGGCCGGCCCGATCCCGGCTGGAACCCGGGACGCTATGTCCCGTCTATCGCGCGGATCGCGCGCGATCTGGACATGCGCGCCCAAGTCGGCTTGGACGACGCGATACGCCGAACCGCTGCATGGAATGGTTGGACCGATGAGTACCGTTAAACTGTCAACCTGGATCGCCGAAGAGCTGGTCCGCCGCGGCATCGAGCAGGTCTTTATGGTCACCGGTGGTGGGGCGATGCACCTCAACCATTCGTTCGGCATCACACCGGGGCTGAAATGCCTGTTCGCCCACCATGAACAGGCGCTGTCGATGGCGGCCGACGCTTACTACCGCTATGGTAACCGCCTTGCGGTGGTCAACGTCACGTCAGGTCCGGGAGGCACGAACGCCATCACCGGCGTCTACGGGGCCTTCGTCGATTCGGTCGGGATGCTCGTCATCTCGGGGCAGGTCAAATACGAGACGACGGTCCGCGCCAGCGGCCTGCCGCTGCGCCAGCTCGGCGA
This sequence comes from Sphingomonadaceae bacterium, assembly GCA_903642255.1. Classification (GTDB taxonomy): domain Bacteria; phylum Pseudomonadota; class Alphaproteobacteria; order Sphingomonadales; family Sphingomonadaceae; genus Polymorphobacter_B. The sequence continues at coordinate 7,498 of CAHJWP010000041.1, read as the reverse complement.
CCAGGAGCTCGATATTGAGGAACTGGTCCGGCCCGTCACCAAATACGTGACGATGGTCACCGATCCGCGGTCGATCCGCTATCACCTAGAAAAGGCACTGTATCTCGCGACCGCGGGACGGCCGGGGCCGTGCTGGCTCGACATACCGCTCGACGTCCAGGCGGCGCAGATCGATCCCGACGACCTCCTCCCCGGCTTCGACCCCGCCGAGCTCGACGAGCCGTGGCGGCGGATCGACCTCGTCGCGACCGCCGCGGCGATCCTTGCTCGTGTCGCCGCCGCCGAGCGCCCGGTCGTCTTCGTCGGGAGCGGCGTCCGGCTGAGCGGCGCGTACGACGACTTCCTTCGGCTGATCGACCGGCTGGGCATTCCGGTGGTCACGGCATGGAATGCGCACGATGCACTGTGGAACGATCATCCACTTTATGCCGGCCGGCCCGGTACGGTCGGTGACCGCGGCGGAAACTTTGTCGTGCAGAATGCGGACCTGCTGCTGATCCTTGGCAGCCGCCTGAACATTCGCCAGATCAGCTATAACTGGATGAGCTTCGCGCGCGCGGCGTTCAAGATCTGGGTCGACATCGATCCCGTCGAGCTGAGCAAGCCGACCGTAACTGCCGAGATGCCGGTGGTCGCTGACCTGAAGACCCTGCTGCCCGTGCTCGTCGCGGCCGACTATGCTGGGCCGACGCCGGCACAGCGCGACTGGTTGACGTGGGCACGCGCCCGCGCTGCCCGGTTTCCGACGGTGCTGCCCGAATATCGTGACAACGCGGTTTGCAACCCCTATGTCGCGATGGAGGCGCTGTTCGACGCGCTCGATCCCGGCGACGTCGTTGTCACCGGCAACGGCAGCGCTTGCGTCGTCAGCTTCCAGACCGCGGTCCTCAAGCCTGGACAGCGGCTGTGGACCAACTCGGGCTGCGCGGCGATGGGGTACGACCTGCCCGCCTCGATCGGCGTCTGCGCCGCCGCGCCGGACGCCAAGCGCGTCATCTGCATCGCCGGCGACGGCAGCATCATGATGAACCTGCAAGAGCTGCAGACGATCGTCGGCTACGGCCTGCCGGTGAAGATCATCCTGATCAACAACAGCGGCTACGTCTCGATCTTCCAGTCGCAGCGCAACTTCTTCAAGACCGAGATCGGCGGCGGCCCGAAGAGCAACGTCACCTTCCCCGACTTCTCCATTCTCGCGCCGGCCTTCGGCCTTGGCTACGTTCGCGCCGGCAGCCACGCCGAACTGGGTGGCGCGATCCGCGCGACGCTGGCGCTGCCCGGGCCGGCGATGTGCGAGATCATCGTCGACGAGAATGTCGGATTCGCCCCGAAACTCGGAGCCAAGGTTCTGCCCGACGGGCGCATCGTCTCGCCGCCGCTCGAGGATCTCTCGCCATTCCTCACCCGCGAGGAGCTGCGCGACAACATGATGATCCCGCTCGTCGCCGAATGACGGCGACGCCCGACCTGCGGCCGGCAGAGGCTCCCGGTCAGGCAGGGGATCGCCGCCGCTCGCTGCGCTTTCTGATTGTCGGCGGCATCAATACAGCCTTTGGCCTCAGCGTCTTCCCGGCACTGGTCTGGCTGCTCGGGCAGCGCCATTATCTTGTCGCGCTGGCGATTTCGCAGGTCACCAGCCTGCTGCTTGCGTTCACCCTGCACAAGCTGTTCGTCTTCCGCTCGCATGGGCGGCTGCTGGTCGAATTCGTCCGCTTCGCCTCGTTCTACGTGGGGGTGTATGCGGTCAACTGGGCGATGCTGCCGTTCCTCGTCGAAGTGGCCCACGTTCCGCCGATCTTCGCCCAGTGGGGCTTTGCCGCCGTCGTGCTCGTCGGCAGCTACTTCTGGCACAGCCGTGTGACCTTTCGTCCAGCGTCGGGTGCTCCCACCGACTGACCGGCATGTTGCGGTTGCGAAGGCGCTGGGCTAGAGCAACGTGCAAGTCTGAAGGAATGTTGATGAGCGCCGAACTTCGCGAGCAGATTCTGCGCCTTAGCCGCGAATTCCACGCCAGCCGACCGCCTGCCCCGTTCGAGCCCGGGGTGACTTACATCCCGGCGTCGGGCAAGGTCGTCGACGCCGACGATTGCGCCAATCTCGTCGACGCGTCGCTCGACATGTGGCTGACCGCCGGACGCTACGCCGACCGCTTCGAAGCCGACCTCGCAACGAGATTCGGGCGCAAGCACGCGAAGCTCACCGTCTCGGGATCGGCCGCGAACCTCCTCGCCTTCGCCACGCTGACATCGTGGAAACGCGGCGCGCGCGCGCTGAAACCCGGCGACGAGGTCATCACGGTCGCCGCCGGCTTCCCGACAACGGTAGCCCCGATCGTTCAATATGGCTGCATCCCGGTGTTCGTCGATGTCGACATCGAGACGCACAACGTCGATGTCGACCTGCTCGAAGCGTCGATCACGCCCAAGACGAAGGCGATAATGATCGCCCACTCGCTCGGCAACCCGTTCGACGTTGTGCGTGTCGCGGCGATCGCCAAACAGCATGGCCTGTTCCTGATCGAGGACTGCTGCGATGCCTTCGGCGCAAAAATAGGGGGTCAGCCGATCGGCACCTTCGGCGACGCCGCCACGCTCAGCTTCTACCCGGCGCACCACATCACGATGGGCGAGGGCGGGGCGGTGCTGATGGACTCGGCGGGCCTCGCCAAGATCTGCGAATCGTTCCGCGACTGGGGGCGCGACTGCTATTGCAAGCCCGGCTGCGACAATACCTGCGGCAATCGCTTCGGCCAGAAGCTCGGCGACCTGCCGGTCGGCTACGATCACAAATACACCTACAGCCATGTCGGCTACAATATGAAGGTGACCGACATGCAGGCGGCGCTCGGCGTCAGCCAACTGCAGAAACTCGACCATTTCATCGCCCGGCGTCGCGAGAATTTCGCGGAACTCGAGACGCGCTTCCGCGCGCTCGGCCTTGATCGTTATTATCACCTGCCGGTGCCGACGCCGGGTAGCGAGCCGAGCTGGTTCGGCTACCTGCTGACTATCCGCGACGGCAGCGGCATCGACCGCAACAAGCTGACGCGAATGCTCGAGGAGCGCAAGGTCGGCACCCGCCTGCTGTTCGCCGGCAACCTGACGAAGCAGCCGGCGTTCAAGCACGTCGACTACCGCATCCACGGCACGCTGACCCATACTGACAAGATCATGAACGACAGCTTCTGGGTCGGCGTCTGGCCCGGGATCGACATGCCGCGCCTCGACTATATGGCGGTGACACTCGACGCGTTGACCCGCGAGCTTCGCACCGCTTAAGTCTAGCAAGTGACACCGGCCAGCGTGTTGCCGGCAGCAACAAATGCTTCCGCCGTCGCGCCTAACCGGGCGTCGCCGCCCGCATAATGGAGCTTGAACGCCGCATCGGGGACAGCAAAGCACGCCGGATCGATCGCGCTGCCGTCGACCGCGATGTGATTGCAGCCGTTGTCGAGGTCGACGCCGCCGGCGAAAGCAGGACCGCCGGCCCCGATGACGACCGGCCGGATGATACTTCGCGCGACGCCGTGACAGGTGATTGCAAACGCCGGTGACCATTTGCTGCTGTTGTTGATCTGCGGCTCGATAATAAGGCCGCTCGATGCCTCCGCGACAATGGGGCGGACGGCCTGGTGGATTTTGGTGCCCTGAATTCGGACGCCGCGCGTTCGCGACAGACGGAGCGACCCGTCTGCAAAGTCGCCGTGGATCTGACCGCCGGTCAGCGTCACCAGCCCGGCACCGTCGCGGATGCCTATGCCGAAGCGTCCGCCGGTCGCCGTCGCGTAGATATAGGGATCGATGATCTCGATCGACGCGCCCGTTGTGCCGCCGAGGTCGAGGTCGATGCCGGCGCGGCCGCACCCGTCGAGAACCGGTGAACGAATGTGGAGGTCGCCCGTGTTGCCGATGCCGAGCGCGCCGTCGGCGGAGGCAGCGATGCCGGTGTCAACCCGCGCAGTCTCGAAATTGTCGAGGAACGTGTCGACGAACGCGCCGCGCGCGACCAGTCCGGTGGGCGCGACATGATGCGGATGCTGATCGGAGACGGCGCAGCGGTTGAGGTAGAGCGAGGCGTTACCGCCGGCATAACCGAAAGAGATATGGCCATCGAGGTAATAGCCGACGGCGAAGTCGTTTGCGGCGCGCGTGCCGGGCCGGAGACGGACCGCGTAACAATCGTCGAGCTTCGTATAGACGACGCCCCCGATATAAAAGCCAACGCTGCTCTCAAGCGAGCTTATTTGGCGAAAACTGCAATGAAAGATGAACGCTGCGCGCAATCCGGCGGCGTAGCGCACGAGGTCGCCGCTGGGGTGGGGCGTACAGGGCCCATCGCGGACGAGCGTAAGACATTCGATATGGCAATCGGTCACCGCCGCGGGACCGGGCACCGCGACGGGCGCGCGCGATCCGACCAGTAGGATGTCGTCGCGCGCAATGCCGGGGGCAGCACGATGGAGAATGATGCGCGTTCCGCGGCCGGGCCCTTCGGCGAAACCGCCGACGCCGCGCAGCGTCCGCCCGTTCGACTGGAGGTGAACCGTGCGACGGGTAAAATAGTCGGTGGCGGCCAGTTCTGTCACCGGGCAAAGCGCGACGCATGCTTCGATCGCGTCGACGCAGTCGGCGTCACCATCGTTCGGTCGCGCGCCAAACCATTCGGGGTGGCCGGTGATCTCATCCCAGACGCGAACAAAGCGCTCGCCGGGGCGCGGCCCCGCAACGCTCAGACCTTCGAGTGGGTCGGGGGTTGCGGCGGCGGCGCGGACAAGGCGGAAGACGCCTTCGCGCCGAGCCTCACTCAAATAGACGCATTCGCCCGCCACAACATCGGCGAGTTGCCCAAGCGCCGTGCGCGAAACCGCGCACCGCATCCGGTCGAGCGGAACAGGGGGCGGTGACCGGGAGCCCAAAGTCGCCGCGTCGGCGGCACTCGCGGCGAGAACCGTCAGCGCCGTACGGCCCAGCAGGGCCCGTCGAGGCAATTCGGGCATGGGCGCTCCGTAGGTCGCAGGTTAAAGGCTTAGGTTGGAGGCGGGCAGCAGCGCAACGCCGCGGTGCTTGACGACGATAGCGAGCATCACAAGAAGCGTTCACCGGGATACGTCGAGCCGTTGCGGTAAAATATCATAGGCGCTTGAAATGTGGGGCGGCGGCACAAGTCTGGCGGCTCGCCGCCATAACGTCTCGCTGGTTGCCGCGATGATCCCTAGCCCGTCGTCGTGAAAAACATAAGGCGTTCCGTCCCATCGTGCGACACTGCCGCCGGCCTCGATCAGAAACAGCGCTCCTGCGGCGTGATCCCATGGCAGCGTGCGCTGGAAAAGCGCGACGTGGTTCTGCCCGAGTGCAAGCCGGGGATAATGTTCGGCGGCACAGCGCGGGATGGGCACGACGTCGAATTCGTTAGCGGCTTTTGCCAGCATGGCTGTGCGTGGCTCCGGCCGCATGAACTGCGTTGCGAGCGCCGCAATCGGGCGACCCGTGCTCCCGCCGGGCACATGGACACGTATGCCATCGATCCACGCGCCTGCACCGCGCGCAGCGCGACATGACCGGCCGCTTACCGGATCGAACAGCCATGCGCCGACCGTTACGCCGTCCCGGGCCAGCGCAATAATGGTGCCGAACGGTTCACGTCCTGCGGCAAAATTCGCCGTCCCGTCGAGTGGGTCGACGATCCACAACAGTCCGCTATCTAGCGCCTTCAATAGAGAAGGATTGCTCGAACAGGCCTCCTCGCCAATCACGCGGGCAGCCGGAAGTAGGCCTGACAGGCCAGCCGCCAGGGCAACCTCCGCCTGCCGGTCAGCGACCGTCACCACCTCGCCCGGAGTCTTCTCCTCAATCTCGCCAGTTGCCAGATGTCGGAAGCGTGGCATGATGATCGACGTCGAAACGTCGCGCAGTAAGGCCTCAACGCCGGCGTTCAACGCCTCAGGCAGATGGCTAATCATTCCGACATGTTGTACAGCCAATGCATGCTGGCCCTATACAAGTTCTTAAATAACAGCTTATCATGCACCGAACTCAGCGAAAGCACAGTAAGGCTGGTGGGGAAATCGCTGCAAGCGCAAGCCGTTCAAGCCCAAAATCTCGATCACAGCCTGCGTTTCACCAGGAAAGTGTGGACAGTTAAGTTCGTCAAATACAAGTAACGATCCCTTAATCAGCCGCGGTATAATCATTTCCAGCGCGTCCCGGGTCGGTTTATAGATATCCATGTCGAAGATTGCCATGGATACAATGGCATGCGGGTTATTTTCTAACCACATCGGTAAGGTAATCGACACGTCACCCTTAACCAGTTCATACTTCTTGATCTGAGAAATCGGCGAAAAGCTCTCGTGAATGTCCAGAATCCGCGCGAGTTCCTCCTCATATTTGTCAGTCGTTGCGTAGTCGCCGTCGATGGAGAATCCTCCGTCTTGCGGATCAACGCCAACAAATCCTGAAAACGTGTCAAAGCCACATATCCGGCGAGAGTGATTGTAGGGTTCGTAGATCCCTCGCAAATTAGTCAGAGTCGCTATGGTTGCGCCCCAGTGAACGCCAAATTCACAAATAACTCCTGGGACATCTAAAATTCTCTTATACAAAAAGTCTTGATACAGGAGCCTAGATAACACCTGGCGTTTTATAAAAACAGACGAGTGGTAGTTCCATTGGCTGCCGAAACCTTGTGATTGATAGCGACTTTGTGCTATCATAAACAAATCCTCGTCGTTTCGCGCTTCGCTTCCGCTGCGCTGCGTGAATTCTCCGTCGATCTTTTTTAAAACAGACATCACGTTGCCTCGTTGTTAAAATTAAGTTGAACGTGCAAGTTCGTACTTGCTGAGTTGGTCCAGGGTTATGTCTCGTGCCGAGCCTCCGGCCGCTAAACGCTTGTGCCAGTCGACGATCCAGCGCAATGCTTCGTCGAGGCCAAGCGCCGGGCGCCAACCCAGCATTGCGCGCGCCTTGGAGCTGTCCAGCCGGAGCAGCCCGGCCTCGTGCGGCACCGCCCCGGTAAACGGTACCGCCGCCGCAGCGTCGCCGCCCCACGCGGCGCGGATGCGGTCGACGATCCACGATACCGGCCGCGCGTCGTCGTCGGCCGGGCCGAAATTCCACGCGTCGGCGAAGCCCTCCTCGCCGGCGAGGAGGCGCTCGGCAATCAGCAGATAGCCGCCGAGCGCCTCGAGCACGTGCTGCCACGGCCGCACCGCTGCGGGCGAGCGGATTTCCGGGGGGACGCCGGCCTCGAACGCGCGGACGAGGTCGGGGATCAACCGATCGGCCGCCCAGTCGCCGCCGCCGATGACGTTGCCGGCGCGAACCGACGCGAGGCCGGTGCCGCTATCGGCGAAGAACGACCGGCGGTAGGCGGCGATGACAAGTTCGGCGGCGCCCTTGCTGCTGCTGTACGGGTCGTAGCCGCCCATCGGGTCGGTCTCGCGGTAGGGCCAGACCCATTCGCGATTTTCGTAGCATTTGTCGGTGGTGATCGCGAC
>CAHJWP010000040.1 GCA_903642255.1 Sphingomonadaceae bacterium | reverse complement strand
CGATTTGCGTCTGCCCGTCGGTTGCGCCGCGCGTCGCGCTCGAGCTCAGCGAAATGAACGTCGAGCATCCCGACGACCGGCCGATGATCGTCGACGAGCCGCCGGCCTTCGCATTGCACCAATGGGCGGACGGCGGGCTGACGACGCACATCGGCATGGCCGGCGGGTTCCGGGTGCTGGCGCGCCACAACGAGGGGACGAAGGCCCTCGTCCGCGGCCTGATCGCCGAACGCAACGGCCCCGATTCGCACGCCGCCGCCGCCTCGCTGCGCGGCTGAGAGTCGGTTGAGCCGGGCGGCCCGGCGGGTGCCGTCGGGCAGCGCACCGGGACGGCCAATGGGGGGGAGGCGGGCCGGGGCCGTCGCCGGCGTGTCTCGCACTCCGGCCGCCGTGGCGTGGCCGGTCGCCGTGGCGTCGCCTGCCGACTTCGCGTGGATCGTCATTCCCGCGGCAGCGGAGCGCCGGCCGCCGGGTCGAGCCGGGCTGCGTCGCGACATACTGCTTAGCGCGGGGATCAGCGCAGTCGGGGCCTGCAGCCGCGGGTTCGCGCCGGTGCAGATTTGTCCCGCGGATGTCGCCGATTGGACCGCGCGGCCGCGGACACCTGTCCGCGGTGGTAGCGCGGCGGTAGCGCGGTGATCCGACCGAAATCAGGGACTTGGCCGCTTCCCGGCCTGGGGGTCGCCGACTGCTGGCGATGGGCCGAGTCCGCCGAAGCCTACCGCCCGGCGGCGGCGATCAGCGGCGGCGGCGGGCTCGGCGTCACCGCGTCGGTCACCCAGTAGAGCTGCCCCGTTGCCTTGGCGCGGAAGAACGCCTCCATCTCCGGCCGGGTGAACGGCCGCGATCCAACACGGCCGAACACGGCGATCTGGTTGCCGCTCTCGTCGACCGCGCGGTCGCGGTCGAGCCCCTTGGACAGCCCCAGCGCCGGCACCGGCGTCTTCGCCCAGGCGATCAGCTCGGGCCGCGGCTCGGGCGAGAAGCCATAGAAATTGGCCTGGCTCGCGGGCGAGGTCAGCTGCAACACCTTGAGTCCATTACGGCCGTCGGCGACATAGGCGAACAGTGAGGCGTTGGTCGTGCCGACGATGACGTCCTCGGCGTCGTTCAACTTGCCGTCCGCGGTCTCGAGCTCGAACAGCTTCGGGGCCTCGGCGCGGGTGATGTCGACGATCGCCAGCCCCTGCCCCTTGGCCGCGACATAGGCATAGGTCCGCGCCAGATATAGCTTCCGCGCATCGGCAAGCGGCACCGTCGCCGTCAGCAGCTTCGGGTGGGCGAGGTCGGTGACGTCGAGGACACGAAGACCTGTCGAATCAGTGACATAGAGGTAGCGGAACTGGAGCGCCGAGGCCCGCGCATCGGTCAGCGGCACGGTCGCCGCCAGCTTCGGATGAAGCGGATCACTCAGGTCGACCACGACCAGTCCGGCCTTCGCCGTGATGTACGCATAGTTGCCGCCGAGCGTGATATGTCGAGCGCCATCAAGGACATGGCCCTCGTTCCACGTCAGCGCGCGGCGCAGGAAGTTGTTGCGCGGCTCCTTGTCGGCGAGCGTCCGGATGTCGACGAGGATCAGCCCCTCCTCCGAGTCGGTGACGAAGGCGTAATTGTAGATCGGGTGGAACGCCTGCTCGTCGTTCATCGCCCGGAGCTCGGCGGTATTGCGCGTCGGATCAATCGGTTGGCCGGTCGGCAGGGCCATGCAGGTCGCATTCCTGCTGGCGATGCGGGTGTTCTGGCCGAGCGGCGACACCGGACCAGTCAGGATGCGCTCCGACACGCTCTTGTTGGCGATCGACGCGACGTCATAGGCGCGGAACCCCGCCTTGCCCTCGGCCGCGAACAGATACTCGCCGCGCAGCTGGAGGCAGTGGATCGCTCCGCCGGCCCGCTTGTGGTTGTTGACGAACTGCTCGGTCGCGTTCGTCTCGCCCGAACCGCCGGCGCTCTTGTCGAAGATTTCGCCGCGCACCCAGTTCTTCAGCTCGCGACCGTTCTTCTCGACGTGCAGCTTGTACCAGTCAGGGTAGGCATACTTCTGCAGGTACGAGCCGATCACCGCCTGCGGCTCGCGCCATTCGGTGACGCGGATCGCCGACAGGCCGCCGTCCTCGCCGACCCACGCGTTGAGCCCGACGAAGTTGATGTAATTGGTGCCAAGCAGCATCAGCTGCGCCATCCAGGCATTATTGTCGCCCGCCTGGCTCAGGTGGCAGTCGGTGCAGGTCTTCGTCTCGACCCGCCGCTCGGTATGCGGATAGTGCGGGGCGAACGCCTGGCTCGAGAAGCCGCCGGCCGAGATCGGCGGCTGCTGGATGTAGATGCGGTCGCGGTTGACGTTGGTCGACGACAGGACGAGCGCCGACGTCGAGCGGATCGGCGCGATGATATTTCCCTTTGTCGTCATATGCTTGCCGAGCTGGAAGATGTCGTCGCGGGCGACCTCGGGGTTGTAGCTCGCCCAGTTGCGGGTCTCGCCGCCTTCGTACTTGTGGACGTCGGTCTTCCAGTTCGCCTCGATTGGCAGGTGACAGCCGCCGCACGACGTCGTCCACGCGAGGTGGCAGGTGTAGCACGCCATATTGCTGTCCGAATGTGCCCGCGCCTCGGGCGAGACCTGCGGTCCCCAGCGCATCGCGCCGTCGACCGACACGCGGCCCATGAGCTTCGCCCGCGCCGCCTTGGGGTTGTAGCGGGGGCTCGCCGGGTCGACCGAATCCTTGACGAGGCTCATCTTCCACTCGATTTTCGGGTCGATGATCGACCGCTGGATCAGCGTCCGCTGGCCGTCGCGCACCACCCACTCGAAGCGTAGCCGTCCGTCGGGATTGCGCAGAAGCGACAGGTCCTTGCCCTCGGGCCGCGCAGCGAGGTTCGAGGTGCGTAGGGTCGGATAGGCGTCGGCGGTGCCGTGGCAGTCCTTGCAGCCGATCTCGACCGCATTGGCGACTTCGGCGAAGATGAAGCCCGAGCCGTGGCTGTCCTGCGCAAAGTGGCAGTCGGCGCACTGCATGCCGACCTCGGCGTGGATCGACATCATGTGGACCGCCTTGCCCGGCTGCTCGCCGGCCGGGGCGAACTTCGGCACGCCCGCCTTGCGCCACTTCTCGGGGTCGTCGGGGCTGACGATGTGGGTCGTGTCCGTCCCATAGGTCGCCATGTTGCCGTCGGCGTCGAGCAGATTGCCGTTGCGATCGCGCTTCAGGATGGCCCTGAAATTCCAGCCGTGCCCATGATAATCGGCGAACTGCGTGTCTTTGAGCTTCGGATTGAGGTCGTAGACGTTGCGCAGGAAGTTGGTGTCCGACCACTTGCCGTACGGTGCCGCCGCCTCCGGATTGCGGTCGAGAACCGCGCGCGAGACCTCGGCGTTGGGATATTTCTGCTTTTCCGGCCACATCGACGGCGCGTCGGATTCGTAGTCCCACATGGTGTAGCCGAGGAAGCTGTTCAGGAACATGTTTGGCTGGTGCATGTGGCAGTTCATGCATTGCGCCGTCGGAATCGAGCGGGTGAATGCGTGCTGGATCGGATGGCCGCTCTCGTCGTGCGGGATGGTCGGATCGACCGTCGCGCTCATCCCGTCGCGGCCGTACTGGGCATAGGTCAGGCTGTGGCGCGGCTCGCGGTCATTGGCGTAGACGACGTGGCAGCCGCCGCAGCCCGAGGTGCGATAGTCGCCGGGCTGGTCGTTGGTCCCCATGAACCACATGAACGGGTCGTTGAGCCGTGTTTTGTGAATGTTGAGGACGGGAATGGCGACGCGCAGACCTGTTGCCGGCCCACGGTTCGACTGGCGGATGTCGGGGCGGCCGGGCTCCTCGAGCCGCTGCAGCAGGCCGGTCGAGTTAGGCAGGCCAACCTCGGCGAACTCGGTCGAGACGTTGCGGCCACCGCGCTCGAACACGCGGAACACGTCGGCGGGCGGCACAACCTCCCATGTCGGCAGCGGCAGGAGCCGGTCGATCGCGCCACGCTTCTTCGCAGCCTCGGTCAGCAGGCCGAGATCGGCCCCGAGCGGCGCGACGCACGCATTCTTCGGCGTCGGTCTGGGGCTGACATCGGGCGACAGCAGGCAGGCGGCCTCGCCGGATGTGGTATAGGCCTCGCCGACGACGCCCCGCTTGAACGGCAGGATGCCGTTGTTGTAGCTCGCGCCCTCCCACAGCATGGCGCCGGTCGCCATGATCGAGCGCTCGGCGGCATCGATCGTGTCCTGGTGGCACGCGCCGCACGACTGGCGCGCGACACGGTAGTCGGACGGGTTCTTGAAGCGGACGAACTCGGGCGATTCGCGGTTGAGCAGCGTGTAGCTTCGCTTCGGATTGGCTCCCGACGGAAATCCCCACTCGTGCGGGAACCGTGGCAGGACGTGCGCCTCGTCGCGCAGCGCGGCGTAGCGCGGGTCCGTCTGGGCAATGCCGACGGGGACGGCGAGGCCGGCATTGCCCCCGTGACAGTCGACGCAGCCAAGCACGACCGCGGTTGAGGCGTGCATCGTCTTCTGGTCCGACGCGGTATGGCAGCCGCGGCAACTGGCGCTCTTGGCTGTCGCCTGCTCCCAATTCTGGTTTTGCGGTGCCGATGCCGCAATGACGCGGCTGTAGTCGCGTTCGACCGGCTTCTCCTCCTCGGCGCGGCTGGTGCCGGCGAAGACGAGGAGGACGAGGAGAAGGGAAGCGAGACGCCGCATCAATAGCTCAGGGTTATATTGAGGAGGGCACTATAATAAATTGAGTCGTGCGCCTCATTGGTGAACAGCTGCTTGAAGCCGTCACCCGGCACCAGCCCGGCCAGCGAGGCGCGGACGACGATGTTTTGCGTGAACTTCGGCCGGTAGATCGTCGCCACCGACAGATCCCAGCCGATATCGTGGCCGATCCGCGCCTGCTGGCGCAGCGCCTCGAGCACCTCTGTCGTCGCGAACCACAGGTGGTTGACGTTGCCGGTGACACGAAACTGTGTCGTCAGGTCGACGTCGGCACCAATGCCGGCGAGGATCGTGCCGGGATTCTGGAAGTTTGACTGGCCCTCGTCCTTCGACGAGCGCAGGTCATCGAGGACGCCGTTGCGACCGTTGATCGCGATCGCCCGGCCGCCCGCAGCGAACGGGATCGATTGCCGTATCCAGTAGCTCGTGTCGGCCCCGGCGAACAGCGGGTTCTCGACGATCGCGTCGAAGCCGGTTTCCTTGTTGTCGTACGGGTTGTTGTCACCGCTCGCGAACAGTCCAGACAGGCGGATGCGGACATAGTTGATGTCGTAACTTGCCTCCGCCGCCGCGAAGAACGCCTCGATGGTCGTCGGCTTTTGGGTGAAGATCGAGTTGCGATCCTGCCCAAAGGCTCCGTAAATCGACGTCGTTATGTTTATTCGGCCGAAATGGCCGTCGCCGCTGTAGCCCGGATAGACGACATCGTAGGTCCGCGGTCGCAGGTCGCCGAGCAGCGCCGGGCGGACCGGAAAGCCGTTGGCATCGACATGCAGCGCGGTTTCGTGGTTGCGGTTGTAAACGACCGTCAGCTGGCTAGTGAAGCCGGGCACCGGCAGGTCCTGCCTATAGACATTGGCGATAACGATCTGGTCGTCGCGCGGCGTCTGGCGGAGATCATTCAATCCGGAGTTGGTGTCCTTCTCAAGCCGGTCGAAGAAGGCGAGATTATACTGGAACCGGTTGTTGTCGCGATTGCCGAACAGGCGGACGCCGAGCTGCGAATCCTGGAACAGGAAGCCGCGGAAGTCGCTCGAGAAAGGCTGGATGCCAACGCGGATCGAGTCGAAGTCGTAGCGCGAGCTGACGTTGCGCAGGTGATAGTCGAGGAACAGCTCCTGGACGCCGAAGAAGGCGTCGGTACGATCGGTGCCATTGGACGGCAGGACCGACAGCACGCGCCGTTCGTCGACCTTGGCATAATTGACGTTGACCGCGAACAAGGCGCGGACCTCGACCTCGGGGGGCTTGAACGCCGTCACCCCCTTGAACAGCGACGCCCCGAATAGGAAGGTCTGCGACACCACGAGCGCATTGTCGCGGCCGAAGACATCAAGAGAGTTCGGCCGGTCGGTGGTTTGGACGCCGACCGGAATGGGGAAGGACCGCGGCTCGACCACCGTGTCTGAAATACCGGTCAGTGCGATGAAGCAGTCGTCGGTACCCTTGACCGGCCGGTCGCCCTTAAAATCGTTCTGGTGGTAAGGATCGAAACGATTGACCTTGATGCCGAGATTGTCGGCCAGCCGGTACCGGTCGGGCACCGGCAGCGCTGCCTCGGGAAAGGCCTGCGGCGGCGGCGCGCGGACGGCGCCGGGATTCGACTGCGTGATCGGTGGCGCGAACTCGGGGGTCTGAAGGCCGGGGCGGATACGGTCGGTCGGCGTGCCGGGCGAGACGTCGACGGCCTCGGCGGCAACGGGATCCACGCTGGCGACGTGCGGCACCGGAGCCGGCGTCGCCCCCAGCAGGAGGCAGGCGTGCGCGAGGAGGCCCCCTGCGGCCACTACAGGCCCTCACATACGTTCTGGGTAGTTGTGTCGAGGAACGGCGCGACCGGGCAGTTAACATACCGTAGCCGGACCGGGTTGCCGTTGACCACGACCTGGACCAGATCGGCGCGGATGGTCATGGGCGCGTTGCTGATCGTGCCGAGACGGATTCCGGCGTTGTTCAGTCCAAGGAACGAGATCATATTGTCCTGGTCGATGCCGTCGCCCGAAACGCCGATGCCGCCGACCAGCGTCGCGCCGCGATAGATCGGCACGCCGCCGGGGAAGATCTGCTCGCCGTTGGCCAACCGCTTTGTCCCGGCCGGCGAGTTGGGCAAGTAGGTGCACTGCCGCGGCGTGTCGGGCGAGGCACCGTTCGAGGCGACGTAGCCGGCGTGCTGGGCGATGTTCTGGATGACCAGCGCCGTCTGCAGACCCGTCGAAAATGGGCTGAAATTGCCGATCGGCCGAGATAGCGGACCGTTCGGCGTGCCGATCTGCCCGTCCGGGAAATAGGGCCGCGACAGGTTGCCGATCGCACTTTCGGAAAAGGCGATTGTTCCGGTCAGTGCGGCGGGGTTGCTGAGGAAGGTGCGCAACGCCGCGACGAAAGTGGTCACGTTCGGATCGGGGACTCCCGACGGCAGCGTCGCGCCGAGCAGGTCGGATCCGGCATAGGAGCCCGAGAAGAAGGCGACCGTCCGCGCCTTCTGCAGCGAGACGTCGGTGCCGAAGATCGGCGCGTCCGCCCCGCGGACTTGGCCGAGGACGACGCCATTGGTGTCGACGATCGAAATCGTCACCTCGGCGCGGCTGTCGAGCGGGCGGCGGATCGCAGCGCGGGCGCGGACCATGACGGTAAACGCCTCCTCGAGCGTCGCCCGCACCTCGGCCGCCGTCAAAGGATTGGCGTCGGTGCCGGCGCGGATCGGATAGCGTGGACTGCCCTGCCCGTCGGTCAGCAGGAAGGCGTCGGAGTTCGAAAATTCCGCCGCTGTCACCGGCCGGATGCCGCTGGCTTCGGTGCCATAAGGAGTCCCGGCGAGCACGGTGCCAGCGAAATAGCCGGTTATCGGCGTCAGCGATCCGGCACTTGCGACAGGCGCGGCGGGGGCGCTGGCGGGGGCGCTGACCAGATCGGTCAGTAGCGTATCCGAATAGCGGAGCGTCGTGCCGTCGAGGCTGACCTTGTCGGCAGTAATGTCGGTCGAGGCGTTGAGGCCGACGGTGGCGGCGAGCGCGATGGCCTCCTCATCCGAATGGTCGACGTCGGTAATCTCGGGATCGAAGCCATAGTCGCCGTCGGCCATAACGCCGACGCCGCCGACCAGCGTGCCGTTCTTGTAGAGCGGGAAGCCGCCGGGGTCGGCCGCCAGCCCAAGCGGCGAACGTTTCGGACCGACGAACGCCGGACCAGACTGCCCATAGCGCTGGCTGAGGTCGGAGCATGGCAGCTGCGAGAATTGGACACCGAACAGCGGTCCGCTCTCGAGCCCCTGCGTGTTCGCCGACGGCGGAAATTCGGGCTGCACGATCTCGCTCGCCGTTCGCGTCGAAAACGCATTGCCGTCCGACGAAAGATAGGCCCCGGTGATCGCCTTAGCGATCGCCGCGGCGGCGGCGGGCACGGCAACCCCCTGCAGGTCAGTATTGCCGACGGTCCCGGGCCGCAGCGTCGCTATCGCCCGTGCACCGTTCATCGTGTAGACCGCGAGAACGTTGCCGACGCGGTCGGTCACCGCGACGACGGCCGACACGTTACGCGCCTGCGCCTCGCCGACGGCGCGTGCCAGCACGGCATTGACGTCGCCGACGGTGAGCGCAACGCTCGCCGGAATCGGCAACAGGCCGCCGGTGGTCGGCGACGGCGGTGTCACCGTGACTGCCGGCGCGCCCCCGATCGGCGCGCTGCCGCTGCCGTTCGACCCGCCGCCACAGCCAACAAGCGCCGCCGCGAGCATCACGATTAGCCGTTTCACTGGTAGCGTGCCACAGCATCGGCCACGCGGGCGAGGCTGGCCGCAACGTCGGCCGACTGAAACCGCTGGGGATCACGGACGGCGGCATAGGCGCGGTCGAGGTCTGGCTTGATCGCCGCCCGCGCCCCCGCCGGCACCTGCTTGTCTCTTTCAAGGCTTGCGAGCAGCGTGTCGGCTGCCATCACCGACTGCGCCGATCCCTGGTAATCGGTATAGGTCCGCGTTGCCGGACCGGTCAGCACCGCGCGCATCATGGCAAAAGTTTCGGCGCGCCCGAACGTCGCTGACTCGAAGCGCGCGGCGAGAGCGGTCGCGGTCGCACGCAGCTTGGCGGCTGCCGCCTTTGCCGGGTCGCGACCTTGGCCGATCGCCGCGTGAAACGCGCGGGCGTCGGTGGCGAAGCGGTCGGCGAGATCGGGCGCGGCAACCTGCGCGGCAGCGGCCAGCATGATCAGGTTCTCATCGTTAAATACCGGCGTCCCGACCGCCACCGGCCGCAGCGGATTGACCGTGCGTTGCGGTCTCCAGTCCGGCTGGTCTGAGATCGCGCGGTGGCAACTGCGGCAATCGTAAAAATAAAACTCCGGGAATGCGCCATTCTGCCCGCGGGCCGATGCGAACAACGTCAGCTGCCGTTCGAGCGCGATGGCCTGACCAACTGCCCAGACCTTGATGCCGCTCGGCGTTTCCTTGCGCTGGCGATAGTCGGCATCGACGTTGTGATGCTGCTGCAAGGCGGTGAACAGCTCGAGTTCGTAACTGATCCGCGGGTGGCCGGCGGCCATGATACGATGCGTGACGAACTGGTTGCCACCCCCACCATAATGGCAGTCGAGACAGTTTTCGGCGCGCGCTCGCGGCCGGTCCAGGGGGATCAGGCCGTGCCGGACGTTGTCGACGTGCGTGCCGGCGACCGCGGTATGGCTGGCCAGCCAGCGCTCCGCCGCACCGTGGCAGGCCTCGCAGGTGACGCCCTCGTCCTTGTGGAAGCCTGCCGAATAGCGAGCCGCCGGCGTCGAATGGCAGCCGAGGCATTCCGTAGCCGATGTCGCCGGCCCGATACCGAGTTTGGCGGCGATCGCCTGCGACCGCGGCTCCTCGAGCACCCGAAAGGCGTGCGCGTGCATGCCCGTCACGCTGCTCGCGTCCTGCCAGATCCGGACCTCGTCCTGGCGCACCACGGCGCCGGTCGGGGTCTGCCGGCCGTGACAGGTCGAACCGCCGCATGACGCGACGCCCATCAAGGCGCTCGATCCGTTCACGACAATAGCAGGATCGGCCTCGCGGGCATTGCCGTGCAAGGAGACCAGCGACAGCACGGCCGCAACGGTCAACGCAAAGCTACGCCCCCATCCCCTCACCCGGTGCCCCCAGCTCGAGCACGGCCCCTCGTGCCGCGACCGACCCATAGCCCATTCGCGCCATGCATTGAAAGAGTCCAATGTGCGCCGATCCAACACATTGACAGTATCCCGCCGATTTTTTTTTGCATTGATCGTAATTGACGGCTAGATCGATTCGAGGGGTTCTTGTCGCGCGATGGGGCACGGAGCCTGCCGAGAGCGTGATCGGGGGCGTGGCATCGTGAGGCGGATCTTCGGCCTGTTCGCCGTAGTGCTGTACACGGTCGGTGCCCATGCGCAGATCGCCCGACCTGTCGGCTCGACGCCGATCGCACCGACCCGGGAGGAGATCGAACGCGGCCGTCCGGTCGAGCCGGTTCCCACCGCGCCACGCTTGATCGTCGAGGGCGGGATTGAGCGCGCGGCGTGTCCGCTCGCCGAGCCGCGTTTCGCCACTGTGCAGGTGACGCTGACTTCGGTCGATTTCGACGGACTGAAGGGCATCGCGCCCGAAGAACTTCGCCCAGCGTACGAGGCGCAGCTGGGCAAGCTGCTGCCGATCGCGGTGGTGTGCGACATCCGCGATGCAGCGGCGACCATCCTCCGCCGCAAGGGTTACCTCGCCGCGGTGCAGGTTCCGCCGCAGAAGATCGAGAGTGGCCGGCTCCAGCTGCAGGTACTGCTCGCACACCTCAGCGCGGTGCACGTGCGGGGCAACGCAGGACGCGCCGAGCGGCTGATCGCAGGCTATCTCGAGCCGCTGACCCACGAGCCCCTGTTCAACGAACGGCAGGCCGAACGGGCGCTACTGCTGGTCCGCGATCTGCCGGGCTACGACGTCAGGCTACAGCTGCAACCCGCCGGCACCCCGGGCGAGGTCATCGGCGAGGTGACGGTTGTCCACCATCTGATCGACGCCGACTTCAACGTCCAAAACTACAGCAGCCGCGAACTCGGCAGGTTCGGCGGGCTGCTGCGGGCGCAGTTCTATGGCCTGACCGGGCTCGGCGATCGTACGACGGTCAGCTTCTTCACGACGCCCGAGGTGCGCCAGCAGAAAGTCGTGCAGGCCAGCCATGAATTCCTGCTCGGCTCGACCGGCATCGGCATCGCCGGCCATTTCACCTATAGCTGGACGAAGCCGAGCGTCAGCCAGCTCGACATCGACGCGCGGGCGCTGGTCGGGTCGGGCGAACTCAACTTTCCTTTCGTCCGCCGCCAGACCGTCAACCTGCGCGGCGCGGCCGGTTTCGAGGTCATCGACCAGACCGTCGATCTTGCCGGCGCGCGGGTTACGACCGACCGCCTCCGCGTGCCGTATCTGCGGTTCGAGGGCGACGCGATTGACCCGGGGAGCCGCATGGGCGCGGGCGGATATAGCGCCGCCGAACCGCGCTGGTCGCTGTCCGGGACGTTCGAGCTGCGCCACGGAGTGCATGTGCTGGGCGCCAGCGAGGGTTGCGGGGCTGACCTCGTCCTGTGCCGCGCGGCGGACAACCCGGTAACACCGAGCCGGCTCTACGGTGATCCCGCCGCCTTCGTTGCGCGGTTCGGCGGCGAGGTGCAGCTACGCCCGCGGCCAAAGCTCGCCTTCGTCTTCTCACCGCGCGCGCAATATTCGCCCGAGACGCTGCTGAGCTTCGAGGAATATTCGGCCGGCAACTACACGATCGGACGCGGCTATGATCCGGGCACCCTGCTTGGCGACAAGGGGGTTGGCGGCTCGCTTGAGGTTCGCGTCGGCCGAGCGACCCCGGCCAGCCTCAAGGCGCTCGCAGTCCAGCCGTTCGCCTTCGTTGACTCGGCATGGGTGTGGAGCAATGCCCCCGGCGATCCGCGGTCGGCCGAAAACCTCACCTCGATCGGTTTCGGTCTTCATACGGCGCTCGGCGACTGGGGGCGCCTCGACGGAAGTTTCGCCTTCCCCACGGACCGCGCCGGACTTGAGACCCACGTCCCGCCGGTGCGCTTCCTCGTGTCGTTCACCACCCGCCTGCTTCCCTGGGCCCGTCGGTAGGAGTATCGACCGATGACTGCTTTGCCCCTCCGCAGCAAGTTGTGCTCAAGTACGGCGCTGGCTGTCGCATTGCTTGGCATGCCCCAGCAGGCGCTCGCGGCGGCGTTCGCGGGGTCGCCGGTGGTGACATCCGGGACGGCGGCGATCAATCGCGCGACGGCGAACCGCGACCAGATCACCGTCGGCGGCACAGGCGGCAATACGGCCGTGATCACCTGGACACCGACGGACACGACAGGCACCGGTGCCGTCAACTTCCTGCCCAGCGGTGCGACCGCAACGTTTAGCAACGCCGCCGGGGTGACCGACTTCACGGTCGTCAACCGCGTCCTGCCGGTCAACACCACCGGAGCCCTGACGAACCGGCCGACGGCCTACAACGGCACGATCAGCAGCTTCATCAATTCGGCCGGCGTGAACACGCCCGGCGGCACGGTCGTGTTCTATACGCCGGGCGGCATCATCATCGGGCCGAGCGCCGTCATCAACGTCGGCAGCCTGCTGCTGACTACGGCCGACCCGGTGTTGAGCGGGAACAGCTTTACGCTTAACAGCGCGCTCGGCAGCACGAGTTCGGTCCAGATCGCGGCCGGCGCGCAGATCAACGCGCAGAGCAATTATGTCGCGCTGGTCGCCCCGCGTATCCAGCAGGGCGGGGCCGTGACCGTTGCGGGGGGAGCGGCCTACGTCGCGGCCGAACAGGTCGACCTGACGATCAACCCGGGCAACGGTCTGTTCGACATCAAGATCGGCGCGGGATCGGCCAAGGCGCCGACGGAGGTCGCACCGGTCACCCTCTTGTCGCACACCGGCACGACGACCGGCGCGACTCCGGCGACGGGAACCAGCCCGACAATCATCATGGCGGCGATTCCCAAGAACGACGCGATCACCATGCTCGTCGGCGGGACGGTGGGCTTCACGCCGGCCAGCAGCGCGACGGTGTCCGGCGGAACGGTCGAACTGCTTGCCGGCGTGCCGACGACCGAGAACATGACAACCGCCGTCGCCCTGCGCAACGGCGCGACGATAGATACGGCGGTGCCGGCCAGCCTCGACATCAGCGCGTCGACGACGACCAACCTCTATGCCGAGGCGACGACCCGCGTCCGGCTCGCGCCGAGCTTCACGTCGCAGATCGGTCTGACCCAGAACCTGACCGGCACCGTCGGATTATTCGGACGAAGCCAGACAGTTGTCGATACCATGGGCAAGAATACGATTGCGGTGGGCGGCGATCTCGACCTCGGCTCGCAGGGCGACAGTGCCGGCCGTCAGGCGAGCGTCAGCGCCAACGTCGGTACGGTGACGGTTGGCGGCAGCCTCAACGTCGACCTGTTCTCGCACGGCTTCGGCACGACGCAGATCGGCGGTACGGCTAACATCACGTCGTCGGGCGGCAAGCTGATGGTCGACGGTGGTCTGACCATCGACACGTCGGCGGCGGCTTACGGCGGAGCGGGCCAGGGCGGCACCGTCGCCTTGCAGGCGCTCGCCGGCGGCACCCTGCAGATCGGCGGCGACGTCTTCGTCAACGCGACGGGCACCGGTAATGCCGGTGCCGGCGGCACCGGCGGCGCGGCGACACTGAACGTCCAGGGCAGCAGCCTGTACGCCGCCGGAACCACGCGCCTTTCGGCCGACGGGGGCGTCGATTACGGCACGAGCAGCCAGACGGCGCAGGGCGGCACGACGTCGGTAACGCTTGGTGCCATGGGGTCGGTCACGTCGGCAACCCTTCAGCTGTCGGCGAGCGGCAACGCCTCGGGGGGCGGTGCCGCCGGCAAAGGCGGAACCGCATCGCTGACGATCGCCCCCGGAAGCGCCAGCGTCGAGGTTGCCGACAACATCACGATCAACGCCGCGGGTATCGGCGGCAGCGGGTCGTCCGGCATCGGCGGCACGGGCACCGGCGGTCAGGCAACCATCCT
Source organism: Sphingomonadaceae bacterium (assembly GCA_903642255.1). Lineage (GTDB taxonomy): Bacteria > Pseudomonadota > Alphaproteobacteria > Sphingomonadales > Sphingomonadaceae > Polymorphobacter_B. The sequence continues at coordinate 880 of CAHJWP010000040.1, read as the reverse complement.
TGTCCAAGGCGGCAACCTGTCGCTTCAGGGCAGCAATGCAAACTACGTCAGCGTCGATGCGAGCGGCACCGGCGGCGACGGCGGCTACAACGGCAACTATGACGGCTCGGCCGGCTTCAGCGGCGGAGCGGGGATCGGTGGCACGGCCCGCTTCACTGTCAGCGGCAGCGGCATGGCAATGCTGACCGATCTTGGGGTCACCGCCGATGGCATTGGTGGCGCCGGTGGTGCGGGAGCCTATGCCAGCTATGGCCAGGCGGCCGGGCCGGGCGGCCTGGGGGGGGACGGCACTGGCGGCACGGCGGCGGTCCTGGTCAGTGGCGGCTTGCTGACGCTGACCGGGCCATCGCCGATGTTCGGCGGCCTAGTCGTACGGGCGAGCGGCACAGGTGGCCAAGGCGGCGACGGCCAGACCAACTCGCCGCCCGACGATCAGGGCGCGATGGGCGGGATGGGCGGCTCGGCCACAGGAGGTGCCGCCAGCGTCCTCGTCGACCTCGGTGGCCAGATCGTCGGCAGCGAGACGGGCGCGCAGCTGAATGTCGTCGCGGGGGCGTTGCCCGGTGCCGGCGGTAACGGTGCGTATGGCAACGTCACGGCGGGGGCGGCCGGCTTGGGCGGGCTGTCGGCGACCGGGGGCAGTGCGTCGCTGACGCTGGATCAGGGCACAGTCCGCGTCTTCGATCTGGTGCAGGTCTCGACGCCGGTGGTTCCGCTCGGCGGGGTAGCGCAGGGCGGCACGGCCACGCTTGCCCTGTCCAACGGAGCGAGCCTGAACGCCGGCGACGTCGTCGTCGATGCGACGCCGTCGGCCGGCTCGTTCACCTCCGCCATCGGGGGCACCGCGATGGCGACGATCGACAATGCGACGATCGTCGCG
>CAHJWP010000039.1 GCA_903642255.1 Sphingomonadaceae bacterium | reverse complement strand
GCGCCCGCTCGACGGCCTCGCCTTCCGCGCCGCCTTCGACCTGCGGCTCGAGGTCGCCCGCGTCGACGGTGCGCTGACGCTGAAGCGCGTGCCGATCGCCGTCGACGACACCCCGCTGCGCGTCACCGGCACCGTCGGCGGCAACCTCGTCCGCGCCGTCCGCGCCGCCGGCGTGCCCGACGCCCAAGCCGCCGAGTACCGCCAGAACCTCGCCTATGTCCTCGACCTGCAGCGCCAGGTCGGCCGCCACGACCGCTTCGACGTCATCCTCGAGCACCGCCACGCGGCGACCGGCGAGAACGAGACCGGCGGGCTGCTCTACGCCGCGCTGCGCCCCGAGCATGGCAACCCGGTCGAGCTGCTGCGCTGGACCTATGGCGGGCGGCCGATGTTCTTCCGCGCCAACGGCGAGAGCGCCAAGAAGGGGCTGATGCGCACCCCGGTCGACGGGGCGCACGAGACGAGCGGCTTCGGCATGCGCCTCCACCCGATCCTCGGCTATTCGCGGCTCCATCAGGGGGTCGATTTCGGCGCGGCGATGGGCTCGCCGATCATGGCGGCGGCGGCGGGCAAGGTGACCTTCGCCGGCTGGCACGGCGGGCACGGCAACTATGTCCAGGTTCTCCACCGCCCCGGTCTGATGACCGCCTACGGCCATATGAGCCGCTTCGCGGTCAAGCCCGGCGCGAGCGTCGCGCAGGGGCAGGTGATCGGCTATGTCGGCTCGACCGGCCTGTCGACCGGTCCCCACCTCCACTACGAGGTCTGGGTCAACAACGCGCCGGTCGACCCGACCAACATCAAGTTCACCGGCGGCACGACGCTGTCAGGGGCCGAGATGGCGCGCTTCCAGGGCGAGATGGCGCGGCTGCGCGGGCTGAAGGCGGCAGGGACGGAGACGGCAGCGGCCGACGAGCCGAAGGCGCGGCGGCGGGGTTAGCGCCCGGCGAGCTGCGCCGGCAGGTCCATCGCGTCGTGGAGCAGGCGGACGACCACGACGTGGTCGCGTGCCGGACGGTCGAAGACGAGCAGGTGACGCGGCCGCGCGATGCCGGGAACGGCCGCGCGGCAGCTCCGCAGATGTAAGATCCGCCTGCCGGCCGCGTCGGCCGGTCGTCGGGTGCCAAGCGGGTCTTCGGGCATCGTGATCGCCGTCAGCCCGGCGTCGATCAGTTGCCGATAGCGAACGCGCGCCGCCAGACCAAAATAATCTTCACTCCACCGCAGAGCGCCGGAGATATCAGTCCGCGCAGCACGCGTTACGTCGAGTTTCAACGAGGCGACGCCTCACGTTCCTCCGCATCGAGGCTCTCCAGCCATGCACCGATGCCGTCGACGGGAACTTCTTCATACTCGCCCCGGGCGTAAGCGTCCTCACCTTCCTGAACCAGTGCAAGAAAGCGCTTCATCTTCGCCGCCTCGCGCGCTTCGCGGCGTTCGAGCAGGCGGAAGGCGTCGTCGACCACCTCGCCGACGTCGCGGTAGCGGCCCGAGGCGAGAACCTCGCCGACGAAACGGTCCTGGTGTTCCGACAAATTGACGCTGCGACCCGACATGGGCCGAAGGTAAGCGGCGGGGTTCAGCTTGGCAATCGCTCCCACCGCACGAAGATCGCGGTCGGCAGGAGCCTGCCCCGCGCCTCCTCGCGGATCGTCATCTCGCCGGCGGTGATCGTCCCGCCCAGCCCGATCAGCGCCTCCGCCGCCAGTTCGGCGATGGCGACCGCCGACAGCCGGATGGCGTAGACGGTCAGGACGAGGAAGCTCGACCGCTCGTCGAGCAGGCTGCGCGCCAGCGCCAGCAGTTCGGGCAGGTCGCGGTACAGTTCCCACACCTCGCCCTCGGGCCCGCGGCCGTATTTCGGCGGGTCGAGGATGATCCCGTCGTAACGGCGGCCGCGGCGGACCTCGCGGCGCATGAACTTGAGCGCGTCGTCGACCACCCAGCGTATCTGCGCCTCGACCAAGCCACTCAGCCGCTGGTTCTCGACCGCCGCCGACACCGCCTTCTTCGACGCATCGAGGTGCGTCACCCCTGCCCCCGCCGCGGCGCACACCAGCGACCCGACGCCGGTGTAGCCGAAGACGTTGAGCACGCTGGCCCCCACCCCGACCCGCGCCGCCATCCAGTCCCAGTGACACGCCATATCCGGGAAGAAGCCGAGGTGGCGGAACGGCGTGTTGGTCGCGCGGAACCGGACGGCACCGCCAGCGCCCTGCCACGCCAGCGGCCACGACGCCGGCACGCGTGCCTCTAGGTTCCACCGGCCGCCGCCGTCCTCCTCCGACCCGCCGACGAACTCCCCGTCGGCGGCCCAGTCGGGCATGGCGGGCGACCACAGCGCCTGTGGCTCGGGGCGGATGAAGCGATAGGGGCCGTAGCGTTCGAGCTTCCGCCCGTGGCCCGAGTCGATCAGGCCATAGTCGGCCCACGGCTCGGCGGTGAGGACGGGAAGGTCCACCTAGGCGGCGCGCCGCATCGCCGCCGCTCCGACATCGGCGACCGCATAGGGGCCTGCCACCAGCCGCCCCGCCGCCGCGCGAACGTGGTCGAGGTCGACCGCGTCGATCCGCGCGACGAGCTCACCCGGGGTCTGCAACCGGCCGTGGGCGAGGAGCTGACGGGCGAGGAACTCGGCCCAGCCGCCGGGGGACTCGAGGCTCATCAGCAGCCCGGCGCGAACCTGCGCCTTGGCCCGCGCCAGCTCGTCGGGCCGCAGGGTGTGGGCGCACGTCGCCAGCACATCGACGGCGAGGTCGAAGGCGCGCGCCGCGTCCTTCTTCGCCGTCGCCAGATAGACCGAGAACAGCCCGGCGTCGGCGTAGGGCGTCGTCGACGCATAGATGCTGTAGGCTAGCCCGCGTTCCTCGCGCAGTTCCTGGAACAGCCGCGACGACGCCCCGCCGCCGACCGCCATGACGAACAGCGCGACCGCGTCATAGTCGGCGTGGTGGTGGCCGGGCGCGGCGGCCCCGAGCGTGAGGTGCGCCTGCTCGAACTTGCGCCGGTCGTGGACCACGCCGGGAACGAACGCCGCGGGTGCGAACGCCGGGCGGGTGCCGGGCGCGAGGTCGCCGAACAGCCGCTCGCTCAGTGCGACGAGCGCATCGTGATCGACCTTGCCGGCTGCGGCGACGATGCACGAGCCGCCGCGATACTGGACGCCCAGCCAGTCGCGCAGGTCGTCCGCGGTGATCGCGGCGATCGACGCCTCGCTACCGAGAATCGACCGACCGATCGCCTGCCCCGGATAGGCGGCGGCCTGCAGGTGATCGAAGACGATGTCGTCGGGCGTGTCGCGCGCCTCGCCGAGTTCCTGCAACACGACCGCCTTCTCGCGCTCGATCTCGTCGGCGTCGAAGCGCGGATTGCGCACCAGATCGGCGATCAGGTCGAGCCCTAGCGCGGTGTCCTGCGCCAGCAGCCGCGCGTGGAACACCGTCATGTCGCGTGCGGTATAGGCGTTCAGCGACCCGCCGACGTCCTCGATCTCCTCGGCGATGGCGCGCGCCGAGCGGGTCGCGGTGCCCTTGAACACCATGTGCTCGAGCAGGTGGGCAACGCCGTTGGTCGCCTCCGTCTCGAGCCGCGCGCCGGTGTCGACGTGGAGGCCGAGCGCGACCGTCTCGACGTGCGGCATGTCGCGCGACACGACGCGGACGCCGTTCGGCAGGATGGTCAGCTGGGTCATGCGGCCGCCGCCGCCCGGCGGGTCATGCGGCCGCCGCCGGCGCGTGCACTGGCGTCGCCCGCTCGGCGATATACGTCTCGATCGCCGCGAGATCGGCCGGCAGGGTCGCATAGCGTTCGGCGCGGTCGAACAGCCCGGCGACGCGTGCCGGCAGGCCGGGCCGGTGACCCGACGCGCGCTCGACGGCGTCGCGGAACTTGGCGGGGTGGGCCGTCGCCAGCGTGACGATCGGGCCGGCGACGTCGGCACCTTGGGCCGCAGCGAGGCCGATCGCGGTGTGCGGGTCGACCAACTCGCCGCACTCGGCCATCGCCCACCGCAGCGCCGCGGCCATGTCGTCCGGGTCGATCCGCGCGCTGACCAGCAGCGCCGCCGCGTCGCCGCGCATCGTCGGGGTCAGGGCAAGGCCGCGCGTCGTCTCGAAGCCCGCCATCGCCGCCGCGGTTGCCGCGCCGTCGCGGCCGTACAGGTCGAACAGCAACCGCTCGAAGTTCGAGCTGACCTGAATGTCCATCGACGGGGCCGCCGTCGCGCTGACGCTGCCGACCGAATAGTCGCCGGCGCTCAGCGCCCGGTGGAGGATGTCGTTGACGTTGGTCGCGACGATCAGCCGCCCGATCGGCAGCCCCATCCGCGCCGCGACATAGCCGGCGAAGACGTCGCCGAAGTTGCCGGTCGGCACGCTGAAGCTGACGCTGCGCTCGGGTGCGCCGAGGCGGACCGCGGCGTAGAAATAATAGACCACCTGGAGCATCAGCCGCGCCCAGTTGATCGAGTTGACCGCCGCCAGCCGGTACCGGCCGGCGAAAGCGGGGTCGTTGAACATCGCCTTCACCAGCGCCTGGCAATCGTCGAAATTGCCCTCGACGGCGATGTTGAAGATGTTCGGCGACTGGACCGTCGTCATCTGCCGCCGCTGGACGTCGCTGACCCGGCCAGCGGGATGGAGCATGAAGACGTCGAGGTGGGCCCGACCCGCCAGCGCGGCGATCGCCGCCGATCCGGTGTCGCCGCTCGTCGCCCCGACGATCGTCAGATGCTCGGTGCGGCGCGACAGGAACGTCTCGAACAAGAGGCCGAGCGCCTGCATCGCGACGTCCTTGAACGCCAGCGTCGGGCCGTGGAACAGCTCGAGCAGCCAGTGGCGCTCGTCGAGCTGCTTCAGCGGCACGACCGCCGCGTGCGCGAAGCTGGCATATGCCGTCCGGAGCAGATCGCGCAGCTCGGTTTCGGTCAGCGCGTCACCGACGAACGGCGCACAGATCCGGACGGCGGTTTCGACATAATCGAGCCCGGCGAGGTCGCGGATCGCCTCACGGCTCAGCGCCGGCCAATGGTCGGGCACGTACAAGCCGCCGTCGGGGGCGAGCCCGGCGAGCGTGACGCTCTCGAAGTCGAGGAGCGGGGCGGCCCCGCGCGTGCTGAGATATTCCATTCGCGCCCGCCCGTCACACCCGCATCGGCATCAGGACGTAGAGCGCGGCGCTCGCATCGTTGACCCGGATCAGCGTCGGGGCGGCGGCGTCGGCGAGGTGGACCTCGACGAGGTCGCTGTCGACCTGGTCGAGGATGTCGAGCAGGTAGCGGTAGTTGAAGCCGACCTCGAACTCCGGCGACGTATAGTCGGCGGGGATTTCCTCCGAGGCGGTGCCGTTCTCGGGGCTGGTCACCGACAGCGTCACCCGGTCGTGGCCGAGCGCGATCTTGACCGCGCGCGTCTTTTCGGTGGTGGCGATGGCGGCGACGCGGTCGACACCCTGGCTGAGGCTCTTGCGGTCGATCTTCAGCAGCCGGTCGTTCGCCGTCGGGATGACGCGGCTATAGTCGGGGAAGGTGCCGTCGATCAGCTTCGAGGTGAGGACCGCGGTGCCCAGCTTGAAGCGGATCTTCGACGACGACAGCTGGATTTCGACCGGACCATCGACCTCGTCGAGCAGCTTGCGAATTTCGCCGACGCATTTGCGCGGCACGATGACGTCGGGCATGCCCTGCGCGCCGTCGGGCAGGTCGAGTTCGATCCGCGCGAGGCGGTGGCCGTCGGTCGCCACGGCGCGGAACTTCGGCGGATCGCCGGCGACGACGTGGAGGAAGATGCCGTTCAGATAATAGCGCGTCTCCTCGGTGGAGATGGCGAAGCGCGTCCCGTCGATGATGTCGCGCAAGGCCTCGGCGTCGAGGCTGAACTTCGTCGGCAGGTCGGTCTCGGCGATCACCGGGAAGTCGTCGCGCGGCAGGGTGGCGAGGTTCGAGCGGTAGCGGTCGGCAGTCACCGTCATCTTTTCGGCCGCGACGGTCAGCTCGACCTGCGCGCCTTCGGGCAGCTTGCGGGCGATGTCGAACAGGGTATGGGCGCTGACGGTGGTCGCGCCGGGCGCGCTGACGTGCGCGGCGATCGTCTCGACGACCTGCAGGTCGAGGTCGGTCGCCATCAGGCGGAGGCCGCCATCCCGGGCTTCGATCAGAACATTCGACAGGATGGGAATGGTATTGCGCCGCTCGACCACCGACTGGACGTGCGCGAGGCACTTCAGCAGAGTCGCGCGTTCGACCGTCGCTTTCATTCTGTGCCCTTAGTCGTGTGAGTCCGCCCCGAGGGCCGCGACTATAGCGTCGGCAACGCGTCGCGCTAGTGCTTCCCCTCCCCTTCAGGGGAGGGGAACGTTATGTCAATTGCTCCAATATCTCTCCGATCCGCCCGAAGATCTCGTCGATCTGCGCTTCGCTGACGATCAGCGGCGGCGACAAAGCGACGATGTCGCCGGTCACCCGCACCAGCAGCCCGGTGTCAAACGCGCGGTGGAACAGCTCGGTCGCGCGCGCGCCCGGTGCACCGTCGCGGGAGGCGAGCTCGATGCCGGCGACGAGGCCGAGGCTGCGGATGTCGACGACGTGCGGCTTGCCCCTAAGCGAATGCGCCGCGGCGGCGAAGTGCGGGGCAAGGGACGCGGCGCGGGCGAACAGTCCCTCGGCGACGTACAGGTCGAGCGTCGCGACCGCCGCGGCGGCGGCGAGCGGGTGGGCGGAATAGGTGTAGCCGTGGAACAGCTCGATGCCCGCCGGGCCGTCGTCGACGATCGCGGCGTGGACATGGCTCGCGGCGACGACCGCGCCCATCGGCACGGCGGCGTTGGTCAGCCCCTTGGCGCAGGCGATCAGGTCGGGGGTGACGCCGAAATGGTCGGCCGCGGTCGCCGCGCCGAGGCGGCCGAAGGCGGTGATGACCTCGTCGAAGATCAGCAGGATGCCGTGGCGCGTGGCGATCTCGCGCAGGCGCTGGAGGTAGCCCTGCGGCGGGACGAGCACCCCGGTCGACCCGGCGAGCGGCTCGACGATGACCGCGGCGATCGTCTCCGCCCCGTGGAGCGCGACCATGCGCTCGAGGTCGTCGGCGAGGTCTGCCCCGTGGGCGGGCTGGCCGATGCTGAAGGCGTTGTCGGGCAGGTGGGTGTGGCGCAGGTGGTCGACGCCGCCCAAGCTCCCGAAGGCCCGGCGGTTGTTGACGATGCCGCCCACGGAAATTCCGCCGAAGCCGACACCGTGATAGCCGCGCTCGCGGCCGATCAGCCGGGTGCGCGTCCCCTGCCCGATGGCTTTCTGGTAAGCCAAGGCGATCTTGAGCGCGGTATCGACCGCCTCCGATCCCGAATTGGTGAAGAAGACGTGGTCGAGGGTTGCCGGGAACATCAGCGCGAGCTTCGACGCCGCGGTGAAAGCGAGCGGGTGGGCGAGGTTGAACACGGGGGCGAAGTCCATCGTCGCCGCCTGGGCCTGGATCGCCGCGGTGATCTCCGCCCGCCCGTGCCCGGCGTTGACACACCACAGCCCGGCGGTGCCGTCGAGGATCGGCGCGCCCTCCGGCGTCCAGTAGAACATGCCCTCGGCGCGGGCGAGGAGGCGCGGGTGGGCCTTGAACGCCTTGTTGGCGGTGAACGGCATCCAGAAGGCGTCGAGGGCGTTGGGGGCGGGATCGGTGAGGGCCACGGCCTTATCCATTCGGTGTCATGCTGGCGCACGCCGGCACCCATGTCCGCGCAATAGACGATGCCGATCCGTTGGCACGACCGTGGATGCTGGCGTGCGCCAGCATGACGGCTACTCGCTGAAGTTCGCCCCCGTCCGCGCGCGCAGATCGTCGAGCCCGATCCCCGGTGCCGTCTCGACCAGCCGGAACGGGGCGCCCTTGCGGTCGGCCCGCTCGAAAACGGCGAGGTCGGTGATCAGCACGTCGACGACGTTCGACCCCGTCAGCGGCAGCGTGCAGCGGTCGCGGAACTTCTGCCCGCCGGCCTTGTCGTTGTGGTCCATCAGGACGACGATCCGCTTGGCCCCGGCGACGAGGTCCATCGCCCCGCCCATGCCCTTGACCATCTTGCCCGGGATCATCCAGTTGGCGAGGTCGCCGTTCGCCGCGACCTCCATCGCGCCGAGGATCGACAGGTCCATCTTGCCGCCGCGGATCATCGCGAAGCTGTCGGCCGACGAGAAATAGCTCGTCCGGCGCAGCTCGGTGATCGTCTGCTTGCCGGCGTTGACGAGGTCGGGGTCCTCGTCGCCGGCAAAGGGGAACGGCCCCATGCCGAGCATGCCGTTCTCGCTCTGCAGCGTGATGTCGATGCCCGGCGCGATGTGGTTGGCCACCAGCGTCGGCATGCCGATGCCGAGGTTGACGTAGAAGCCGTCGTGCAGCTCGGCCGCGGCGCGCGCCGCCATCTCGTCGCGGGTCCAGCCCATCAGACGCGCTCCCTTACCGTGCGCTGCTCGATCCGCTTCTCGAAGTCTTGGCCGAGGACGAGGCGTTTGACGTAGACCGACGGCGTGTGGATGCCGTCGGGGTCAAGGCTGCCCTCGGGCACCAGTTCCTCAACCTCGGCGACGGTCACCTTGCCCGCCGTCGCGGCGTTCGGATTGAAGTTGCGCGCCGTCTTTCGGTAGACGAGGTTGCCGTAAAGGTCGCCGCGCCACGCGTGGACGATCGCGAGGTCGGCGACGATGCCGGTCTCGAGGATGTACGTCTCGCCGGCGAAGTCCTTGTGTTCCTTGCCCTCGGCGATCAGCGTGCCGACGCCGGTCTTCGTGTAGAAGCCGGGAATACCCGCACCCCCGGCACGAATCCGTTCGGCGAGCGTCCCCTGCGGCGCGAACTCGAGGTCGAGCTCGCCGCTGAGATACTGCCGCTCGAACTCCTTGTTCTCGCCGACGTACGACGCGATCATCTTTTTCACCTGCCGCGACTGGAGCAGCACGCCGAGACCGAAGCCGTCGACTCCGGCGTTGTTCGACACCACCGTCAGGTCCCTGACCCCGCTGTCGTGGATCGCGGCGATCAGCTTTTCGGGAATGCCGCACAGGCCGAAGCCGCCGGCGACGATCGTCATCCCGTCGAACAGCAGGCCATCGAGCGCGGCGGCGGCGGTGTCGTAGATCTTGCCCATGGTGTCCCCCTAGCGGCTTGGGGTAGGGCACCGCAATGCTCCTTTACCTCGCCCGCCACGCCGAGACCGTCTACAACGCCGGCGGACGGATGCAGGGGCACATGGCGCACACCCCGCTGACCCGCGCCGGCATCGCTCAGGCCGAGGCGATGGGCGCGGCACTCGCGGCGCATTTCGGGCCGGACCCCGACATCGACCTGTGGGTCTCGCCGTCGGGCCGGACGCTGCAGACGATGGCGATAGTCGCCGAGCATCTCGGGCGCGATTTCTTCGGCGTGACGACCGACGACCGGCTGCTCGAGATCGACGTCGGCGACTGGCAGGGCCGGACCTATGCGGCGATCGTCGCGCAGAGCGGCCCGATCGTCGATCCGGAGCGGCGCGTGTTCAGCGTCCGCCCGCCGAACGGCGAATGGTATCCGGCGATTGCCGCCCGGCTGCAGTCATGGCTGGCGACGCTGAATCCGGCCCGCGACGCGCTGGTCATCAGCCACGGCATCACGCTCCGCGTCCTCCGCGGGCTGCTGGCCGGCGGGCAGCCGTTCGAGGGCGTGGCGCTCGCCCACGATGCGCCGCAGGGCACGGTGTTCCGGGTGGAAGACGGGGTTCAGACGATGCTGCACGTCGGTGTGGGACACGCGGGGGCGCGCAGCGTGTGACGCCGGCCGGCCAATGGCGGGTTTCGGGGCTGTTAGCCGCCGGCCCCGTACGGTAGGAGCGGCAACTATGAGCCGACCGAGCAGGACTTGATGGAAGCGATACAGGATCGGGCCGACGGGGGCATCGACGTTGCCGCGACGCTGCGCATGCTGCGCGCGGGGTGGTGGCTGATCGTCGGCTGCGTCGTCGGCGCGCTGGTGATCGCCATCGTCTATCTCGACGTCGTCCCCTACCGCTATGCCGTGCAGATGCGCGTCGCACCGGTCGCCGGGTCGGGTGGCGACGGGCTATCGGGCAAGCTGTCACAGTTCGGTGGGCTCGCCGCGGCGGCCGGCGTCGCGCTACCCGATTCGGGCGGGTCGGCGTCATTCAAGCTGTACGTCGAGGCGCTCCATTCGCGCGACGTCGCCGACATCCTCGCGCGCGACGGCGGGCTGATGCACCGGATATTCTACCGCGAGTGGGATGCGCCGGCGCGGCGGTGGCGGCCCCCGGGCGGCCTGGTCCATGCGCTGTCGACGACGATCAAGACGCTGCTCGGCCTGCCGGTGCTGCCCTGGCAGCCTCCCGGCCCGGCCCGGCTTGCCGCGTGGCTCGACGAGCAGGTCGATGTCGACCAGAACATCAAGAGCCCGGTGGTCACGGTATCGATGTTCAGCGACGATCCCGCGCTGGCGACGGCCGTCCTCACTGAACTGAGCGGCACGATCGACGAGCTGCTGCGGCAGCGCGCGCTGATCCGCACCGACGACTATATCCGCTACCTCGCGGCGCGCCTGCCGACCATCTCGCTCGCCGAGCAGCGGGTCGCGGTCGCCCAAGCGCTCGGCGAACAGGAGCGGCTGAAGATGGTCGCCAGTTCGGGTCGGCCGTACGCCGCCGAGGTCTTCGAGCATCCGGCGGCGAGCGAACGGCCGGTCACCCCGAGTGTCGGCAAGGTGATCGTCGTCGCCATGTTCCTCGGCCTCGCCGCCGGGGTCGGGCTGGCGCTTCTCCGTGGTCCGCGGCACCGCGCCGCCGCGCCATGAGCGAAGCCTCGGTCGACAGCCTGTGGCTGCGCATCCTGCCGCAGCCGGTCCGCTCGCGTCTCGTCGGGCGGCGGCTGCTCCAGACGCTGATCGAGAACGCCGGCTGGCTGGTCGCCGACAAGGTCGTGCGGCTCGGCGTCGGGCTGTTCGTCGGCGTCTGGGTGGCGCGTTATCTCGGGCCGGCGCAGTTCGGCGCGCTCAACTATGCCCAGGCTGTCGTCATGCTCATCGCGGCGCTGTCGACGATGGGCCTGCCCGACATCATCGTCCGCGACTTCGTCCGCCATCCCGAACGCGCGCGCGAGATCGCCGCGACGTCGGTCGTCCTGCGCGTGATCGGCGCGCTGCTGTCGATGGTGGTCGCCGCGGCGATCGTCGTGATCGGCCGGCCGGGAGACGGCCTTGGGCTGGCGATGGTCGTCGTCATCGGCACGGCGCTGGTGCCGCAGGCGGCTGACGTCGTCGACCAGCTGTGCCAGTCGCGCAACGAGGTCCGCCCGATCGTCATCCGGCGCAATCTCGCCTTCATCGCGTGCGCCGTCGCCAAGGTCGTCGCCATCGTCGCGCACGCGCCGCTAATGACCTTCGCCGTCATCTTCACCGGCGAGTTCGTCCTCGTCGCGGTCGCGCTCTACGCCTATTCGCGGGTACCCGGCCTGACCTTCGCACGGTCGGACGCCAGTCTGATCGAGGCGCAACGCCTGCTGCGCGAGGCCTGGCCGCTGCTGCTGCGGCTGCTGGCGATCGGCGTCTACATGCGCGTCGACCAGGTCATCCTCGGCCGCCTGCTCGACGACCATGCCGTCGGCATCTACGCCGCTGCAACGCGCATCTCCGAAATCTGGTATTTCATCCCGCTGGCGATGATGACTGCCTTCGTTCCCCGTCTGGCGGCGCAGCACAGCCGCGCGCCGGTGTCGTACGAGAACGAACTGAACAAGGTAATGCGCGCGATCGCGGCGCTGTCGGCGCTCGCGGCGTTAACGATGTCGGTCGGCGCGCCGTGGATCATCCGCGGGCTGTATGGGCCGGCCTATGCCGCCGCCGCGCCGGTTCTGGCGGTCCACGCGTGGTCGGGGCTGTTCGTCGGGCTCGGCGTCGCGTCGAGCTCGTGGTTCGTCAACAACGGCATGATGCGCTTCGGCCTGTACCAGGCGGTCGCCGGGGCGGTCATCAGCCTCGCACTCAACCTGTATCTCGTGCCGCGGATCGGCGTCGTCGGGGCGGCGTGGGCGGCGGTCGGCAGCTATGCCGTGTCGGCGGTCCTGCTCAATGCCGCCTTCAAGTCGACCCGGCCGATCCTGCGGCTGCAGTTCGCGGCCATGGGCCTGGTATGAACGTCAAGACGATCGTCCGCCGACTCGCCGGCGACCGGCTCGGTACCCTGCGTTCGCGCTACACGCGCTTCCGCGAGCGACGCGGCGAGCGGTCGTGGTCGCAGGAGGGCGAGGATCGCATCCTGTGGCGCTTCTTCGACTATCGTCCGACCGGTTTCTATGTCGATGTCGGCGCGCATCATCCGTTCCGCTTTTCCAACACGCAGCTGCTTTATGAGGCCGGGTGGCGCGGGATCAACATCGACGCGATGCCCGGCTCGATGGCGGCGTTTCGCCGGCACCGGCCCGGCGACATCAATCTCGAGATCGGCGTCTCGGCCGCGCCAGGCACGGCGCAATTTCACGTCTTCAATGAGCCGGCACTCAACACCTTCGATGCCGCGACCGCCGCGGCCCATGCGCGCGGCGCGTGGCGGATCGACCGCGTCGTCGACGTCGCTCTGCGCCCGCTGCGCGACATCCTCGCCGAATACCGGCTGTCGGGCACCATCGACCTGCTGACGGTCGACGCCGAAGGGCATGATCTCAGCGTCCTGCGGTCGAACGACTGGGCGCGGTTCCGCCCGCTCGTCGTTCTCGCCGAATCGCTTGGTCGGACGATCGACGACCTCGCCGCCGATCCGTGTGCCCGGTTCATGGCCGACAACGGCTATGGCGTGTTCGGCAAGACGGTCAACACGGTGATGTATGTCGACCGCCGCGGCGACTGAGCCCGCGCTGGCGACGCTCGCGGTGCCGTTCGACGTGCCCGTCGCGCTGTTCATCTACAACCGGCCGGTGCCGACCCGCCGCGTCCTCGCCGCGATCGCCGCAGTGCGGCCGGCGGTCCTGCTGATCGTCGGCGACGGTGCGCGCGAGAACCGGGCCGGCGATGCCGAACGCGTCGCGCAGGCGCGGGCGATCGTCGACCTGATCGACTGGCCGTGCGACATCCGCACCAATTTCGCGGCGCACAACCTCGGCAGCCGGCGACGGGTGTCGTCGGGGATCGATTGGGTGTTCACCCAGGTCGACCGGGCGATCATCCTCGAGGATGACTGCGTGCCCGTGCCGGCGTTCTTCCGCTATTGCCGCGAGATGCTGAACCTCTACCGCGACGACCGGCGCGTGCAGTCGATCTCCGGCTCGGATTTCGCCCGGCGCGACGAGCCGGCGGGCCATTATCTGTCGAACTTCGCCCTGATGTGGGGCTGGGCGACATGGGCTGACCGCTGGGCCGACTACCGGGTCGATCCGGTCGACGCCGCCGCGGTGGTCGACCGCCAGTGGGGTCGGTCGCCGATCCGCTGGGCCTATTGGCGGCGCATCTTCACCGCGCTCGCCGCGCAGCAGATGGACGCTTGGGACTATCAGTGGATCCTGACCTTATGGCGCAGAAAGACGCTGTGCGTCCGGCCGACGGTCAACCTTGTCCACAACATCGGCTTTGGGGCCGACGCGACGCATACCACGGTGACGGGCACGGCGCTCGGCCGCATGACCGCGGTCGATACACCGGCCAGCTTCGTCGACCGCGTCGGACCCGTGGCGGCCGACCGTGCGCGTGACGCGATCGACGAGCGCATCTGGGCGCAGATCTGCGTCCGGTCGCTGGTGCTCATGTACCTGCCGTGGCTGCGCCGGCCCGACTGGCTGCGGCGGTGATGCTTCTGCCGGTGGTGCTCTTCCTGCTGGCGGTGGCGTATCTCGACCGCCGGACGCGCGGGCCGCTGACGATCTTTGCCTTCGCCTGGGCCGTGGCGATCGTGCCGATCACGACCGGCGTGATCCACTACAACAGCCTCGACGACGCCGATTATGCCTATTCGTTGACGTTGATCGGCTTTCTCGGCTGCTTCGTCGCCGGGTGCGGCGTCTACCAGCTCGCCCCACGAACCCCGCTGGCGCCGGTCGACGATGCAGCGGTCGCCGCCGAGTTCGGGCGGTCGTGGCGCATCGCGCGCATCGTCTGGTGGGTCGCGATCGCCGGCTCCGGCTTTGCGATCGTCGACTTCGCCCTGCTTGGCGGCGAAGGATTGTCCGACCTCGCGTCGCTCCGCGATACCATCGTCGAGCGTAAGAGCGCGTCGATCTTCGCCCAGCTCTCGTCGGTACTGACGTGGGGCTGCCTCTACTGCTACATCTTCGCGCTCGCCTATCGTACACGCCTGCGCCGCGCGCAGTTCGCGACGATGATCGTGCCGATCGCCGGCTATTTCCTGCTGTCGGTCGTCTCGGCGGGGCGGCAGGCAGCGTTCCAGATCATCCTCGTCACTGTCCTGACCCTGTTCGCCGTCGCGGCGCGAACCCGCACGACGCGGGCAGCCCCGCGGGTGGCAGCAAGACCGCGGTCGAGCCGCGGCCTGGTGCTCGTCGTCGTGGCGATGATGGGCGGCTACATGGGGTTCATCGCCGTCGCTCGCTCGACCAGCCCGACGAACGAAATCAAGGCCGACATCCTCACCACCCTGTTCGATTTCCGGCTGGCCGAGCCAGTGGCGCGGGGGCTGGCGGCGCTGCCCGACGGCATCCGCAGCGCAGTCGTCGAGGGGCTGGTCTATTTCACCCATTCGATCTGGCTGTTCGAGAAGTTCCTTGGTCTGTCGTGGCCCCAGCTCTATTATGGCGGCTTCACCTTCCCGTTCGCCTTCCGCCAGATCCAGGGCTTCACCGGCCTGTCGCCGGTTCAGGGCCTCGCCGACCGGGTGACGACGATCGACGC
>CAHJWP010000038.1 GCA_903642255.1 Sphingomonadaceae bacterium | reverse complement strand
CGGCCCTATACAGTCCCCTGTAGACCAGCGCGAACTTGACGGTTTGATCGCGCGAGGGTCGGCGGACCCTTCGGCGACACGAACGCTTCGATGCCGCACCGTTGCCCGAGGGCGTTTCAATCAGCTAAACTACATCCGCGACCTGCCGCCGCAGTCGGTGATGGAGGATGAGCCAGAGGGTCTATCCGGGGAGCAGTTGGCACCGAACGCATCGGAGGCGCTTCTCGCCGCCTTCGGCTCCTGCCTGGCTGTGGGCATCCACGCTAACGCGATCGCCCAAGGCATTCCGCTACAGTCGCTTGAACTCGAGCTCGCCGCGGACCTGAACTCGACGGCGGTCTGGGGTGCAGGTGACCTCACCCCAAAGACCATCGGCTTCGAGTCCATCCGGGTTTCGGTGCGCATCGAAGCCGAGGCCCCTCGCGCGAGCCTGGAGGCGCTGGTGAGGCACGCGACACTTTGGTCGCCGGTTGCCAACACGCTCCACAACCCGGTTCATCTCGACGTGATCCTTGAAGCGGATCAGGTGGAGCCGGCATAGCTTCGCTCCGAGGAAGGGCGCCAGTAATCCATCGACGGGGCGGCGCCACAGCCGGACCTCTTGCAAGGACGTTCGCGATCACCGAGACCTATCACAAAGAGTAGGCGCTTCGCGACCGATGATGCCCGACGAGCGTCTCGGGGAGACGCGGTCGCCCGCGTCGATGCGGAAGTGCGACGTCGGGTCGTCCATGGTGACGCTCCGGCTGACGTGCTGCTCGTCCAGCTCGCACAGCATCCTCGCCAGCGCGGGATTGAACCGGCGTAGCGGCCAGCCGTCGACGCGTGGAGATCTTTGGTGGCAACCGACTGCTTGTCCGTCCGCAGCTGTTCGGCGAGCTCGACAGCGTCGAGCGTGGGTCCGATCCGACCGCAAACGGATCGAAGGCTAGCCAGCATATTCGATGTGGTCGAACTCGCCGCCGTCTCGCGCAGCCGAAATATTCATCCGAAAGAATTTAGCGATGCGTTTGACGCGGCTATATCAGTCTTCTGGCGGAGGCGTAATAAGTGTGGTGTTGAGAAGTGCCAGCGCCGTAGAATGAAGTCCCGGAGTAGCCGAGGCGAGCACCGGTCCACCTGTCTCGGCCCTGCTGCCATCGAGGCAAGTCACGACGCCGCCGGCGCGCTCGACGATAGGGATCAGGGCGACGATGTCGTAAGGCTGTAGCGATGGCTCGAGGCAGAGATCTATATGCCCCGCAGCGAGCATCGCCACGGCATAGCACTCTCCGCCGAACCGCGTCATTCGCACAGCCTTCTGGAGGCGCTCGAAGCCCGCCAGCAGATCGTCATGATAATGTTCAGGCGATGTGGTATGCAGGATGGCGCTCGCAAGAGAGCCGACGTCACGCGTTTTCATTCGATAGCGCTTGCCGTCGCGCTGGCCCCAGGCACCCGTTGCGTCGCCCCAGAAACGCTCGCCGGTGAAGGGCTGGCTCATCATCCCTATCGCCGCGCGACCGTCGTGCATCAATCCAAGTAAGGTTCCCCACACCGGAAGGCCGCAGAGGAACGGACGAGTGCCGTCCACGGGATCCAGTACCCATTGTATTGGGCCCTCACCGTCGAGGCCGAATTCCTCACCGAGCACGGCATGGTCGGGGTAATTATGTTTTATAAGCGTGCGAACCGCCGCTTCGGCTTCTCGATCGGCATCGGTGACGGGGTCGAAGGTGTATCCCGGCTTGTCCTTAGTACCGAAGGAAAGATCGGTGCGGTATCGCGGCAGAGTTTCGGCGTCAGCGGCATCCGCAAGCCGGTGGAAGAACGAGATGTCCGGCAGCTGATTCATAGATCACGACCGTACTTGGGACGTGGCGAGGTACGCCAGATCGAGTAAAACGGCTGCGCGCCTGTCGGTCCGGTCAACGAAGGAGCGGAGCGTGAAGCTAAGCCCCTATCTGCTTTGACGCGTACGCAGGTCGCTGCAGCCGCATAAGCATGCTGAATAACCTCATGCATTGCCTACATCGTCCTTCTTCTTAGCAGCGCAAGCACATCGCTTCAGCAACCCTGGGCTAGGCGGCAACTTTTTCAGTTGCCGCCGCCATCGCTCTGACTCGTCCGGCCGCTTCGGCAAGCCTCTCCGGCGCAAGCCGTCGCGTAGCGGTCGCAGCGGCGAGGTCGCGACAGATGCCGGGGATGTGCGGGCCGTTGCCGACCAGAATCAAATCGGCACCTGCCTGGAGCGCAAGAATGGCTGCCTCCGACAGCGTTCTTTCGCCTAGCGTCGCCGGCGCGTCGATGTCGTCGGTCACGATGAGGCCGGTGAAGCCGAAATCTTGGCGAAGCATCGTCATCACACGCGGCGAAAGCGATGCCGAGCGGTCAGGATCAATCGCATCAACCGGCGCCGGTCCGGTCATTATAGCTGGCACACCTGCTGCGATAACGGAGCGGAACGTTTCCGCATTTTCCATCAGATCGTTCTTCTTTACCCTCAACGATACGGCTTCGAGCGCTGGGTCTGCCGTAAGCGTCGCGTACCCGGGGAAGTGCTTCGCCACAGGTGTGATATTGCCACGCATCACACCCTCGACATAGGCAGTCGCGATCCGTCGGACGGTCGCCCGGTCAGTGCCGAGCGTGCGGTTGAGCAGCCACGGATTGTCCCCGGTGACGACGTCGGCGATCGGCGCAAGGAACATCGTGACGCCCAGCCTGTACGCGTGGGACGCTACACTGTGGCAGCGATCCGCGATCTGCTCGTCAGACATCGACGCGGCTTCGATCGCTGACGGCAAGGCAGGTACGAGCCCTTCGAGACGCTGAATTCCTCCGAGTTCGTGGTCGACGGCGACGATGAACGTACCGTGCTTGGCGCGCAAGCGGCCCAGCGGGCCGGTAAAATCGCCAGCCGTTTCCGTCGCAATCCGGTGCTTCGACATTCGACGAGCGACATATTCTTCGCGGCTTTCGCCGATCAAGATCGCCTGGCCACCCGCTGCGAGAAATGAGTCGAATTGCGGTTCGAGATCCATGCCCGAAATAGCCGGGAGCAACACGGCGTAGGCGTCGCGCAGGACAGCGATCATCAAAATTTCCCGGTAACGGCAGGGTCAATGGTCGGCTGAGGGGGCCGCACCACCTCGGGACTGAAATGGTCATGTTCGCTTTTCCGCATCAGCAGCGGTCCCAGCAGCGCGAGTGGCAAGAGCAGGATGAGAGGGAAGAGCAGCAGCCGGTCGAGACCGAAGACAGTAACCACGAAGGTGATTGTCGCTGGGCTGACTAGATTGCCGGAGTAACCGATTGCGTTGACAATACCGATGTTGCGGCCAGCGTTGGCGGGATCCGCCCGCCCCGCACTCGACAACATAAGCGGAGCGATGCTTGATAGACCGAGGCCGAGCGTGGCGAGCCCGACAAGCGCCGCGGTCGGGGTGTTCAGGAAGTACGCCACAGACAAACCGGTGACGGCCAGGATGCCGCTGGCGAAGACCACCGTGGTGCGTCCGAAGGTCTGGGCGAGTTTGTCGCCGAAGAGACGTCCGACAGCCTCGGCACCAATGAAGACCGAGACGGCGGCTCCGGCCAGCGCCGCCGTCGAATGCGTGACGCGCCGAATGTATTCCTGGCCCCAATCGCCGATCACGTTCTCGCCGACCATGCTGCCGAGAAGTAGCAGGCCGAAGCCGAGCATCACCAGAACGACGACCGACGACGGGCTGGCGAGGGCCGCTCCATCGCTGTCGGCCGCGTCCTCGGCGCTTTCGCTCGCGAGCAGTTCGTCCTGCCGCAGCATCCACACAACGGAGCCGCTGCCGAGCACCAGCATTGCCAAGCCGAGTACCGTCCATTGCACCATCGCGCTTGAAGTGAAGCGCGACGCGAACCAGCTGCCGGCCATGCCGAGCAGGAAGCCGCCGAGGGAGTAGCAAAAATGGAACGACGACATGATCGACCGGCGGTAGTAGCGCTCCACTTGGATGCCGTGCGTATTTAGGGCGGTGTCCTGCGCCCCGCGCAGCAGGCCGAGGCCCGCGATGATCGGCACTGCCAGCGCCCAGCTATGGAGTTGCCCGAGAACGATGATCAGCAGCGGATAGAGAACGGCTCCGGCGGCAACCACCCGGCGCGGGCCGTAGCGGTCGGCGAGAAAGCCGACGAGAAACGAGCCGACGGCCGAAGCGATGCCAGCGCTCAACGCCATCATCCCAAAGCGGAAGTCGCCGGCACTGCCGCTCAGGCCGATCTGTTCGCGGAACTCCGTCACGCCCGTCGACCATATATAGGCCATTCCGCCGAGCGCGGTGAACCCGCCGAAGGTCGCCCAACGGGCTCGTCGGTAGCGGACCTGAACGTCCATTCAGTTGCCTACACGTCGTCGCGAGCGCTCGGCCGGACCCGCCGAGACGCGCTCAGCGCGTCTCGATACGATGGCGGCGGCCTCTGTCGCACAGCGAGGGAGGACGATTACCACTTGTACCCGATCGATACGCCGAACTCGCGCGGCGGGCTGTAATGGGCGAGAT
Source organism: Sphingomonadaceae bacterium (assembly GCA_903642255.1). GTDB lineage: Bacteria > Pseudomonadota > Alphaproteobacteria > Sphingomonadales > Sphingomonadaceae > Polymorphobacter_B. The sequence continues at coordinate 10,727 of CAHJWP010000038.1, read as the reverse complement.
AGAAGCCTTGGCCCGTCTGGTCGAACAGCACGTTGGGGATTGCCTCGTTCGTAAAATTAGTCACGAACGCCCGTAGGGTAACCCCCGTGGTGCTCTCGATCGCGATGTCGGCATCGTGCGTGGCGACGCCCGACGCGCGGATCAGGTTGTAGTTCTGGATGTTATAGAACCGGGGCCCGGTGTAACGCCCGTTGTAGGCGACGCGCAGCGTCAGGTCGGCAGGCAGATCGAAGCTCTTTGCCACGCCCCAGTTGAGTTGGAGTGTCGGCGCGTTGATCGGACGCTGCCGCCCGATGCCGCCGGTTGCGAGGTTGATGTCCTTAACCCAGAAGCTGTCGTAAGCGGCACCGAGGTTGAGGTCCAGCCCGCGCACCGGGTGGGCGGCGAGTTCCAGCTCTCCCCCGGTAGCATAGCCGTCGCGGTTGAGAACGAAGGCCGACACGCCGTTGAATTGGAAGGTCTGGAAATCCTTGTAGTCGTAGTGAAATATGTCGAGATTGGCGGTGAGCTTGCCGTCGAAGAATTTGTTCTTAGAGCCGATTTCGTAGGCGACCAGTTTTTCCGGGGCGAAGGTAAGTTCGGACGGCAGGGCCTTGCCGTCATAGGAAAAGACGTAACCCGAGGATTTGATCCCGCGGTTGACCGTGACGTACAGTAGGTGGTCGGTATCGAGCTTGTAATTTACCCCGACCTTGCCGCTCCAGTTGCCATGATTCTGCGGTACGCTCGTGATGTTCGGACCGAAGACCGGGTTGGTACTGAACGTATAGTTTGACGGCGTCGGAATGGTGTTAACGACCCCGAGATTAGCGACGGATCCCGGAATACTGTTGCCGCCGAAGATGGCAAGGCAGGCGCCGGCGAGATCCTGGGTGCACTCGAACTGATAGCGGTACGCTTGTTGATCCCACGTGTAGCGGGCACCGAGCGTGAAGGTCAACTTATCTGTCAGATCGTATTCCGCTTGGCCGAAGATCGCTTCCGAGCGGGTGCGGAGATGATACTTCGACGCGGCTCCGGCCCCGCCGCCGGTGCCGTCGAGGACGCCAAGTCCCGGCCCGTACTGACACGTCGTCGTGTCGCGCTGGTTGCAGATCGTCGGAATCTGATTTTCGATGAAATAATCGCCACTGACGTTAAGGAAATAACCGCCGGCCGTCCATCGAAACCCGTCCTGATCGCCTTGTAGTCGAACTTCCTGCGTAAAAGTCTGCACATGTGTATCGTCATCGTTGCGGAAGACATGGAGGATCGTCCCGTCGGTATCCTCGCTGTAGGCCTCATGGGTCCAGTTGTAGGAGGTGATCGTATACAGGCTGACCGAACCAAGATCGAATTTGTTGTTGAGCGCCACCGTGCGTGACCGCTTGTAGATCGACCCGGCCGTATTGACGCCCTGAAGATAGGGGTTGGGATTGTCGCGGTAGCCGTAGAAATCGTTGCCGGGACCGGTGCCATAGGCATCGACGTTGATTGGCAGGGCCGCGTCAAGGCCGGTTGCCGGATTGGTGTACGCCGGCTGCGCCTTGTTCTGCGACGTGCCGTTGGTGTTGAACCCTTCGAGGCGCAGCGTCATCGTCACAGCGCTCGATGGCGTGTACCGAGCCTGAACGCGCACGGCACCCTGCTCTTCAGCGAGGAGGTTGCGGCCCGCGGTGTTCTTCACGTAGCCGTCACGGTCGCTGTAGTAGCCCGCGGCCCGGACGGCGAAGGTGTCGTTTCCATAGTTGACGGCACCTTCGACGCGATGGAGATCATAGTCTCCGGCCGTGACGATGGCATAGCCGTCGAACCCCGCCTGGGGTTGGTTGCTGAGGAACTGGACGAGACCTCCCGTCGCGTTCCTGCCGAATAGCGTGCCCTGCGGCCCCCGTAGCAGTTCTACCCGTTGCAGGTCGAAGATCGGAAAGCCCGTAGCGGCCGCATTGGCGATATAGACGCCGTCCTGGTAAGCAGCGACCGGCTGCTCCTCGTGCTCGGAGAAATCCGACTGGCCGACACCGCGGATGTTGTAGGATGTCGCCGCCGACCCCGCGTTCGGGATCGACGTGAAGCCCGGGAACAGCCTGGTCAATTCCTCGGGCCGCGCGATGTTGAGGGCCTGAAGCGTCGCCCCGCTGGCTGCGACGACCGAGATGCCCACCTTCTGCAGGCTTTCGGCGCGCCTGTTGGCGGTGACGACGATGTCAGCGGTCGGGGTGTCGGGCTGGCTGTCGACCGAGGTCGTCGGCGATACGACGGTGGTCTGAGCTCCCGCGGCCACTACCTGTGCGTGCAGGGGCGCGGCGAAAGCACCCGACGCCAAGAGCAGCGACGGCAGCGTGTTGGCGATCGCGTTCCTGATCTTCGTCATTACGGTAACCCCCTCGTATTAGTCGTTCGCCCTCGGCATCGACCCGCTCCGGCCGATGTCACCTCCGCCTTCGCTCTATCGTCGACGTTGTCGCGACAGTTGTTATACGAATCACCGAAATTATGTAACTTTCAGCGATTGCGTCAATCATTTTATTTCGCACAATAACTCGATGAGCTGGATAGCTCGGCTGCCGCTATCGGCGGAAGCAACCAAGCGCATTGTATTTTAATCGTTTTCTGGGTGTGTTCGACACCTCTTACGCATAATCCCGGCGGGTGACCGGGAAGTGTTGCGAAAGCCGGTTGATCCCTGTCGCTTAACCGTATAACTGATTCTGCAACGAGTGGGGGATGCATGAGCCGCGTACTTTATCTGTGGGGCGGTTGGCCCGGCCATTCACCGCAGGCCGTCGCCGAATGGACACGTCCGATCTTCGCCGAACTGGGCTTCAATGTGGAAGAGTCGAACGACATCTTCACCCTCGACCGCGATCTGACGGGCTACGACATCATTGTTGTCGGGTGGAACAACGCCGTGACGACGGAGACGCTGACGATGTCGCAGGAGAACCATCTTCTGGACGCCATCGCCGGCGGGACCGGACTGGTCGGGTGGCACGGCGCAGGAGCGTCGTTTCGGTCGTCGCTGCGCTATAACTGGGTGCTAGGCGGATCATTCGTAGGTCATCCACACGGCGAAGGCGTTCCGCACCCGTATGACGTCAACGTGCTCGACCGCGATCATCAGATAATGCGGGGCGTCGAAGACTTCCCCGTCGCGTCCGAACAATACTACATGATGATCGACCCCAACATTCACGTCCTCGCCGAGACGGTATTCGACGGCGATCCCTTCCCCTGGCTCGCCGGCAACAAGAGCCCCGTCGCATGGGTCCGGATGTGGGGTCAGGGCCGGGTCTTCTACCACTCGATCGGCCACGACAGCGGCAACCTCGCCGATGCCAACGTGCGGCGCATGACCAAGCAGGGACTTGAATGGGCCGACCGGGCGCGGCGCCGATGATGGCGATCGAGGGCAATTCAACCGCCAGCGCGAACGGAGAAAGAACCGTGACGAAGCTAACCGGCAGTCAGATCGTCGCCCAGACGCTCAAGAACTACGGAGTCGAAATCGTCGCCGGCATTCCAGGCCACGGCATCTGGACGCTCACCGACGCCTTCCTTGAGGAAGAGTCAAAGATTCGCTTCATCCAAGTCTATCACGAGCAGAGCGCGGTGCATCTAGCCGACGGTTACTACCGCGTGAGCGGCAAGCCGATGGCGGCAGTCACGTCGATCGGCGCCGGCGCCAGCAACACTGTGATTGGCATGGCGACCGCGTTCACCGACTCGACCAGCCTGCTTCTCATAACCGGTGGTCCTCCAACGCACATGCGCGGGCACGGGCTATTACAGGAACTCGAGCGGTACACCGACAACGACTTCCCCAAGATCGCCGAGGCGGTGTCGAAGCGCCACTGGGTCGCGACGCGCGTCGAGGAGATGCCGTTCATCATGCACCGCGCCTGGAGCGCGATGACTACCGGCCGGCCCGGCCCGGTGCATATCGAAATTCCCATGGACGTCCAGGCCGAAGCGGCCGAGGTCACGCTTCATCCTATCGCAGAGCGGGTGCCGGTCGGCAGAACCTTCCCGGATCCCTCGGCTGTCGTAGCGGCGGTGAAAGAACTGCGCGAGGCTCGGCGTCCGGTGATCGTCATCGGCGGCGGCTTGATCACTGCCGAGGCGTCGGCGGAGGTCCTGCAACTTGCCGAAGTGCTGCAGATTCCCGTCGTGACGACATGGAACGGCAAGAGCGGCTTTCCCGAGGATCATGCCCTGTTCGCCGGCAGCGTCGGCCAGACCGGCACGACCTGCGGCAACGCCATGGCGGCGAACGCCGACGTTATCGTCGCGGTCGGCTGCCGCTTTACCGACTGGTCGGCGTCGAGCTATGCCAAGGGGGTAACCTTCTCGATCCCTCCCGGCCGCCTCATCCACATCGACATCGATCCCCACGAGATCGGCAAGAACTATCCGGTGGCGGTCGGCATCGTCGCGGACGCGAAGCATGCGCTTGCGGCGATCGTCGCGGCGGTTGCCGGCACCGTCGTCGAGCGAACGGAGTATCTCGCCGAGCTCGTGGTCAAGCGCGACGAATGGGAACAGAAGCTGGCGACGCGGCGTGACTCCGACCGCTTCCCGTTCACGTCGCAGCGCCCGATCGGCGCGCTACGCAAGGTCTTCCCGCGCGACACGATCATCGTTGTCGGATCGGGCAACACGCAGGGAGCGGTTAAGCAGACTTTTCCGGTCTACCAGCCGCGGACCCACCTGACGTCGGGCGGCTTCTCGTCGATGGGCTGGGCCGTTCCCGCCGCGATCGGCGCCAAGCTCGCCGCACCCGGCCAGCACGTCGTCTGCATCGTCGGCGATGGTGATTTCCTGATGACGTCGCAGGAGATCGCGATCTGCGTGGCCAACGCGATTCCGGTCGTCTTCGTCATCCAGAACAACGCCGGCTACATGTCGATTCGCGGCGGCCAGCGCAAACAGACCGACCGGCACATCGGCACCGAGTTCAACCACCCCGATGGCACACCCTATAGTCCCGACTTCAAGGCGGTCGGCGAAGCGTTCGGGCTGAAATCGTGGCGGGTCGAGCGGGCCGAGGATCTTGAGCCGATCCTCGTGCAGGCCCGCGATCTCGGCGCGCCGTGTCTCGTCGAGGTGCCGACCGACCGTGACGCCGCCGGTCCATGGGTACCGGGCTGGTGGGACTTCCCCATCCCCGCCTACATCACCGATGAGCGGCAGGACGAATATGCCCGGATCCGCCAGTCCGAGCAGCACCTCTAGAGGTCGACGAGTCCATGCTGACCGAGTACGACGTGGTGATCCTAGGGTCGGGCATGGGTGGCTCGACTTTCGCCCACGCGCTGAAGGACAGCGGGCTTAAGATCCTGGTTGTCGACCGTGGCAGCCATCTGCCGCGGGAGCAGGCGAACTGGGATACCAATGCGGTGTTCGCCGCGCAACGTTATCACAACGCCGAAAGCTGGTATGACGGTCGGACCGGAAAGACGTTCAAGCCCGGCGTGTTCTATTATGTCGGCGGCAACACGAAATTCTACGGGGCGATGCTGCCACGTTTCCGCGAGGCGGACTTTGGCGCGATCCGCCACGCCGAAGGCGTCTCGCCGGCGTGGCCGCTGTCGTACGCCGACTTCGAGCCGTGGTATGCGCGCGCCGAACAGCTTTACCGTGTGCACGGCACGACCGGGACCGATCCGTCCGATCCGTGGCGCTCGTCGCCCTATCCCTATCCGGCGATCGCCCATGATCCGGCACTGTTCCGGCTGGAAGCGAGCCTCCGGCGCGACGGGCTCAAGCCCTTCTCGATGCCGGCCAGCGTCGACTATGGCTTGGGCCGGCCGTGCATCCTGTGCTCGACGTGCGACGGCTACCCGTGCCGCATCGACGCCAAGTGCGATGCCGAAGTGTCCGCGCTACGTCCGGCATTGGCCTCGGCCGCGGTCGAGTTGCTGACCGACACGAAGATCGACTGGCTCGAGACGTCGGCCGACGGCACGCGGATCGTCGCGGCGGTCGGCAGTCGGCACGGCGCACCGGTACGGATCGCGGCCAAAAAGTTCGTGCTGGCGTGCGGCGCGGTCAATTCGACGGCGCTACTGCTTCGCTCGGCGAGCCCCCGTCATCCGCGCGGGCTGGCCAACAGCTCCGACCGGCTCGGTCGAAATTACATGGTGCACAACAGCACATTCATGCTCGCCGTCGATCCGCGCCGCGTGAACACCGTGTCGTTCCAGAAGACGCTAGCGCTCAATGACTGGTACCTCGGGGCCGACGACGGCCACCCGCTTGGCAACGTCCAGATGCTTGGCAAGATTCGCGAGCCGATGGTCACGGGAATGCGGCCATGGCTGCCGAAGGCGATCTCGCGCTTCATCACCGACCATTCGGTCGACCTTTACCTAACCTCGGAGGATTTGCCGGTCGACGATAACCGCGTGACATGGGACGCGGACCGGCAGGCGATCACCGTCCGCTGGACACCCAACAACCTGCGTGCGCACAAGGCCCTGGTGCAAAGAACCAGCCGCGCTCTACGTCGCGCGGGCTATCCGATCATCCTGGCCGATCGGATGGGGATCGGCACGAACTCGCACCAGTGCGGGACGGCGGCGATGGGACGCGATGCGGCGACGAGCGTCGTCGATCCCGATTGCCGGGCGCACGACATCGACAATCTGTGGTTGGTCGACAGCTCGGTTTTCGTGTCGTCGGCGGCGGTCAACCCGGCGCTGACGATCGCCGCCAATGCGTTGCGCGTCGCCAGTACTTTCGCGGCCGTGTGAGCCGCTAGATCGCGCGGGTCGATGACCGAAGCACGAGCCGGGTGTCGAAGATCTTCAGCATCGGCGTCGCCGGCGGGTCGCGACCGTCGAGCAGGGCATGTATAAATTGCGAGGCAACAACCCCCTTCTCCACCATTGGCTGCTGGATCGTTGTCAACCCGGCCCGCACTGCGTCCGGAATGTCGTCGAATCCGATTACCGACAGCTTCTCCGGAACGGCGATCTGGAGATCTTCGGCCGCCTTCATGCAGGCAAGGGCCATGACGTCCGACGTCGTGACGACGCCGGTCACCTTGGCTGAGGTCAGCAGGCTGAAGGCGGCCGAGCGCCCGGCCGTTTCGCCAAGGCCGCCTGCTTCGTAAATCGTCAGGTCCGCGAATGCCAGTCGAACGTCAGTCGCCGCATCGACATAACCCTTCAAACGATCGCGGTTCACCGCTTCACTGGCTTTGGAGAAGCGCGCCTTGGTCACCCGGCCTACGAAGTTGTCGGGGCGAAGGCGATCGACGAGAATACCGATCCGCCGGTGGCCAAGCTCGAGCAGGTGTCGCATTTGCGTGCGTGCAGCGCCGTAATCATCGATGCCGATGAAATTGGCGCCTTCGAGTTTGGGTGCATCGATTATGACGAAAGGGATTTGCCGCTCCAAGACCTGATCGATCACCGGGTGATTGTCAGGCAAGGTCGTGATGATCAGCCCGTCGACTAGGCCTCGAACCGCGAGAGAATCGCTCACCAGTTCTGCGTCGGCCAAGATGGCGTTGTGGTTGAGAGGAAAGAGCGTCAACGCGAGGTTCTGAACCTCACCGCTGTGACCGATGCCTTTGAGAAGCGCGATCGTGGAAGGGTCTTCGAAGGCGAGCGACAGCTTGTCCATCATCATGAAGCCGATCGCCCCAACTTTGCCCGATCGCAAACTCCGTCCGAGCGCATTGGGGCCACCGTAGCCGATGCGTTCAGCCGTCTCGAGGATATGGCGGCGCTGGTTTTGCGAAATGCGATCCGGCCGATTGTAGGCATAAGACACCGCAGGCTGCGATACGCCTGCCGCCTTGGCAACGTCCTTCATTGAAAGCCGCTTCATCATCGATCACGCGCTGCCTCTCGCTCATGCCCAGCTCTTGACGCTATATACGCTGTTAAAGGCACTGGGGTCGCTCCGACCGTCAGCGACGAGAGCCTATAACACCCCACGCAAGCATCTTGCATCGTCCACTTACAAGTTATACGAATAACAACATGATCCGGATCGGGAGTGTGTAAAGCGTGCGCGAGGAATACCCTTGACTGCCAAGGGCTATGATCAGGTCGTCATGGCTTCGCCAGGCGGGACGACGCATACGGCGGCACCCGGACTGCGGCGCGTGCTGCAATTTAAGGACTTGGTAATCTACGGCATGGTGTTCATGCTGCCGATCGCCCCTTTTTCGTTGTTCGGTATCGTCCAACACGTCTCACACGGCTTGGTGCCGCTCGCTTATCTGCTTGGTGCCGCCGTCATGGCTTTCACAGCACGAAGCTACGGTCTGCTCAGCGCCGCAATTCCGCTGGCCGGCTCAGCGTACACCTACACCAGCATGGGCATCAATGACACCTTCGGCTTCATCGCCGGGTGGCTCATCTTTCTCGACTACATGATCGCCCCGGGTCTCATGTACGTCATCAGTGCGGCAAGCCTGCACGACCTGTTCCCTGCAATCGCGCGGTGGGAGTGGATCGTCGTGTTTACTGTCGCCGGGACGGGGATCAACGTCGCCGGGATCCAGTTTGCCGCCCGCGCGAACCGGATCATGCTCTATGCGATGCTCCTCATCCTCGGCGTCTTCCTTGTGATGGGTCTCGTGGCGCTCGCCCACGGGAAGGGCAACGGCGGGCTGACCGCCGCGTCGCTGTTTGATCCGCGCCGCTTCGCCTGGCCGGCGATCGGCACGGCGATCCTCATCAGCTCGACCAACTTCCTCGGTTTCGACGCCATCACCACGCTCGCCGAGGAGGTGGTGCCGGAGCGGCGACACCTGCTCGGCCGCGCAGGGCTGGTGACCCTCGCCATCGTCGTCGCACTGTTTGTGGCACAGAGCTGGGTCGCCGCCGACCTCGCGCCGGGCGTGCACGCGGCCGGCGACGATACCGCCTTCTACGACATCGCCTTCTACGCCGGTGGCACCTTTCTGCGGGCGCTCACCAGCATCTCGGTCGCCTTAGCGTTCGGCATTGCCTGCGCGGTGGTCTGCCAATCGGCGATCGCGCGCATCCTATTCGCCATGGGACGAGACCGGCAGATGCCGGCGATCTTCGCCCGCGTCCATCCGCGGACGCAGCAGCCGTATATGGCCAATCTGTTCGTCGGCGCCGTCTCGCTGGTCCTCGCACTCGCCTTTCAGGATCAGATCGAGCAGCTCGCGCTGTTCCAGAACTTCGGTGCGCTGTCGTGCTTCTGCCTTGTCAACATCTCGGTGACCGGCTTCTTTTGGGTCAAGCGCGGCGAACGCCGCGTCGTGTCCTACCTGATGCTGCCGCTCGTCGGGCTGCTCGGTACCGTCGCGCTCCTCGTCGCCATGCGGCGCGAGACGCTCGAGCTCGGAGGAGCATGGCTGGTCGCAGGCGCTGTCTACTACGTCGTCCTGCGTCTTGCCTTCCGCCGTCGGGTGACCATCGACGCCTGACACCGGTCTTAACTCCCCTCGCCCGACGACCGACGGGCTGTACTTGGAGACGTTCAAATGGCGCGGTATCTCAAACAGGCCCAAGTCACCAGCAGGGCGGAGCGCGATGCCTTGCTGACGCGAACCGTCGAGGGCCTCCTTGAGCACGTCAGGACCGGCGGCGACGAGGCGGTCCGCGCCTTGTCGCAGCGCTTCGACAACTTCGTTCGGGAAGACTTCCGCCTGAGCGACGGGGAAATCGCGTCATGCGTTGACAATCTGACGCGGCAAGAGCGCGCCGACATCGAATTCGCCCAGACGCAGGTACGCAATTTCGCCACGGCGCAGCGCGAAGCCCTGCGTGATCTTGAGATCGAGACGCTTCCCGGCGTGGTTCTCGGCCACAGGAACGTGCCCATTCAGAACGTCGGTTGCTACGTGCCGGGAGGAAAGTACCCGCTCCTCGCGTCAGCCCACATGACTGTCCTCACGGCAAAGGTCGCCGGGTGTAGCCGCGTAATTACCTGCGCCCCGCCGTTCGATGGCCGCATTCCCGGGAAAATCGTCGCAGCGCAGCATTTGGCAGGAGCGGACGAGATTTATACGCTGGGCGGCGTCCAGGCGATTGCGGCGATGGCCTACGGCACAGAGACGATCGCTCCGGTCGATATGCTGGCTGGGCCCGGGAACGCCTACGTCGCGGAAGCTAAGCGACTGTTGTTCGGTCGCGTCGGCATCGATCTTTTCGCCGGTCCGACCGAGACCCTAATCATCGCGGACGACAGCGTCGACGGGGAACTGTGCGCGACCGACATTCTCGGGCAGGCGGAGCATGGCCCCAATAGCCCCGCCGTCCTGCTCACCACTTCCGAAGAGCTGGCCCGTGACACGTTGCGCGAGATCGAGCGCCTGCTCGTGAAGCTGCCTACCGCGACAATCGCCGGCGCGGCGTGGCGCGATCATGGCGAGATCATCATCTGCGACAGCGATGCAGAGATTGTCGTCGAAGCAGACCGGATCGCAAGCGAGCATGTCCAGGTGATGACGCGCGAGCCGGACTGGTATCTGGACCGCCTGACCAACTACGGAGCGCTCTTTCTCGGAGCTCGGACCAACGTGACCTATGGCGACAAGGTTATCGGCACGAACCACACCCTGCCCACCAACCGCGCCGCGCGCTACACGGGCGGACTCTGGGTCGGCAAGTTCCTGAAGACGTGCACTTACCAGCGCATCCTTACTGACGAGGCGTCAGTCCGGGTCGGCGAAGTCGCCTCGCGCCTATGTATCATGGAAAACTTCATCGGCCATGCCGAACAGGCCAATATCAGAGTGCGACGCTATTCGGGCC
>CAHJWP010000037.1 GCA_903642255.1 Sphingomonadaceae bacterium | reverse complement strand
GACACATAGGATGTTCCATGCGCGCGCGCACCCTCGCCACGATCCTCAGCATCCTGCCCGCCGTCGTCGCGATCGCCGGGCCGGCGGCGGCGCAGTTCTCCGACAGCTACAGCCTGATCAAGGCGGTGCGCGACCAGGACATCGCCAAGGCGCGCGAGATCCTCGACAAGCCGGGCTCGACGGTCAACGTGCGCGAACTGGCGACCGGCGACGAGCCGATCCACATCGTCGTCCGGCGGCGCGACCTGTCGTGGCTCGGCTTCCTGCTGCAGGCCAACGCCGACGCCAACGCCCGCGACCGCGACGGCAACACCCCGCTGATGGTCGCCGCGGTCGCACGCTGGACCGAGGGGCTGCAGTTGCTCGTCGCGATCCATGCCGATGTCGACCGCCGCAACAATTCGGGCGAGACCGCGCTGATCAAGGCGGTCGAGGCGGGCGACACGACCGGCACGCGCATCCTGCTCGACGCCGGGGCCGATCCCGACCTGACCGACAACGTCGCCGGCCGCTCGGCCCGCGACTATGCCGCCCAGCGCGGCGGCCCGGTGGCGAAGATGCTCGCCGACGCGCCGAAGCGGACAAAGGCCGCGGTCCAGGGCCCGGTGCGGTAGCGCCTCGATCCTCCCGGCTCGCGGGGAGGATCGCTGCCGCAACCATGCCGCATAGTCGCGGCCGGCGCGGCGGCGTACACGGCACCGCTGATGGAAAACGCCCGCTCCCTCGTCTCCGCCGCGATCGAGCGGCCCGGCGTCCGCGTCCGGACGCTCGTCGCGCTGCGCTGGATCGCCATCGCCGGCCAGTTCGGCACGCTGATCGTCGTCGGGCTGTACCTGCGCTACCCGCTGGCGTGGACCTCGCTGGTCGCGGCGGTCGCCGCCGCGGCGGTCCTCAACGTCGGCCTGTCGACGCTCTACTCGCGCAACGCACGGCTCAACGGCCGCGAGGCGCTGCTGCAATTCGCCTTCGACCTCGTCCAGGCCGGCGTCCTGCTGTTCCTGACCGGCGGCCTCAAGAACCCGTTCGTCATCCTGCTGATCGTGCCGATCACGATTTCGGCGACGCTGCTGTCGGCGCGCGGCACGGCGCTGCTGATCGCCATGGCCGCAGTCATCCTCGTCGTCCTGTGGTGCTGGGCGCAGCCGCTGCCGTGGCCGGGCGCGCCGCTCGTCCTGCCGCCGGTCTACCGCGTCGGCGTGGTCGTCGCCGTCGCGCTCGCCGGGGTGTTCCTCGCCGGTTACGCGTGGACCGTGTCGGCCGAGGCGCGCAAGCGGGCGCACGCACTGATCGCGACGCAGGCGGCGCTCGAGCGCGAATCGAAGATGGCGGCGCTCGGCAGCCTCGCCGCGGCGGCCGCGCACGAACTCGGCGGGCCGCTCGGCACGATCACGCTGATCGCCCGCGAACTCGCCGACGCGCTCGGCAACGACCCCGATTTCGGCGACGACGTCCGCCTGCTCGACAGCGAGGCGGCGCGCAGCCGGGCGATCCTCGTCGGCATCGCCCGGCGGGCGGAGGCCGACGATCCGTTCCCCCGGCTGGCCCTCGACGCGCTGCTCCACGAGGTGGCCCATCCGCTCGGTCCGACGCGGGTGCCAATCGCGGTCCACGCCATCGGCCATTCGCCGGTCATCCGCCGGACGCCCGAGCTGCTCCACGGGCTCGCCAACCTCGTCGCCAACGCCGTCCGCCACGCCGGCTCGACCGTCACGCTGACCGCGACGACGACGGCGAGCGAGGTCGGCGTCAGCGTCGTCGACGACGGCGGCGGTTTCGCCGAGGCCGTCCTGCCGCATCTCGGCGAGCCGTTCCTCGGGCCGTCGGTGTCGGGGTCGGGCGGCACCGGCCTCGGCATCTTCATCGCGACGACGCTGCTCGAACGCACCGGCGGCCGGCTGAGCTTCAGCAACCGGGCCGGCGGCGGCGCGCAGGTCGACATCCGCTGGCCGCGTACCCATATCGAAGTCCAGGAAGTGGAATGACCATGGAAACCGTGCTTGCCGACACCCCCCCGGCCGAGGCGGCCGCGCTGATGCCGCTGCTGCTCGTCGACGACGACGCGCCGTTCCGCCAGCGGCTGCAGCTGACCCTCGAACGCCGCGGCTTCGCCGTCACCGGCGTCGGCAGCATCGCCGAGGCGCGCCTCCACGCGGCGCTCAAACCCGGGCATGCGGTGGTCGACATGCGGCTCGAGGACGGCAACGGCCTCGACCTCGTCAGCGAACTTCGCGCCCTGCGGCCCGACATCAAGATCGTCGTGCTGACCGGCTACGGCAACCTCGCCACCGCCGTCGCCGCGGTCAAGGCGGGCGCGGTCGACTATCTCGCCAAGCCGGCCGACCCGGAGGACATCGTCGCCGCGCTGACCGCGCTACCGGGCGCGCGCCCCGAGGCCCCGGCCGAGCCGATGTCGGCCGACCGCGTCCGCTGGGAGCATATTCAGCGCGTCTATGAACTGTGCAGCCGCAACGTCAGCGAAACCGCGCGCCGGCTGAAGATGCACCGGCGCACCCTCCAGCGCATTCTGGCGAAACGGTCGCCGCGATAGAGGCGGTGCACCCGTCGGTCGTCCATGTGGCTCGGCCGCCGGCGATATCAGGGCCAGACACCAACCCCGCTCATGCATCGAAGGCTCAGCATGAGCGGGATTGATGGCTGGTGAAGCCACCGGCAACGACAATTCGATATTACCCGCTCCACGCCATGTCGATTTGGCGTCGTCCCGGCGTCTGGAGCCGCTATTGTCGACGGCGATGACCACCGCGACCCTTCCCGCCACCGACGCTACCGTCGCCCAGCTCGAAACCCTCGAGGCGCGCCTCCGCTGGCTGTCGGCGTGGACCATCCACCACGCCAATCACCTCCGCGACTCGCCCGACGGCCTCAAGGTCGGCGGGCATCAGGCGAGCTGCGCGTCGATCACGGCGATCATGACGGTGCTCTACTTCCACGCGCTCGGGGCCCACGACAAGGTCGCGGTCAAGCCGCACGCCGGGCCGGTGCTCCACGCGATCCATTACCTGCTGGGCACGCAGACCCGCGACCAGCTCCAGCGCTTCCGCGGGATGGGCGGGGCGCAGAGCTATCCGTCGCGGACCAAGGACCAGATCCCCGTCGACTTCTCGACCGGCAGCGTTGGCCTCGGCGTCGCCGTCACCCTGTTCGCCAGCCTCGTCCAGGATTACCTCGTCGCCCACGGCGGGCTCGCCCCGGCCGACACCGGGCGGATGATCGCGCTGATGGGCGACGCCGAGCTCGACGAGGGCAACATCTACGAGGCGCTGATCGAAGGCTACAAGCACGACGTGCGCAACTGCTGGTGGATCGTCGACTACAACCGGCAGAGCCTCGACCACACTACCGCCGACCGCATGTTCAGCCGCTTCGACGACATCTTCGAGACGTGCGGCTGGCGCGTCCTGACCCTGAAATACGGCAAGAAGCAGCAGGCGGCGTTCGCGCGAGCAGGCGGCGTTGCCCTGCGCGAATGGATCGACGCCTGCCCCAACGTCGACTTCGCCGCGCTGACCTATCAGGGCGGCGCGGCGTGGCGCGCACGGCTGCTGTCCGACATCGGCGGCCGGCCCAATGTCGCCAAGCTCCTCGCCGGGTACGACGACGACGCGCTGGCCGACGTGATGACCAACCTCGGCGGCCACTGCATCGCGACGCTGATCGAGGCGTTCGACGGCGCGCAGGACGACCGGCCGACGCTGTTCATCGCCTATACCGTCAAGGGCTATGGCCTGCCGTTCGCCGGGCACAAGGACAACCACGCCGGCCTGATGAACCCCGGCCAGATCGCCGCGCTGCGGACCACGATGGGCATCGCCGAGGGCGACGAATGGGAACCATGGGCGGGACTCGGCGACAATGCGGCGGCGGCGATGGCGGCGTTCGTCGCGGCATCGCCGATCGCGCGCCAGAGCCTCCCCTCCCCTTCAGGGGAGGGGCGAGAGACGGCGCGCAGCGCCGGCCCGGGGGTGGGAAAGGGGCGAGAGGCCCAAGCCGAAAGAGAGAACTCGGCTGCGCCTTCCTTCCCCACCCCCAACCCCTCTCCTGAAGGGGAGGGGGGCACGGTCGCCACCATCGCGGTCCCCCGCTTGCCCATCCCCGACGGGGCGGAGCAGTCGACCCAGGCTGCGTTCGGCCGCATCCTGCTCGACCTCGCCAAGTCGGCCGACCCGCAAGCCCGCGCCCTCGCCGACCGCATCGTCACGACCTCGCCCGACGTCACCGTGTCGACCAACCTCGGCGCGTTCGTCAACGCGCGCGGGCTGTTCCGGCGCAGCGAGCTGGCCGACGTGTTCCACGCCGCCAAGATCCCGTCGCCGCAGAAGTGGCGCGGCAGCGGGGCAGGGCAGCACCTCGAACTCGGCATCGCCGAGAACAACCTGTTCCTCGCCCTGACCGCGCTCGGCCTCGCCGCACCGCTGTTCGGCACGCGGCTGCTGCCGATCGGCACCGTCTACGACCCGTTCATCGCCCGCGGCCTCGATGCGCTCAACTACGGCTGCTATCAGGACGCGCGCTTCCTGCTCGTCGCGACGCCGTCAGGGCTGACGCTCGGGCCCGAGGGCGGGGCGCACCAGTCGATCAACTCGCCGCTGATCGGCATCGGCCAGCCCGGCCTGACCTATTACGAACCGGCATTTGCCGACGAGCTCGCGCTGCTGATGGGCCACGCCTTCCGCCATTTGCAGGCCGACGACGGCGGGTCGGTGTATCTGCGGCTGACCACCAGGGTGGTCGCGCACATCGAGCGCGGCGACGCCAGCTGGGAGGCCGACGCGGTCAAGGGGGGCTACTGGCTCAGGGCCCCCGCACCGGGGGCGGGGGCGGCGCTGGTGTTCACCGGCGCGATCGTGCCGGAAGTGCTGGCGGCATACGACGCGCTGGTCGACGACCTGCCGGGGCTCGGCGTGCTCAACGTCACCTCGCCCGACCTCCTCCACCGCGGCTGGACCGCTGGCCAGGCGGCGCGGTGGACGGCGGGGCGGGCGGCGTCGCACGGCGCCGCTTCGCACGTCGACGACCTGCTCGCCGTCCTCGCCCCCGACGCCGGGCTGGTGACGATCATCGACGGGTCGCCGTCGGCGCTGTCGTGGCTCGGCGGGGTGCGGGGGATGCGCGTCGCCGCCCTGGGCGTCGACCGCTTCGGCCAGACCGGCACGCTGCCCGACCTGTACCGCGCCTACCGCCTCGACACCGATGCCATCGTCGACGCGGCGGCCGAGCTGCTGATCGCCGGCGCGGGATGGGCCCGTCGCTGAGCCGGGCCGGTCCGGGAGTGATGCGGGGCTGATGCGGGCGTGGTACCGCGGACGGACCGCGGCTGTACCGCGGCAGCCGTGGCTTACCGCTCGCTTTCGTGGGGAGCCGGGACGCCGCTGTCGGCGACCTGCGCCGCGGTGACGATGCCCTTGTAATTGTTGCCGAAATGGCTGCGGACATAGGTGATGACGTCGGCGATCTGCTGATCGGTCAGCTGACCCCGGAACCACGGCATCGCGCCCTTCCCCCCGGTCACCACCGAGATCGGATATTCGGGGTATTTCAAGTTCTTATCCGCCGCCAGCGCCGCGATGCGCCCCGCGCCGACCGCTCCACCCGCGTTCGCCATGTGGCACGCCTGGCACACCTGCTGGTACACCTGTTCGCCCGGCGGGGCACCCGCGGCAAGGGCCAAGCCGATGATAAGATTGATCATTTACGCCTCCAGTGCGCGCTTGTGGAGCCGGGTGATGGCGTCGATGGACGACAGCAGCGCCCCCTCCATCCAGCATCCGACGTAGGATGCATGTTCCCCGGCGAGCACGATCCGGTCGTCGACCGCGACAAGTGTCTGATAATGCTCCTTTCTCGTGTCCTCGTTCCACTGCGCGCAGCAGCCGAGCGTGAACGGCGACCGGCTCCACGCCACCGCCGCGCCGCCGATGAATTGCTCCTTGTACCGCCCCGGATGGAACACCGACCCCTGTTCCAAGGCCTCGGCGATCCGCTGCTCGGGCGGCATCCCGGCGAATTTGTACGACGCCGGCCCGAACGTATATGCGCCGAGAATCACCCCCGGCCCGGCGCTGTGCATCCCGCCGCTGGGGTACGAAATCATTGAAATCGCTCGGTCGGTGAAGCTGATGCCGCCGTAGATCGCCTCGTCCTCCTCCCAGAAGCGGCTGCGCATCTCGAGCCCGACCTTGACCGAATTCGAGTAGGGCACGGCGGCGATCGCGGCGCGCAAGCCCGTCGAGGCATCGAGATCGATCTGGCTGAGGATGCCGAGCGGGATGGTGCAGACGCAATAATCGGCCTTGGCGGTCTGCACGGTGTTGCTGGCGAGGTCGGTATAGGTCACCGTCACCGCCCCGCCGCTCTGGTCGATCTTGGTGACCTTGGCCCCGAAGCGAACCTTATCAGCGACTTGCCGGCCGAATGCCTTGCCGATCATCCCCATACCGCCGACCGGCTGAAACATCGTCGTCTGGTGGTCGTTCTCCATGTGCTGGGCGATCGTCGCCCAGACCTTCGAGTCCATCACGTCCTTGAACGGAATCGGCTCGGACGGGATCGGAGCACCGTTGACGCCGCCGCCCGGCGGCCGGTCATAGCCCCGCCGCCGCGACGATTTCAGGCCGCGCACATAGCGCAAGTCCTTGTCGAGAAAACCCCATTCGCGCAGCGCGAGCTTGAGCCGGTCGCGATCCTCGGCGGTCATCGCCGTGTCGAGGCCCTTGTTGTCGATCGCCTTGGCGAGCAATTCGGCGACATTGCCGTCCCAGTCGGCGGCGAGGTCGCGATAGCGCTGCGGCTTGCCGCCAAACGCGCCGGCACTTTGCACCAGCGCCTGATGGTTGAGCTGGATGAACGGCTCGAGGGCGACGCCGAAGGCCTTGCAATAATGCAGCAAAGTCCGGTGGTGATAGGGAATGCGCCACGGCCCGGGGTTGAGGTAGTTGCCCGGCGCGAACCCTATCTTCTGCGTCGCACCGCCCAACTCGGTGTAGGTGTCGCCGCCGTACAGCGACCAGTTCCGGCCGCCGGGCCGCATGTTGTATTCGAGGATCTGGACCGTATAGCCAGCCTTGCCGAGCTCGTACGTCGCCAGCATGCCGGCGAGGCCCGCCCCCAGCACCAGCACCGAGGCACCCGGCCGAGCGCCCGAAAGGTTCGGCGGCCCGGCGAACTGGGTCTCGGCGGCGTGGCCCATCGTCGCCATCGCCTGATACAGGACGGACGCCCCGCCCATGACGCCGATCGCGTGCAGCACCTCGCGCCGTGTTGGTACCCGCTCGCCTGCGTCCGTCAACGACGTATCCCCCTGTTGTGCGTTGCAGCAACCATCTATTACTGAACACGGAATTGACGTAGGGCAAGCCCTCCGTTGTCGGGACCGCCATATCCGGACTGCCGCGCACGCAGTTCCGGTTCGCACTTGCCGCCTGGGGGCCTTTGATGCTGATCCGCGCCGGATACGAACTCATCCTCGGCGTCAATGTCCCGACGGCGATGACAGCGATGCTCAAGGTCCATCCGTCGCGCTCGAAGGACCTCCGAACGCCGCAGCGCTTCGCGACCATTCCCGAACTGCCCAGTCACGATTATGTCGACCGGTTCGGCAACATCTGTACCCGCATGACACTGCCTCCGGGAAACACGACATTGTCGTGCGACTTCGTGATGTGGGATAGCGGCGAAGCCGATGTTCAATCCCCCGACGCCGTGCAACACTCGGTAGAGGACCTGCCGGACGACGTGATGATCTATCTGCTCGGCAGCCGATATTGCGAAACCGATCGTCTGTCGCAGGTCGCGTGGGACATGTTCGGGCACATCGCGCCGGGCTGGTCGCGGGTGCAGACCATCGTCGACTATGCTCATCGGCGGATGACCTATGGCTATGAGCATGCCAACCCGACACGCACGGCATGGGAGGGTCACGAGGATCAGGTCGGCGTCTGCCGCGATTTCGCCCATCTCGCCGTGGCGCTATGTCGCTGCATGAACATCCCGGCGCGCTACTGCACAGGGTATCTCGGTGATATCGGCGTGCCGCCGGCACCGACCGCGATGGATTTCCACGCGTGGTTTGATGTCTATCTCGGCGACGGCTGGCACACCTTCGATGCCCGGCACAATCATCCGCGTATCGGCCGCATCCTTATGGCGCGCGGTCGCGATGCCACCGATACGGCGCTTACGACGACGTTCGGGCCGACTTGGCTCAACGGATTCAAGGTTCATACCGACGAGGTGACGTCGATCTGAGCAATGGGACCTGCGTTGCCCGCGTGCAGCGTCGCCCCTAAGGTGAGAACACTCGCGTCAAAGTCTGGAAGTTCCTCTGTCGGTCATCGCTGCGCTCAACCACGTCACCGAATATCGCTATGACGAACCGGTCACGCTGGGTCCGCACGTCGTGCGGCTGCGCCCGGCTCCGCATACCCGGACCCGGATCCCGAGCTATTCGCTGAAGGTGACGCCTACAGCGCACTTCATCAACTGGCAGCAGGATCCGCACGGCAACTGGTTGGCCCGGATCGTCTTCCCCGAGCCGACGACGGAATTCAGCGTCACCGTCGATCTGACCGCCGAGATGGTCGTGGTCAATCCGTTCGACTTCTTCGTCGAACCCTATGCGATGACGCTGCCGTTCGAATATCCCGCGCAGCTGGCACAGGATCTGTCTCCGTTTCTCGCCGTCGACGATGACGGTCCCGAGCTCGAAGCGATGTTCAACGCGCTCCGGCCCGATGGCCAGGGCACGGTCGACTTCATCGTTGGCGTCAACGCCCAGATTTCGCGCGCCGTCAGCTATGTCGTGCGGATGGAGGCGGGGGTGCAGACCCCCGACGAGACGCTGGCCCGGGCGAGCGGCTCATGCCGTGACAGCGGCTGGCTGCTGGTCCAGTTGCTGCGCCGGCTCGGCCTCGCGGCACGCTTCGTCTCGGGGTATCTGATCCAGCTCCGCGCCGACATCGATCCCGTCGAGGGGCCGCTCGGGACGCGTACCGACTTCACCGATCTCCATGCCTGGGCAGAGGTCTATATTCCCGGTGCGGGCTGGATCGGCCTCGACGCGACGTCCGGCCTTTTATGCGGCGAAGGCCATATTCCGCTCGCGGCCGCACCACATTACCACTCGGCCGCTGCGATCACGGGCGTGGCGAGCCGGCCGGCGGACCGGTTCGACTTTGCAATGTCGGTCACGCGGCTGGTCGAGCCGATCCGGATCACCCGTCCGTTCGAAGACGCCGACTGGGACGCGCTGGACCGCGTCGGCGAACAGGTCGAGGCCGACCTTCAGGCGCAGGACGTGCGCCTGACCATGGGCGGTGAGCCGACCTTCGTGTCGATCGACGACTTCGAGGCGGACGAATGGAATATCGATGCGTCGGGCCCGACCAAGCCGCGCATCGCCGAACAGCTGCTCGGCCGGCTGCGCGACCGGTTCGGACCGGGCGGCATGCTCCATTACGGCCAAGGCAAATGGTACCCCGGCGAGGCGCTGCCCCGTTGGGCGCTCGGCCTCTACTGGCGCCGCGACGGCCTGCAGATCTGGCCACTGGAAAACGACGAGCCTGCAACGGAGACGTCAGCGACCGTTGCCGACGCCGAAGCCCTCGTCACCCGTCTGGCGACGCGGCTCGGCCTCGATCCAGGCTTCGTCATCGCGGCGCGTGAGGATGCACTGCACTTCATCAAGACCGAAGGCGACCTGCCGGCCAACATCACGCTCGACGCCACGGCGATCGACGATCCGGCATCGCGCGCGCGACTGCGCCGGGCTATGCAGGGCGGCCTGTCGAAGGCCGTTGGCTATGTCCTGCCGCTGCGGCGCGCTATTGGCCGCGCCGAGGGCAAGGGCTGGCTGAGCGAGGCATGGCAGTTCACTCGCGAGGCGCTGTACGTCGTCCCCGGCGACTCACCGCTCGGCTTGCGGCTGCCGCTCGACACGCTGCCGCAGCTCGACGACAAGGATTACCCGCACATTGTTCCGCTCGATCCGTACGTCGAGCGGGGTCCATTGCCCGATTTCGCCAACATTTCGGCTGCTGTCGTCAGTGCGTCGCGGCGCAAAGCGGCGGCGGTCCGCACCGCGCTCAGTGTCGAGGTCCGCGATGGCCTGCTGTATGTTTTCATGCCACCTATTGCGCGGCTAGAGGATTATCTCGAACTGGTCGCACACCTCGCGGCCGCGGCCGCGGGGCAGCCGGTCCGGCTCGAAGGCTACCCACCGCCCGGTGACCCGCGGCTCGGCGTCCTCAAGGTCACACCAGACCCCGGCGTCATAGAAGTCAATGTCCAGCCGGCATCGAGCTGGCGTGAAGCCGTCCAGATCACCACCGGCGTCTATGAAGATGCGCGCGCGACCCGTCTTGGTGCCGACAAGTTCATGACCGACGGTCGTCATACCGGCACGGGCGGCGGTGCCCATGTCGTCGTCGGCGGCGCGAGCCCGGCCGACTCGCCGTTCCTTCGCCGTCCCGACGTCCTGAAAAGCCTGCTGATCTATTGGCAGCGCCACCCGTCACTGTCGTACCTGTTCGCCGGATTGTTCGTCGGGCCGACGAGCCAGGCCCCGCGCATCGACGAAGCGCGCCACGACGCGCTGTACGAGCTCGAGATCGCGTTGAGCATGATCCCTGGGCCGAAGGCAAAACGGCCGCCGCCGTGGCTGGTCGACCGGCTGCTGCGCAACCTGCTGACCGACGTTTCCGGCAACACCCACCGGACCGAGATCTGCATCGACAAGCTGTATTCGCCCGACGGTCCCACCGGACGGCTCGGCCTGCTCGAATTCCGCAGCTTCGAGATGCCGCCCGATGCGCGGATGAGTCTCGCCCAGCAGCTCCTGATCCGCGGGTTGATCGCGTGGTTCTGGCGCGAGCCGCAGGATGGGCCGCTCGTTCGCTGGGGCACGGGGCTCCACGATCGCTTCATGCTGCCGCATTTCGTCTGGAGCGACTTCGGCGAGGTGCTCGCCGACCTGAACCGGGCCGGCTATGCCTTCGACAGCCAGTGGTACGAGGCGCAGCGCGCCTTCCGCTTTCCGGTTCATGGGCAGGTCCAGTACGGGCCGGTGTCGCTCGAGCTGCGGCATGCCCTTGAGCCGTGGCACGTCATGGGCGAGGAAGGATCGGGCTCGGGCACGGTGCGCTTCGTCGACTCGTCGGTCGAGCGCCTGCAAGTCCGCGTCGATGGGTATAATCCCGAGCGTCACGTCGTCACGTGCAACGGCCGCATGCTGCCGATGACGGCGACCGGCAGCTCGATGCAGGCGGTCGCCGGCGTGCGCTACAAGGCGTGGAAGCTGCGCAGCGGCCTCCACCCGACCCGCGCGGTCGACGCGCCGCTGACCTTCGACATCATCGACCGCGCCCATGCGCGATCGTTGGGCGGCTGCGTCTACCACGTCATCCACCCCGGTGGGCGCAACTACGAAACCTTTCCGGTGAATGCCTTCGAGGCACAGGCGCGGCGCAAGGCGCGCTTCATCGAACACGGCCACAGCCCCGGCTCGGTCAAGCCACCGCTGCCCGAGCGCACCGGCGAATTTCCACTGACCCTCGATCTACGGCGGCCGCTTGGACGTTGATACCCCGTTGGCATCAAGCCTGGGTGACCTCCACCCGGCGGCGGCGGCGCGACTGTCGCGCTGGCTGCGCGACTATCGCACTCTTCCCGGCGTCCCCGACGAGCTGTTCGACGTTACGCGCCGGCCGCGCACCGACTGGCTCGCCTTCCTCGGCGGGTTTGCCGAATATTCCGAGGCCGAGTCGCGAAGCCGGTTCGACCTCGCGACGCGCCATATCCGCGATACTGGTGTGTCATACCGTATCTATGGCGAGGAGGCCGAGCGCAGCTGGCCGCTGAACCCGCTGCCACTGATCCTCGGCCACCGCGAATGGGCCCAGATCGCAGCCGGGGTCGAACAGCGCGCCACGCTGATCGAGGCGATCCTCCAGGATGTCTATGGCGAGGCCAACCTCGTCGCCAGCGGTGCCATTCCCGCGGCCGCCCTGACCGGAAGCCTCGATTTCATTCGCGCCATGTCGGGGATCAAGCCGCCCGGCGGCCGCTACATGCCGCTCTACGCGGTCGATCTGGGTCGCGGCCCGGACGGCCGCTGGTGGGTGCTCGACGACCGCACCCAGGCACCGTCGGGGGCAGGTTACGCGCTCGAGAACCGGTTGGTCCTGTCGCGCGCCTATCCTGCACTGTACAACGCGATGCACGTCCAGCGCCTCGCGCCGTTCTTCGACGGGATGCGCAAGGGGCTGGCGGCGACCGCAGAGCGCAGCGACCCGCGCATCTGCCTGCTCACGCCCGGGCCGTTCAGCGAAACTTATTTCGAGCAGGCGCATCTGGCGCGCTACCTCGGCTTCCTGCTCGTGGAGGGTGCCGATCTGGTCGCCCGCGACGGCAAGGTCTATGTCCGAACCATCGCAGGGCTGAAGCGCGCCGACGTTATCCTGCGCCGGGTGGACGCGGATTTCCTTGATCCGCTCGAGCTCAACAGCGCATCGCAGCTCGGCACGCCGGGCATGCTCGAGGCGATCCGGGCCGGCGGCGTCGCTGTGGTCAACCTGCCTGGCAGCGGGGTCATGGAATCAAAAGCGCTGCTCGGCTTCCTGCCGCAGCTATGCCGGCATATCCTCGGCGAGAATTTGAAGCTGCCCAACGTTGCGACATGGTGGTGCGGCCAGCCGGCGGAACGCGACCGGGTCGAACATGATATCGACAACCTTGTGATCGCGCCCGCCTTCAACGCGTTCGACGCCGACCACGGCGATGCGCGCGGACGCCTGATGGCCGATCTGTCGTCCGATGCGCGGGCGGCGCTGACCGCCCGGCTCCGCGACCGCCCGGGCGATTTCGTCGGGCAGGAGATCGTCCGTCTGTCGACGATGCCGGTGCTGCGCGACGATCGGCTCGAAGCCGCGCCGTTTGTGCTGCGGGTTTACGCGGCGTGGACCCCCGACGGATTCCGCGTCATGCCCGGTGGCTTTTGCCGGACCTCGGAGCGGTTGGACGTTCGCGCCATATCAATGGGCGACGACGCGCGAACCGCCGACGTCTGGGTGATCGACGACGCGCCTACCGAAGGGATGACGCTGCTGGCGAGCAAGGATGATGTCCGCGTTCGCCGTATCCTTGGCCATCTGCCGAGCCGCGCCGCCGACAACCTGTTCTGGCTCGGTCGTTACCTCGAGCGCGCCGAGGCGACGCTGCGGCTGGTCCGCAGTCTCTGCACAAGTCTGATGGCCGCCGAAGCGGCGATCCACAGCGGCGGTGAGACGTTGGCAGGGCTCCAGCAACTTCTGATCGCATGGGGCGCGCTTGACGAGGCGGCACTCGGTGCCGGTTCGCTCCCCGCGGCCAGCAACGCCTTGCGCGACCAGGATGCCTATGGCTCGGTCATTTACCTCGTGCGCGCCGCGCGCCGGACAGCTGCCAGCATGCGCGAACGGTTGTCCGCCGATTTCTGGACACTGCTGCTCGATCTCGCGACCGAGTTGTCGGCGACCGACCGCGCACCGCGCTCGGAAGCCGAGGCGCTTCAGCAGGTCGAGCGCGCGCTGCAGGTTCTAGCGGCGTTGTCAGGGCTGGCGCAGGAGAACATGAACCGCGTTGCCGGCTGGCGTTTTCTCGACCTCGGACGGCGGATCGAGCGCGGCATCAACGCCTGCCGCATGGCACGGACCTTCGCGCATGATGCGGCGACGACCGACGACCTCGACCTGCTGCTCGATCTCGTCGACAGTCAGATCACTTACCGTGCACGCTACCTGGTTGGGCTCGCGCTAATCCCCGTGCGCGACATGGTCATGCTCGATGGATTCAACGCCCGATCGCTCGCGTTCCAGGTTAGGGCGCTCAAGGAGCACCTCGCGGCCCTGCCAACGCTGCTCGACGACGGTATGCTCGAGGCGCCGCAGCGTGTCGTGCTGCCGCTGTGCACCGAGATCGAGACGAGCGAGGCGGGCGACCTGACGATCGACCAGATCACCCGGTTCGAGCAAAGCCTGCTGCACCTGTCGGGCGCGGTCGCCGACCGCTACTTCCTGCAGGGCGCGCAAGCCGTGCCGACAATCAAGCTCGCTAGTCTGGGATGATCTACACGGTCAGCCACCGGACGACGTACAATTATGACAAACCGGTCGGCTTCGCGCGGTGCATGCTGCGCCTGACGCCGGTCTCGTCGCGCCGGCAGACGCTGCTGGCGAACAGCATCGCGGTCACGCCCGCGCCGACGAGCCTAAGGATCGCGCGCGGCGCGTTCGGCGAGGAAACCCAAACTATCGTCATCGACCAGTCGCATGATCGGTTCGTCGTCGATGCTCGCTCGCGGGTCGACGTCCACGCCTCTTCCCCGGCCTGTGAAAGCCCGAACTGGCAAGCCGTCGTCGCCGCGGCGGTCGCCGTGCCGGGACTGGGTCCCGACAGTCCCGCTGCCTACCTTTACCCGACACGGCGGACGCCCCTAGCAGCCTTGATAACCGATTATGCCCGTGCCAGTTTCGCGAGTGGGCGCGACATCGGCACGGCAGCGAGCGATCTGATGGC
Source organism: Sphingomonadaceae bacterium (assembly GCA_903642255.1). Lineage (GTDB taxonomy): Bacteria > Pseudomonadota > Alphaproteobacteria > Sphingomonadales > Sphingomonadaceae > Polymorphobacter_B. The sequence goes on along the minus strand of CAHJWP010000037.1, from coordinate 1,001 downwards.
GCGAATACACGCCGATTTCACGTACGATCCGGAAGCGACCACCGTCTCTACACCGGCGCTGGAGGCGTTCGAACGCCGTAGCGGCGTTTGTCAGGATTTCGCCCACATAATGATCATCGGGCTGCGCGGCCTCGGCCTGCCGGCGGCCTATGTCAGCGGCTATCTGCGGACGCGACCCCCGCCTGGGCGGCCGCGACTGGCCGGAGCGGACGCGACGCATGCATGGGTCGCGCTGTGGTGCGGTGAAACCTGCGGCTGGATCGGCTTTGACCCGACGAACGCCGTGCACGCGAACGACAGCCATATCGTCCTTGCCACGGGTCGCGACTATGCCGACGCCGCTCCGATCGACGGCATCATCCTCGCGCCAGGCGGTCAGCGCCTCACGGTCGAGGTCGACGTCGTGCCCGATAGCGAGGTGGCGGGCGATGATATGCAACCGTACCACACATAGGCAGTGACGGGCTGGATAGCGCTGCGCGACGCATCGACTATCGCCATCCTCCGGGCGTCAACACGTTGGCAAATACCGCTTGCAAGCCTCTTTCCAAAACGGTTGCCGTCCCGATTGCACAAAGGTGCTCGGCGTAGAAGCGAACGCCGAGCCGCCTGTTGCGAGCGGGTTTTCGGCTGATCTTAGTCGTTCACCGGGAAACGCCGACAGGTCCAATACGGACTTTTACCGCAGCCGCGCACCGTCGTGCAGCAAACGGATCGTCTGGTTTCGGCACACCGTCATGCTCCCGCCGCACGTGGAACATGGAACTGGTTCGACTGCCCGACCGCGGGCAAAGAGCGGCGCATCGTGATCCCGGCGGCGGCTGTTACATGGCCGGCACGTCTTGGTGACAATCGGTACGTATAGCGTAGGGTGATAGGCACGATCGGAAAGAGACGTGGCGAAAGTCTTCGTATCCTATAAGAGAGAAGATCGCGAGCGTGTACGATCACTCGTCGACGCACTGGATGCGGCAGGTCTGACGGTCTGGTGGGATGTCGCG
>CAHJWP010000036.1 GCA_903642255.1 Sphingomonadaceae bacterium | reverse complement strand
AAGATCGCGATGAAGCCGAAGCGGTAGCCGAGATACCCCGACAGCCCGGCTCCGACCATGTTGCCCGCGTGGTTCCACGCCTGGTTGCGGCCGAGCTGGCGGTTGAACCCGGCCTGTTTGACGATGCCGAGCGTGATGCCCGCGACCGCTGGGCCGATCGCCGCGCCCGCGATCGCGGTGGCGATCTGTGATGCGGCGATGACGCCAAACGACTGCGACAGCCAGATCAGCCCCGAGGCGAGCACCGTCAGGACGCCGGTGACGATGACCCAGGTCCGCTTGCGCGACGTGGCGTCGATCAGCGCCCCTGCAGGTGCCGTCGCCGCAACGCCGGCGACGCCGCCGAGCGTCATCGCCAGCCCGATTCGGTCGGGCGTCCAGCCGCGCTGCTGGAGGAACACGCCGAGGAACGGCCCGATGCCGGCCTGCATGTCGGCCATGACGAAGTTGAGCGCCTCGAGCGGCCGCGTCGCACGGCGGTCGGGCGGGGACGGGCTCACCACGCGCGGCCGTTGCTGTTCGGCCCGAGCTGGGTGCCGAGCAGGCCGTGTTCGGGCCACGGGCCGATCGAGTGATCGGCGTGGCCGGGACGGCGACCCACCGGCGGGCGTTCGCCGGCGGGCACCTGCGCGACGGCTACCGTGATCGTGTCGCGGTCGGACGCGCCGTTCGTCCCCGCTGCCACGACGGCGATCCGGTGTTCGCCGTCGTCGAGCCCGGCCACGTCGGCGCGCCAGACGCACTCCCCGTCGAACGTCATCGGAACGGCAGCGTGGTCGTCGACGATCAGCTCGACCACTGAGATTTGGTCGCCGAACACCTTGGCGCGAACGGTGAAAGCGTGCCCCGGCACTTGGTCGCGCCGCGTCGGATCCGTCACCAGCCGCCGGTCGGCGGGCGACGTGATCAGCACGAACGGCCATGGCCGGGCGAGTTCCTTGAACCGGACGCTGACGACCGACCCGTCGACAGCATGGAACGATGCGCCGACCGGCCCCTCCTCGATCTGCCCGGTCGAGCGCGTCGCGGTGTAGATCACCCGGCCGTCGTTGAGCAGCTCGTTATAATGGGTGTGCCCGGTATCGACGGCGGCGACGTCGTACTCGGCGAACAGCTGCCCGATGGTCGCCGCATCCTGCCACAGGTCGCCGGGGAAGGCGTGCATGAACACCAGCGGCGCCGCCGCGTCGGTCCGGGAGACGGCAAGCTGGTCACGCAGCCACCCGGTCTGATCCGGCCCAAGGCGGAAATCGGGGCCGCCGCTCCCGTTCGACACGATGTCGAGGAACAGGCAGCGCCGACCCTTCATCATGATCGCCCGTGGCAGCGGGTCGGCCGCCAGCCCCGCGTAGAAAGCGTCGAGCGTACCCGGCTCGAAATCGTGATCGCCTGGGATCGCGAAGCACGGCAGGGTCAGCGGGGCCAGCGCTTCGCGCACCCGGGCATACTGCTCGGCCGTGCCGTGGTTGGCGATGTCGCCAGGGACATAGGCGAAATCGAGCGCGCCCGCGCCCATGGCCTGACGGGCGAGAGCGGCAAGGTCGTCGACGCTGCGCCAGTCGTCGTCGTCGTCGGCCGCGTGGACATCGCCGAAATGAATCCAGCACAGCATCGGCCGATCAGTGCCGCGCGATCAGGGCGATCCCGCCGACCATCAGCAGCGCCCCGCCAATGCGCCACGCGTTAATCGGGTGCACCTCCATGTTGAACATGCCGAAATGGTCGATCGCCAGCGAGGTGATGAGCGCCGCCGTGATCGTCAGCCCGGTGTACGGTCCCGCGCCGACCTTCTGGACCAGTGTCAGCCCGGCGTAGACCGCGACCGCTCCGACGATCCCGCCGATCGGGGCCCACCACGGCATCGTCGACAGGCCCTCGGCGGTCGGCAGCGGCCGGGGGAGGATCGCGAACAGGGCGATGAACAGCATCGTCACCAGCCCGAACGAGATGACGCTGGCAAACCACGGATTGCTCACCGAGTTCTTGAGCTGGTTGTTCATCGGCCCGCCCATCGCCTGCAGGACACCACCGACGACAATGAAGGGATAGATCCAGCCGTTGCCCACGACGCGCGTCCTCCGGTTGTGCCTCCGACGCGAACCGGGTTCGTAAGATGGAGTTCCACACGGTAGGTTAATCAATCGGTAACCCCGGCGCGGTCGCCTGCTGCAGACCGTGACGCTGGTCGTCGACGACGGTCCGCACCCGACAGTCGACCGTCCGCCGATTATCGGGCATGGCGCGGCCATGCCGACCCTCGTCCCCGGAGCCTCCGCCGCCATCGTCGACGCGCTCGGCGCGATCCACGCCGCGTCGACCGCGGCGTTGCGGGCGGCGCTGGCCGCGTATCTCGACGACGGCACGCCGCCGGACGCCGCCGTACGGGCAGCCGGGGTCTTCGCCTATCCCGAGCTTCGGCTGCGTTATCGCGGCGGCGGTGCGCCGCGCCTGATCCGGGCCTATGCCCGCGTCACGGTGCCCGGCCTCTACACGACGACGGTGACGCAGCCCGACCTGTTCCGCGACTACCTCGTCGAGCAGCTCGACCTGCTGACCGCCGACTTCGGCGTGGAGATCGACGTCGCACGGTCGGCGGTCGAGATCCCTTACCCTTACGTTCTCGACGGGGCCGACGACCTGCGCCTCGACGCCGCGGCGGCGGGCGAGCTGGCGCGCTGGTTCCCGACGACCGAGCTCGCCCATATCGGCGACGAGCTGCCCGACGGGCTGTGGGACCTGTCGCTCGCCGCGACCCGGCCGCTGGCGCTGTTCGATGCGCCGCGCACCGACTTCAGCCTCGCGCGCCTCAAGCACTATACCGGGACCCCGGCGGCGGACGTCCAGCAGTACGTCCTGCTGACCAACTATCACCGCTATGTCGATGAATTCGTTGAGTGGGCGTGCCGCCAGCTGGCTAACGACACGCGCTATATCGCGCTGTCGTGCAGCGGCGGCGTCGTCATCGGGCGCGACGATCCCGACCCGCGCCGGGCGATCGCCGACGGGGCGTGGCGGCGGCACCAGATGCCGGCGTACCACCTGACCGCGCCGGGGCGGGGCGGGATCAGCCTCGTCAACATCGGCGTCGGGCCGGCCAACGCCAAGACGATCACCGACCATCTCGCCGTGCTGCGGCCCGAGGCGTGGCTGATGATCGGCCATTGCGGTGGGCTGCGGCCGAGCCAGCGGATCGGCGACTATGTCCTGGCGCACGCCTATCTGCGGGACGACCATGTGCTCGACGACGTGCTGCCGCCCGAGGTCCCGATCCCGCCGATTGCCGAGGTGCAGCAGGCCCTTAGCGCCGCCGCCGAGGACATCACGGGCCTGCGCGGCGACGCGCTCAAGCCGCGGCTGCGGACCGGCACGGTGGTCACCACCGACGACCGCAACTGGGAGCTGCGCTTCAGCCGCTCGGCGCTGCGCTTCAACCAGTCCAGAGCGGTCGCGGTCGACATGGAGTCGGCGACGATCGCCGCTCAAGGTTACAGGTTTAGAGTACCTTACGGCACGTTGCTGTGCGTCAGCGACAAGCCGCTGCACGGCGAGATCAAGCTGCCGGGGCAGGCCAACCGCTTCTACGAGGGGGCGATCAGCGAGCACCTGCGGATCGGCATCGCGGCGATCGACCGGCTGCGCGCGGCGGGCGACCGGCTCCATTCGCGCAAGCTCCGGGCGTTCGACGAGCCGCCGTTCCGGTGACCGGGGGCGTGGCGACTTCGGCCGGCCAAGTTGTTGATTTCCGTGCGACCGCCGCGGACCGCCCGCGCTACCACGCCCGCATCGGCGATGCGTCACGCGCGGTCGCCGCCGCGTCAACGACGGGCCACGCGCAGTCCACCTGACTGCGCTATAATTAGGCAGCCCCAAGGAGCGCCGATATGGTCAAAGCCGTCTGGAACGACACCGTCATCGCCGAATCGGACGACACCGTCGTCGTCGAGAACAACTATTATTTCCCGCTGTCGGCAGTCAGTGCCGGCGTGCTGAGCCCGAGCGCGACGACGTCCGGCTGCCCGTGGAAGGGGACGGCGAACTATTATTCGGTGACCGCCGGCGGCAAGACCAACGCCGACGCCGCGTGGTATTATGCCGAGCCGAAGGCGGCGGCGGCGGAAATCAAGGGCCGGGTGGCGTTCTGGAAGGGCGTGAAGGTCAGCGGGTAATTACCGACAGCGGGAGGCGGCGCACGGCGATCCTCCCCGCTCGCGGGGAGGTGGCGCGCCCTCGCGCGACGGAGGGGCGGTTCGATCGGCACCAGCGCGTGCCCGGCTGAACCGCCCCTCCACCATCGCGGACGAGCGATGGTTCCCCTCCCCGTGCCGGGGAGGATCGACCCTCCCCGCCAACGGGGAAGACCGAGGTTCCCGCGATCGGAGCGTCGCGCAGAACGCCTACAGCGAACTCAGCGTCTTCCCCAGCGCCGCCACCTTGTCCTTGGTCTTGTCGTCGGCGTGGCCGGCGATCTTCGTCGTCGCCTCGCCGAGCTTGCCGACCAGCGTCTTGATCTTCTCGCCGTCGGGCGTGTCGGCGTGGAGCGCCTTCTTCAGCCGCTCGAGGTCGGCGACGATGCCCTTGGCGCCGGTGATCTCGGCGTCCTTCAGGGCTTCTTCCCAGCCGTCGATCAGCTTGATCGCGGCGGCCGGCGTGATGCTGTCGACGCCCTTCTCGAAGGCGTTCTCGGTGGCGACGAAACGTGCGGGCATGATTCTCTCCCAAGGGTCTGCCGGAATGGCGGGGGCTCAACCCGCCCCACTCGCCAGCGGCCGTGCGGCGTTTCGGCGCGCGGCGTGGCGGCCGCACCCGCGTTCCGCGCCGTTCTTCGCCGTCGCGCCGATCGGCCTCTGCGTCGATTATCGCGGCGACCCAAGGCTCGCCGCGCCCGGTCAGGCGGCGAGGAGCGGGGCGAAGAGCGGATCGTCGAACCGGCGGAACGTCTGCCACCCGGCGATCGGTTGCGACGAGCGGATCAGCGCGCGCATCCCGACGCGCACGGCGATCGCCCCGTCGCGCTCGACCCGGTCGCCGATCATCACGGCGGCTTCGGGGCGGATGCCGGTGGTGGCGAGCAGGTGTTCGAGCCCGCGCGGATCGGGCTTGAGCCGGCGAACCGCGTCATCCCCCGCCGAAACGACGACATCGGCGGCCAGGCCGAGGGCGGCGACCTTGGCCGTCGCGGGGTAGTCCGACAGGATGCCGACGGCCTTCTCCCGACGGCGCAGGGCGGCGAACAGTTCGCCGACGCCCGGATAGCGGCACGCCATGAGATAGGGCAGCGGCCGCCGTTCGATCCAGTCGTCGACCGCGGCGCGGACCGCCGCCGGCGCGCAACCCGTGGCGGCGGCGGTCCGCTCGATCAGCACCGGCTCGAAATCGGCGACCTCGGCGTCGCCCAGTTCCTCGCGGATACGGCGGTAGGCCGACAGGATGCGCAGGGTCGACCGGTCGAACCGCAGCGCGCTGTGGATCAGCAGGTCGCGCGCCATCCGCAGACGCAGTGGGCGCTGGTCGTACAGCGTGCCGTCGACATCGAAGACGACCAGGCCGATTGTCGCCCAGTCGATCGCGGTCACAGCGAGATGAAGCGCTGGTCGGTCAGCAGGGCGAGCGCGGGAATGTCGACGAGCGTCGTCACGACGAAGACGACGACCAGCAGGACGACGAGCAGGATGAGCCCGCGCTCGCGATACAGCTTCTCGGGCTTCTGGGCGGCCGATCCCGCCGCCATCGACAGGAACAGGTAATAGGCGAACAGCGCGGTGATCACCGGCAGCGCGATGATATATTCGACGCGGTACTTGATGAGGAAGATGGCGAGGAAGAAGCTCGACAGCAGCGTGTAGACGAAACACGAGATGGTCAGCGACTCGCTGGTGTAGGCGGCGAAGCTGCGACGATAGAGGCTGAGCTGGCTCTTGCCGTGCGACGCGACGATCTCGCGATATTCGGACAGGCGCTTGGCCGCCATCAGGAACGCGCCGCCGAGCCAGTAGGCGAGGATGACCGACGACGGCGGCAGGGTCGTCGGGTCGATCATCGTCCAGCCGATCATCAGCCGCAGCGGGTTGTTGATCGATTCCGAAATGACGTCGAAATAGGCGTGGTCCTTCAGCCGCAGCGGCGGGACGTTGTAGAAGATGCCCTGCAGGGCGAAGATGATCGCGACGAGCAGCATCGTCTTGCTCGCCACCGCGGCCGCGCCGAGGCCGACCGCGACGAACACCGCCCATTCGAGCCAGACGATGGTGCCGTTGAGTTCGGTCTGGACGGCCGAGCGCTGCGATTTGGTCGGGTGGTGGCGGTCGGATTCGCGATCGAGCCACTCGTTGATGACATAGTTGGCCGAAGCGATGGCGATCGCGGCGACGAAGCCCAGCGCGACCGACAGGACGAGATTGCTGCTATGGACGCCGCGCAGCAGGACCGCGAGGAAGATGCCCGGCACGATGAAGATGTGCTTTGTACTGTGATCGAGGCGGGCGATAGCAAGATAATCGGCGAGGCGTGCGCGCCGCTTCTTGGCGTCCGAAGACATCGCACCATCTAGAACCGCTGGTGGCATGTCCGCTCCTGATATTTAGATTTTCTTACGACCGGCTATTCAGGGATCATCGCGCGCTCGACGACCGATATAGGCCGACCCCGATACCCGCCTCAACCGGTTTTTTGCACTGCATCATAAATCGGCCCATGCCCGGCGCATTCATCGTGATCGCCCGGATGATCGCCGCCTCGCGTCGCCGAATATCGCTTGCCCGCACCCGGCCGTTTCACGACAACGGCACGGGGGGGCTTACGTCAGTGCGGACCCGGTGCGACCTGCCGTTGCCTGCGCCGCGACGCCGGGCCGCGGCAGGTGCGGCGACGGTCCTCGGCGGTGAGGTAGCAACGGAGGTAGGTCAGTCGTGCGAACTCCGATGAAACGGCATCCGGCGGGATGGCAGCCCTATATCGTCGCCGTCATCGGCGCGCTCATCCTGTGCTCGTTCGCCGTCTGGAACGGCTATGCGGTCTTCTTCAACGACAGCCGATCGTACGTCCGCGGCGGATCGGTCGTCGCGACGAAGATCCTCGGCTCCCGGATCGACGACCGGGCGTGGAAGTCGCGCACGGCGATCTCGAGCGGCGCGGCAGCAGCGGCACCCGTTGCCGGAAGCTCCGACACCGCGCCGAAGGCGGTCACCGGCAACCGCTCGGTATATTATGGCCTGCTGGCGTTTCTCGGCTACCGCCTGTCGAACTTCTGGCTGACGATCGTCGTTCAGGCGGCCGCCGTGGCGTGCGTCGCCGCCATCGCGTTGCTGCGCGGACTTAACCAGCGGACATGGTTCTATGTCGCGGCCATCGCCGTGATCGCGCTGCTGACCGACGCCGGCGTTTTCGTCGCCTATATCATGCCCGACATCTTCGCGGCGGTCGTCATCCTCGTCGCCGCCGTCACGGTCGCGTTCTGGGACCGCCTGCTCAGGCGCGACCGGCTCTGCCTGTTCGGTATCGGCGCCTATGCGGCGTGCACCCATCCCAGCCATCTGCTGATCCTCGGCCTGATCATCGTGCTGGTGGCGCTCGTCTACGTCACCCGCCGGGCGCGGTTCAAACGGGGCGGAGCGATCCTGCTACTGGTCGGCTGCGAGGTCGTCGGCATCGTCGCCACGCTGGCGTTCAACGTCGTCGCCACCCGGCTGACGGGCGAGCGCCCGCTGCTGCTGCCGCACATCACGGCGCATCTCGTCGAGATGGGGCCCGGGATGAAGTATATCCGCGCCAGATGTCCGGGCGCGGGGTTCGCCGTGTGCCAGTTCGCCCCGCGCCTGCCGGTCGGCTGGGTCGATTTCCTGTCGAGCACCAATCCGCATAAAGGCGTGTTCGAAGTCGCCGACCCGGCGACGCAGCGCCGGCTGTCGGACGAGCAGACGAAGTTCGCCGAGGCCGTCATCCTGTTCGATCCGGTCGGGGTGATCGTCGGCACGGCGCGCGACGTCGTGCGCCAGACCGTCCTGTTCGACCTCGACACGCTCAAGCTGTCCGCCAAGGCGCGGCAGAACTTCCACGATTCGTTTCCTGCCGCCGTCTTCGACCGGATCGCCGCGTCGCGCGTCGGACAGGGCGACGTCACCCTCGACACCATCAGCCGGATCAACCTCGGCATCGTCATCCTTAGTGCCGGCGGCCTGCTGTACTTCGCGTTCCGCCGACGCGGCGGACCGCCGGTGGCGGGCCGCACCGACGCCGACATGTTCGCGGTCCTGCTCGTCGCCGGCGTGCTGGTCAATGCCGTGGTCTGCGGCGCGCTCGCCTCGCCCGAACCGCGGTTCCAGAGCCGGGTCGTCTGGCTGCTCCCGCTGGCCTTCGCGGCGCTGGCCGGCGCGCGCCGGGCCACGCCGCGGCCGCGCTGACGGTCGTCGCCGTCAGCGCGGCCGTGTACCGACACGTCCGTCCGACGCCGCCTTGTGTGACGACGCGGACGCGCTAACCTGCGCGGCAACCAAGGGGAATCCGATGCTCGATCGCCGCGCTTTTCTGCTGACCTCCGCCGCCGCCGGCGCGGCGACCGCCCTGCCGGCGCGCGCCGCGGCGACCGATACGCCGTCGCCCGAACTCGCCGCGCTGTTCGACGCCTTCTTCGTCGAAGGCCTGCGCCAGCGGCCCGAGGGCGCGACCCAGCTCGGGCTCGACAAGGGGCCGAACGCCGACCTGCGCGCCAGGCTCAGCGACGCGTCCGACGCCGGCCGGGCGGCCGACAAGGCTGCGACCGCCGACCAGCTCCGCCGGCTGGCGATGATCGACCGCAGCCGGCTGAACCCCGCCGACAAGCTCAATTACGATGTCGTCAAGTACACCCGCGACTCGACGGCCGCGGTGCAGGCGTTCGACTTCGGCGGTGGCGGCTACGGCCCGTCGCCGTACGTCGTCAGCCAGCAGACCGGGGCGTATCAGTCGGTTCCCGACTTTCTCGACACCAAGCATCCGGTGAACAATGCCGGCGATGCCGACGCCTATCTGTCGCGCCTGTCGGCCTTCGCGACGCAGCTCGACGACCAGACGGCGCGGCTCAAGCACGACGCCGGGCTCGGCGTGTCGCCGCCCGACTTCCTGCTCGACACGACGCTGACCCAGATGCGCGCGCTGCTCGTGCCGGCGGAGCAGGCGCTGGTCGTCACGTCGATCACCCGGCGCGCGGCGGCGAAGGGACTCGGCGACAAATACGGTCGAGATGCGGCGACGATCTACACGGACAGGGTGCTGCCCGCCCTCCAGCGGCAGGCCGACGAGATCGCCGCCCTCCGCCGCACGGCGAAGCACGACGCCGGCGTTTGGCAGTTCCGGCAGGGGGCCGAGTTTTATGCCGTCGCGCTCCACAACACGACGACGACGCGCTACAGCCCGCAGGAGGTCCACGACATCGGGCTGGCGCAGGCCAGGGAGATCGGCGCCCGGCTCGACGGCCTGCTCCGGGCACAGGGCATGACCAAGGGCACGATCGGCGAGCGGATGGCGGCGCTGTATGCCGATCCGTCGCAGCTCTACCCGAACACCGATGCCGGCAAGGCGCAGGAGATCGCCTATTGCAACGCGCGGCTCGACGCGATCCGGCCGAAGCTGCCGACGGTGTTCAGCCGCATCCCCGACTACCGGTTCGAGGTCCGCCGCGTGCCGCCGGCGACCGAGGCGGGGGCGGCGTCGGCGTTCAGCCAGTCGCCGCCGCTCGACGGGTCACGCCCCGGTCTGGTCTATTTCAATCTCCACGACAGCGCCGAATGGCCCAAGTTCTGCCTGTCGACGACCGTGTTCCACGAGGGCCTGCCGGGGCACCAGTTCGAGGGCGGCCTCGCGCTCGGCAACAGGAACCTGCCGCTGATCCGCAAGGCGGGCGGCTTCTCGGGCTATGGCGAAGGCTGGGCGCTGTACGCCGAACAGCTCGCCGACGAGATCGGCATGTACGACGACGATCCGTTGGGGCGGCTCGGCTACCTCAAGTTCCAGCTGTTCCGCGCCAACCGCTGCGTCGTCGACACCGGTATCCACCATCTTCGATGGTCCCGCGAGAAAGCGATCGACTATTTCGTGGCGCAGGAAGGCGAGGCGCGCGGCTTCGCCACCCGCGAGGTCGAACGCTACTGCACCAACCCTGGCCAGGCGTGCAGCTACAAGCTCGGCCACACCGTGTTCACCGGCATCCGGGCGAAGGCGAAGACGGCGATGGGGCCGACGTTCGACCTCAAGGCGTTCCACGACGCGGTGCTGGGCTGCGGCCGCGTCCCGCTCGACATCCTGCAGCGGGTCGGCGACGACTGGATCGCGGGCGGGTCGCGGACCTAGAGGCCCGCAGGAGGCTTGGCCAGCGGTTGATCATCGGCAAGCGCTGCCGCGATCAGCTCGCGCAGACCGAACTTGCCGCCGGACATCAGGTCGGGATGGGGCTGCCACAATGGATGCTGTGCGAGATAGGAGCTCGAATCCTTTAGAAGCAAGCCAACGAAAGTCTCGGCGACGATCCTGCCACCGACTTCGCCGAGCTGACGCGTCGCGATCGATTTCTCACCGTCCAAGGTCTCGACGGTCATCATCGTTTCTTTGGTCTCGGCCAGGATATATGTCCACAGCGGACAGTTACCGGCAAAGACGGACGTGCCGGCGATCTTTCCGAAGTCGGTAATTGGCCCTTTCTTATCTGCGGGATCGGCGGGGATGGCCGGATCGCTGCCAGTAAACTTCCCGATGATGATCTGCGCGTCTGTCAGGGGCGTAACGCCCATGGCCCGCGCCACCGCTTGGCCACTCGGCAGCCGCATCCGAAAGCCGCGCTCGAGGTTGCGCAGCGCAAGGGCATGCACCACCGGTCCGATACCCTCGGGCAAATGGCCGAGGGGATTTACCAGCGACGTATCGATCTTGTAGGCAAGTTGAAGCCGTACGTTGTTGGCGGGGAAATGGGGGTTGGCGATGTCGCCATACGCCAGCGGCTCGAGATCGATGAAGAAGCGCCAGTCAATGGCCATGCCCGGCGGCGGCTCACGAAAGCCACGGAGGTTGGCGACCGCCTTATCACCGGCGAAGATGGGTATTGGATGTGCCACGTCGCCGAGCTGGTATTCGGGACGCACCATCGAATGGCCGTAGCGATAAGCGGCAGCCGAGAATTCGAGCGGCAGGAACGCTTCATCACGGGGATCATAGAACTTTAGCGTGGGGGGGTCGCGGACGATGTCCGTGCCGGCAGCGATATGCGGCGCGACCGTATTCAGTACGTCGGGATTAACGATCGTGGGTAGAAAGTCGTTGAGGACGACCCATTGATAATGCCAACGCACGGCGCGCTGTGTCGACTCGAAGTCCCCGTAGGCCTGTGCCAGACGATTATGGAAGCGCAGGAACAGGCCCTGAAGCTGCGAAACGATGACGTTTTCGTCATTGCGCGGGTCACCGATGATGGCGCGCTTGTCGGTAGCAAGGGTTGATGCCGGATTGCTTCGTGGCAAGTCGAGAGCACGCGGATTCTTCGCTGCACCCGTCATCGGCAGGCCGAGATTGAACCTGATGCCGTCGGGCCGATAAAGATACGGCTGGTCGTCGGGGCCGCGACCATAGAGATTGTCGAGATCGAAACGCGGCGTGCGATAATCGACGAGCGCGTCGATATCGTTCTGCTTCTGCAAGCTGCTTGCCGGATCGAAGGTCAGATCGTGATCAATGAACTGGCCGAAATAAGTAAAGGCGGCCGGAATGCCGCCCTCTTCCGGGTCGGGACCGTTGAATGGATCTTCAGCTTTGGCCAACATGGCCTTGGCCAGACTGGTCAGCGCTTCGATAGCGGCCGCGTCGTTGATGCCGTACTCGGCTGGCGGCAGCGCTCGAAACATACGACCGAAGGGACCGCCGAACAGGACCGAACTTCGCGTCAGGTCGGCGCCACGAACCCCGCCATGCGGCCGCGGCAGCGGCGGCGGCGTGGTTGCTGGTACCGGCGGTGTCGTAGCCATAAATCCCCCCTGCTGATCGACTTTGACTAGTCTTCGCTTATTTCTTCGTGTCGTCTTATATCAGACTTGCCCGGCGCAATCCATAGAAGGCGCCTGATCTCCGAGGACTGGATGCCGCGAAAGCGCCAAGGTCTTGATCGTCGCGCCGGTGCACGCGATCTCAAGACGCGCCGCATCGGTGCCACGACGCGAAATCAGTCGATCTGGTTGACCAGCCGCTCGCCGCGCGCGAAGCGTCCGAGGTTGTCGGCGAACAGGGCGAAGATGCGTTGCGGGGTCTTGGCCGAGCTCCACGCGATGTGGGGCGTAATGCGAACGTTCGGCGCCGTCCACAGCGGGTGGCCGGGCGGCAGCGGCTCGGGGTCGGTGACGTCGAGGCTCGCCGCACCGACCTGCCCCGCGGCGAGGGCGGCGATCAGCGCGGCGGTGTCGACCAGCTGGCCACGGGCGACGTTGACGAGGTGGACGCCACGCTTGACCCGGGCGAGCGCGTCCGTCCCGATCATCCCCGCCGTCTCGGGTGTCAGCGGCGCGGCGAGGACGAGGTGGTCGCTCCGCGCCAGCAGGTCGTCGAAGGCGACCAGCGTGACGCCGGCGACCGGGGCCGGACGGCGGCGGTGGGCGATGACCGTCATGCCGAACGCCGCCGCCAGCGCCGCGACGCGCGACCCGATCTCGCCGACGCCGAGCAGGCCGAGCGTCCTGCCGTCGAGCGTGCCGAGCGGGTTGGCGACCAGCGCGCTCTGCGGCGTCCAGTCGCCGTGCGCGATCATCGCCGGCAGGCGTTTCTCGACCATCAGCATCGCGGTCAGGACGAACTCGGCGATCGCCGGCGCACTGGTGCCCGCCGACGAGGCGACGACCGGACCGTTCCCGAGCCAGTCGGGATAGCCATCACTGCCCGACGACGCGAGCTGGACGTAGCGGACCCGGCCCGGCCAGCCGGCGGGACGCGGCACGTGGTGCGCCGTCGGATCGGTCGCGCTGTGGAGGGCAAAGATCACGTCGACGTCGGTCGGCAGGTCCCAGCGCCGGTCGAGATCGATGGCATGCGCCGCGGTGACCGCCGGATGCGCGGCGATCAGGCCACTGGCCGCCGGCCCGAGGTGATGGGCGACGATCAGGCCGGTGGCCGGCCCGGTCATTCCGCCGACGGGGCCGGCGTCGGTGCGAAGGCGATGTCGCCCGCCTGCCGCCGGATGACCAGATTGCGGATCTCGCTCATGTCCTCCATCGCGAACCGCACCCCCTCGCGCCCCAGCCCGGAATCCTTGACCCCGCCGTAGGGCATGTTGTCGACACGGTAGCTCGGCACGTCGTTGATGACGACGCCGCCGACCTCGAGGACGTCCCACGCCTTCATCATGTTGAACAGGTCGCGGGTGAAGACGCCGGCCTGGAGGCCGAAGGCGGAATCGTTGACCTCGGCGAGGGCGTCGTCGAAGCGGGTGAACGACGACAGGATGGCGACCGGACCGAACGCCTCTTGCCGGTAAAGGTCGGTCGACCGCGGCACACGCTCGAGCAGCGTCGCCGCGAGCATCGCCCCGTCGCGGTTGCCGCCGCACAGCACCGTCGCGCCGGCGTCGCGGGCGGCGGCGATCCAGGCGTCGAGCCGCTGCGCCTCGCCGACGTCGATCATCGGCCCGATGAAGGTGTCCTCGTCGAGCGGGTTGCCGGCGGCCAGCGCCGTCGTCGCCGCGACCAGCCGCGCCCGGAAGGCGTCGTACAGGTCGGCGTGGACGATGACCCGCTGGACGCCGATGCACGACTGGCCCGACTGGTAGAAGGCGCCGAAGACGATCCGGGCGACCGCATCGTCGACGTCGGCGTCGCGGTCGACGATCACCGCCGCGTTGCCGCCGAGCTCGAGCGTCACCTTCTTCTTGCCGGCGCGCGCCTTGAGGTCCCAGCCGACGTCGGGCGAGCCGGTGAACGACAGCAGCTTCAGCCGCGGGTCGGTGGTGAACAGGTCGGCCCCGTCGCGCCGCGCCGGCAGGATCGAGAAGGCCCCCGGCGGCAGGTCCGTCTCGGCCAGCACCTCGCCGATGATGATCGCCCCGAGCGGGGTGCGCGACGCCGGCTTGAGGACGAACGGGCAGCCGACGGCCAGCGCCGGGGCGACCTTGTGCGCGGCGAGGTTGAGCGGGAAATTGAACGGCGAGATGAACGAGCACGCGCCGATCGGCACGCGCTTCCAGATGCCGAGATAGCCTTTCGCCCGCGCGCTGATGTCGAGCGGCTGGACCTCGCCGGTGATGCGGACGCTCTCTTCGGCGGCGATCCGGAACGTGTCGATCAGCCGCCCGACCTCGCCGCGCGAATCGCGGATCGGCTTGCCCGCCTCGATGCACAGGGCATGGGCCAGCTCGTCGGCGCGCTCGGTGAAGCGGCGGACGCAGTGGGTCAGAACCGCCTGGCGCTCGTAGGCGGCGAGTTCCCGCATCGGCGCTTCGGCGGCGTGCGCGGCGGCGATGCCGGCATCGATCGTCGCCGCGTCGGCGAGTGCGACGCGCGTCGCGGGGGCCCCGGTGAACTTGTCGGTGACGACGAGATCGGCATTGGGCTGCGCCGCCTTGCCGGCAAGGTAGAGGGGATATTCGGGGCGCAGGGTCATGGGTCAGTCCCGAATGGGGCGGCGCGCGCTATGCCGGACACTGCGAACGATGACGGCGTTTTCGGTCACTCGATAACGAAGCAGATACGGGCGGACCGTCGACAGCTGACGATCTCCATCTGCCATAGGCCCTGATCTCTTCAAGCTGATCCAGCGCCTGTGACGTCCAGACTACTCGCCCCACTGTGGCCGCGGCAGCTCGTTGTCGGTTCCCCAAGACGCAATCCACCGCATCACCGCCTCGTTACTCACGACCCGTCCCGCGGCGATGTCGGCGTCGGCCTCGGCGTCGAGGCGCGCCTCGGTCGCCGGGTCTTCGACCTCGAAGATGCCCGGCTCGTCGTCATCGTCGAGCGGTGGCAGCGGCTGACGGACGTTCATGATCGCACCCTATCATACCCCGAGGTGGGGCGTCACGCCTTCGCCAGCTTCGCCTTCAGGCCGTCGACCCATTTGCGACCCGCGTCGCCGCCCCACAGCAGCCACGCGATATATCCCGCCGACGGGTCGCTCTCGTCGCCCCACTCATGCGCCTTCGCGTCCTTGTCGACCGCGTGGCGGGCGAAATAGCTGCTGATGTGCGTCACGTCGTCGGCGGTCACGGCGTGGCGGGCCGCGAGGCCCTCGGCGCGCCGGACCCCGACGTCGGTGCCGCCGCGGCCGAACTTCTCGCGCAGTTCAAGGCCTTTCTTCGCCGCCGCGGCGACGGCGGCCGGCGGCGTCAGGTCGGGCGTGGTCACTTCGCCTTCTTCAGCGCCGCCGGCTTGTGCGCCGCCTCGCCGCCCTTGTCGCTCTTGACCAGATATTCGGGGTTGTCCTTCGACGCGGCGACCTTGTGGCCCTTGATCGCCATCGGCTTGGTCAGCTTCTTGACGACCTTGCCGACCGAATGGCCGCCGCTGGAATCCCACTCGACCTTGTCGCCTGCCTTGACGTCCGCCATCGCAGCTACTCCATCACCTGCGCCACGACGGTCAGCACGCCGGTGTCGACCGTCAGCCGGTTGAACGACGGACGCGACAATCGGATGCGTTCGGACAGCGTCCCCGCGCCGATCAACCGCACGCCCTCGATCATCACGTCGAACGGCTCGTGGGTATGGCCGCTGAGCACCGCGCCCACTCCC
>CAHJWP010000035.1 GCA_903642255.1 Sphingomonadaceae bacterium | reverse complement strand
AGGTGCATGAAGCGGAGGAACGGGTCGGGGCGATAGTCGCCGAACATCTCGCCGTCCTTGAAGCCGAAGCCGCGGTAGAGCGCGAGCGCCGGCTCGAAATCGGGCCCGGAACCGGTCTCGAGCCCGAGGCGGATATAGCCGCGGTCGCGCGCGACGCCGATAATGTGGGTCAGCAGCTGCCGCGCCACCCCTTTGCGCAGGTGCTCGGGGGCGGTGCGCATCGACTTGATCTCGCCGTGCCCCGAATCGACCTCGCGCAGCGCCGCGCAGCCCATCAGCGAATGGCCGTCCCACACCGTCCACCACGCGAGCTCCGGCGTCCGCAGGACGTCGAGATCGAGCGAGTGGCGGCTCGGCTCGGGCGAGTGCGCCCGCATCTCGCGCATGTGGTAGCTCAGGAGGTTGGCGATCTCGGGGCCGGACAGATCATCGTCGACGGTGCGCATGGGGGTCCTGGTTCAGCTTTGCCGGGCCGGTGCCGTCTCGTTGCGGCAACGACTAGCGCAGCCGGTCGATCACCTCAAGCAGCGCGGCGAGGCAATCGCGACCCAGTTGCGCCGACCGCTCGGGCGACCAGCCGGCGACCGGATCGGGGTTCTCGGCGGCGTCCTTGAACGGCATTTCGAGCGTCATCGCGAGGCAGCCGAAGCGGTTGGCGAGCTGGTTGGTGCTCATCGTCAGATTGGCCTTGCCCGGCGCCGACGGCGGATAGCCGACGCGCGTCTGGAAGTCCGGGCTGATCCGCGCGAGGATATTCTTGTACTCGCCGAGCAGCGTCAGCTGCCGTTCGGTGATGTTCGGGATGCCCTCGAATCCGGCGATGAAGTTGTGCGGCAGCGATTCGTCGCCGTGGACGTCCATCGCGAAGTCGACGCCGGTCGCGTCCATCGCGGCGAGGGTATGGACCACCTCGGGCGAGCGGTCGAGGCTCGGCCCGGCCCATTCGCGGTTGAGGTTGGTCCCGGCGGCGTTGGTCCGCAGATGGCCGCGGCGCGATCCGTCGGGGTTCATGTTGGGGATCAGGTGGAGGCGGGCGCGCGACCGGAGCCCGATGGCGACGGCGTCGTCGGATTCGATCAGCCGGTCGAGCGCGCCCTCCATCCACCATTCGGCCATGCTCTCGCCGGGATGCTGGCGGGCGTAGAGCCAGACGTGCAAGGGTCCGTCGCCCATCTCGACGACGTCGAGGTCCTGCCCGTCGAGGGTCCGGCCCAGTACCCGCGTCGACACGCCGGGCGCGTGGCCGAGGCGGGCGATCAGGTCGTGGTGGCGCTCCATGCTGTACGGCGCGAAATAGGCGATCCAGATGCTGTCGGCCGACGGCGTCACGTCGATCGTCAGGATGCCGTCGGCATAGGTCGTGTCGGTCCGCTTCCACGTCTGCCGGTCGGTCGACACCACCGCGCGGTAGCCGGGCCAGCCGCCAGGATAGGCCGAGCCGGCGCAGTTGGTGATCCGCAGCGTGCAGGCCTGTCCCTTCGTGCCCGACAGGCGGAAGTGGAACCACTGATAGAAGTCGCTGTGGGCGTCGCGGCGAATGGCGAGATCGATGTCGTGCGGGCGCTCGCAGCGCAGAACCTCGATGTTGCCGCTGTCGAACGCGGCGCTGACCGTGACCTCCACTAGCGCAGCGGCCATTACTTGAGCGGCACGTGCTGGGTCACGCCCGACGGTCCGGGGAAGCCGGCGAGCAGCACGCGCGCCATCGCCGGGACCGCATTGGCCAGCGACGCCTGCTTCGACCGGGTATCGATCGCGGTCTGGGCGTTGCCCTCCCAGATCAGCGTCTGGTCGGCGGCGCGCTTGATCTGCAGCCCGATCTGATCGAACTCGACCGCGTTCTGGCGGCTGTGGCCAACGGGGAAGGCGACCGCCCCACCGAGGCCGACGCCGCCGCCGCGGCCGCCGGTGAAGCCGCCACCGCCGATGCCGACCGACACCGGCGATGGTCGCCGCGGGCCGACGGCGACGTTCTGGGTGATCGTCAGCGTCGCGACATATGCCGGCCCCGAATCGACCGGGGCCGGGGTGAAGCCCTGGGCGCGCAGCTCGTTCGCCACGGCGTCGGCATAGGTGCGGTATTCGAGGCTGAACGACCCCGCGGCATTCGCTGGGACCAGCGCGATCGTTCCGCGCGTCACCGGCACCCCGAGGTGGAAGCGCTTGACGTCGACCGTCGGGCCGGAGGTCGCGCAGCCGGCGAGGGCGAGCGCGGCGAGCAGGGCGGCGGGGAGGAAGTGGCGGACGGTCATGGAACGATTACCCTTTGCAAGCCTTGCCGGCGAACCTTGTCAGGCCGTAACAACGCGGCGAGCCTTTAATTCGATGCACGTCATCCTACGCCCGGAGTAGCCGATGCCCCCCGCCGCGACAACGCCGACCCCCGGGGCCGCCGGTACGGTCCTCGTCACCGGCGGGGCGGGGTATATCGGCAGCCACGCCGTCCTCGCCCTGCGCGACGCGGGGCGCAAGGTCGCGGTCGTCGACACGCTGGCGACGGGGTTTCGCTGGGCGGTGCCCGACGACGTCGCGTTCTACCACGGCGACGTCGCCGACGGCGCGCTGATCGACCGGGTCGCCGCCGAGCAGGAGGTGACCGCGATCCTGCACTTCGCCGGCTCGCTGCTCGTCCCCGAATCGGTGACGAAGCCGCTCGACTATTACCGCAACAACGTCGTCGCCAGCCGGTCGCTGATCGAGTCGGCGGTGCGGAACGGCATCGCCCAGTTCATCTTCTCGTCGACCGCGGCGGTCTATGGCACGCCCGAGGTGGTGCCGGTGCCCGAGGACGCGCGCAAGTCGCCGATCAACCCGTATGGCAACAGCAAGCTGATGACCGAGACGATGCTCGCCGACGTCGCTCACGCCCACCCCCTGAGCTACGGCATCCTGCGCTATTTCAATGTCGCCGGGGCCGATCCGCAGGCGCGGAGCGGCCAGTCGACGCGCGGCGCGACCCACCTGATCCACGTCGCCGCCGAGGCGGCGCGCGGCCTGCGCCGCGAAGTGATGGTCTACGGCACCGACTACGACACGCCCGACGGGACGGGGGTGCGCGACTATATCCACGTCTCCGACCTCGCCGCGGCGCATGTCGCCGCGCTCGACTGGCTCGAGACGCATCCGGGTGAATCGTTCGTCGCCAACTGCGGGTACAGCCGCGGCTTCTCGGTGCTCGAGGTGCTCGACGCCGTCGACCGGGTGACCAACATGACCCTGAAGCGGACCATCGCGCCGCGCCGCGCCGGCGATCCGGCGACGCTGGTCGCCGCCACCGACCGCATCCGCGCGACGCTCGACTGGACCCCGCAGTACGACCGGCTCGAGACGATCGTCGCCCATGCGCTCGAATGGGAACGCCAGCTCGACGCGCGGGGACTGCGCCCCACCTGACCGGCCGACTTGACTATTGCGGCCGTCGTCCGTAGGGGCGGCGCTCAATTCCGTTGGAAAGTCCCATGAAGGTCCGCAACTCCCTCAAGTCGCTCAAGCTGCGCCACCGCGACTGCCAGATCGTGCGCCGCCGCGGCCGGACCTATGTGATCAACAAGACCAACCGCCGGTTCAAGGCGCGCCAGGGCTGAGCCCGCGCCCCCGGGCCGTCGTCTTCGACGTCGGCCACGTCCTGTACGACTGGGACCCGCGCTACCTCTATTGGCAGCTGATCGCCGATCCCGCCGAGCTCGACTGGTTCCTGGCGAACGTCGTCACGCGCGACTGGCACTTCCAGCACGACGCCGGCCGGCCCTTTGCCGACACCTCGGCCGAGCTGATCGCGCAGTTTCCCGCCCACGCCGACCGCATCCGCGCCTTCGCCGACCGCTGGAACGAGACGATTCCCGGGCCGATCCCGGGGATGCCCGAACTGGTCGCCGACCTCGACGCGGGCGGCGTGCCGCTGTTCGCCATCACCAATTTCTCTGCCGAGTTCTGGGCGCAGTGGCAGCCGACGATCCCGCTGTTCGACCGCTTCGCCGGGATCGTCGTGTCGGGCGAGGAGCGGCTGACCAAGCCGGGCCCGGAAATCTACGCCCTCGCGCTTCGCCGTTTCGGCCTCGCGCCGGGTGAGGGCGTGTTCATCGACGACCGCGCCGACAACGTCGCCGCCGCCGACCGGGCCGGGCTCATCGGCCATGTCTTCGTCGACGCCCCCGACACCCGCGCATGGCTGGTGGCGCAGGGTTTCGCCATGGCGACCCAAGCGTGACGACCCTGGTCATCGCCGCGGCCGTTATCCTCGACGCCGCCGGCCGCGTGCTGCTCGTCCGTAAACGCGGAACGTCGGCGTTCATGCAGCCGGGCGGCAAGATCGACCTCGACGAACGCCCTGAAGCCTGCCTCGCCCGCGAGCTGCGCGAGGAACTCGGCGTCGAGGTGCGGAGCGGCGCGACCTTTCTCGGCTGCTTCTCGGCCTCCGCGGCGAACGAGCCAAACACGATCGTCGACGCTTACCTCTCTCGCGCCGAGATCACCGGATCGCCAGTCGCCGCGGCCGAGATCGACGCGATCGCGTGGGTCGCGCCGGGCGATGCCGACATGCCGCCACTAGCCCCGTTGACCCGCGACGTGGTGTTGCCGCTGGCGGTCCGCCTGCGCTAGACCGGCGTATGGACCAGATCGTCATCCACGGTGGCCGCCCGCTTCGGGGGCGCATCCATATCTCGGGGGCGAAGAACGCCGCGCTGACGCTGATGCCGTGCGCGCTGCTGACCGACGAGCCGCTGACGCTCCGCAACCTGCCGCGCCTCGCCGACATCGACACGTTCGGCCACCTGCTCAACGGCCACGGCGTGTCGACGACGATCGAGGGGTCGCATCCGAGCGAGTTCGGCCGGGTGATGACCTTCCGCGCCAGCCGCCTGACCAGCACCGTCGCGCCGTACGATATCGTACGCAGGATGCGCGCGTCGATCCTCGTCCTCGGCCCGCTGCTCGCCCGCGCCGGCGAGGCGACGGTCAGCCTGCCCGGCGGCTGCGCCATCGGCAACCGGCCGATCGACCTCCACCTCAAGGCACTGGAAGCGCTCGGGGCCGAGATTGAGCTCGCCGCCGGCTACGTCAAGGCGGTTGCCCCGAAGGGCCTGCGCGGCGGCCGCTACACCTTCCCGACGGTGTCGGTCGGCGCGACCGAGAACGTCGTCATGGCCGCGGTGCTGGCGAACGGGACCAGCGTCATCGACAATGCGGCGCGCGAGCCCGAGATCGTCGACCTGTGCCGGTGCCTCGTTGCGATGGGGGCGAAGATCGACGGCATCGGGTCCGAGCGGCTGACAATCACCGGCGTGGCCAAGCTCCACGGCGCGACCTATGCCGTCATGCCCGACCGGATCGAGACCGGCAGCTACGCCTGCGCCGCGGCGATGACCGGCGGCGAGATCGAACTCGTCGGGGCCGACGGCGCGCACCTCGCCGCGACGTTCGACGCGCTGCGCGAGGCGGGTCTCGCCTGCGAGCCGACCAACGACGGGATCAAGGTCAGCCGCGCGAACGGCCTGCACGGCGTCACCGTGTCGACCGCGCCCTATCCCGGCTTCCCGACCGACATGCAGGCGCAGTTCATGGCGATGCTCAGCGTCGCCGACGGCGCGTCGCTGCTGACCGAGACGATCTTCGAGAACCGCTACATGCACGTCCCCGAACTTGCCCGCATGGGGGCCGACATCACCGTGCGCGGGCGCTCGGCCGTGGTCCGCGGCGTCGCCGGCCTCGTCGGCGCGCAGGTCATGGCGACCGACCTGCGCGCCTCGATGAGCCTCGTCCTCGCGGGCCTCGTGGCGAAAGGCGAGACGGTGGTCAGCCGGGTCTACCACCTCGACCGCGGCTACGAGCGGCTCGAGGAGAAGCTGTCCGCCGTCGGGGCCGACATCGAACGGATCGGCGATGGCTGAGGATTCGCGGCTGCTGCTGATGGCGAACGAGCCGGACGAGGTGCCGCTGATCTCGGCACTGGTGCAGGACGCGGTCGTCCATGCCGCCGACATCGCGTGGGAGCCGCGCGCGCGACGGCTGGTCCTGCTGGTCAACCGCTTCCGCTGGGAGGCGGGGGACGCCACCCGCGTCCGCTGCGCCCTGCGGATCGAGCACGTCACCCGGCTCCAGCGGCGCGGCTGGCCGCACGGCGACGCGGTGCTCGACCTGCTCGCGGCGACGATCGAGGGCGACGTGCTGACCCTCGCCTTCGCCGCCGGGCCGACGCTGCGGTGCGAGGTCGAGTGCGTCGACCTGATCCTCGAGGACCTGAGCGCGCCGTGGCCGGCGCGGCGCGAGCCAGCGCATTACCACCAGCGGTGACATGACGCCCGTCCCGACCTCCCACCATTTCATCGCCCAGCGCCTCCGCCTCCACTACGTCGACTGGGGCAACGCGCAGGCGCCGCCGCTCGTCCTCGTCCACGGCGGGCGCGACCATTGCCGCAACTGGGACTGGGTGGCGGCCGACCTGGCTCGCGACTGGCACGTCATCGCCCCCGACCTGCGCGGGCATGGCGACAGCGCGTGGGCGGTCGGGGGCGACTATGGCATCGCCGGCTATCTCTACGATCTCGCGCAGCTGATCCACGGCAGCGACCTCGCGCCGGTGACGCTCGTCGCGCACTCGCTCGGGGCCAATGTCGCGCTGCGCTTCGCCGGCCTGTATCCCGACAAGGTCGCGAAGATCGTCGCCATCGAGGGACTCGGTCCGTCGCCGGCGATGCGCGCGAAGCGCGACGAAGCCGGCGCGGCCGGCCGCCTGCGCAACTGGATCGACCAGATTCGCACCCTCGCCCCGCGGACACCGAAGCGCTACGCCGGCATCGACGAGGCTCTCGCCCGCATGATGGCGGAGAACCCACGGCTGTCGCCCGCGCAGGCGCGTCACCTGACCGTCCACGGCACGCAGCAGAACGAGGACGGCACGTTCAGCTGGAAGTTCGACAACTACGTCCGGGCGTGGCCGCCGGTCGACATCGCTCACGCCGACGAGGTGGCGATCTGGGGCCGGGTCGCCGCACCGACGCTGCTGGTCTACGGGGCCGAAAGCTGGGCGTCGAACCCGGCCGAGGACGGGCGGCTGGCGGCGTTCGGCAATGCCCGTGTCGAGCTGTTCGACCGGGCGGGGCATTGGGTCCACCACGACCGGACGGACGATTTCGTGCGCGTCGTGCGGGACTTTCTCGCCGACTGAAGCTAGAGAAACGACTGGGGAGAACCACCATGACCGACTTCACCGGCCGCACCGCGCTGATCACCGGCGCGGGCAGCGGCATCGGGCGCGCCGCGGCGCAGCTGTTCGCCGATCGCGGCGGCACGGTGATCGCCTTCGACCTGACCGATGCGGTTCACGCGACGGCGCAGGGGCACGACCGCATCGCCGCCATGACCGGCGACGTCGGCGTGCCCGCCGACATCGATCGCGCGGTGGCGGCTGCTGTCGCAGCGGGTGGCTTCGACTTCGCCTTCGCCAACGCCGGGATTGGCGGTGGGCTCAGCCCGCTGTTCGACCTGACGGTCGCGGAGTGGGAGAGCGTGCTGCGCGTCAACCTGATCGGCGTGTTCCTCACCGTCCAGGCGGCGGCGCGGGTGATGGTCGGGGCCGGCCGCGGGTCGATCGTCGCCACCGCGAGCGTCGCCGGCATCCGCTCGGGCGCGGGCGGCGTACCGTACAGCGCGTCGAAGGCCGGCGTCATCAACCTCGTCGCGACCGCCGCCAACCAGCTGGCGGGCACCGGCGTCCGGGTCAACGCCGTCTGCCCCGGCCTGACCGAGACCGGCATGACCCTGCCGTTCTTCGACTACGCCCGTGCCCGCGGCACCGAAGGCAAGCTCGGCCAGCTGAACCCGCTGAAGCGCGCCGCCGGGCCGGCGGAAGTCGCCGAGGTCGCGCTGTTCCTCGCCAGCGACGCGGCGAGCTACGTCAACGGCCAGGCGATCGCCGTCGATGGCGGCCTGTCGAGCTCGCACCCGACGGTGCCGGGGAGAATGGCGTAGCGGACCCGGCCGCCTCATAGTGCGTTACAGCAGTAGCACACTCCGGGGACCCGTCGCCATGAAATCGATCCTGATCGCCGCCGCCCTCGCCACCGCCGCGCCGGCCGCCGCCGGCTGCCTGACCGGGGCCGCGGTCGGCGGCGTCGCCGGCCATTACGCCGGCCATCATGCGGTGATCGGCGCGGCGGCGGGCTGCTGGTACGGCCACCACCGCGCGGTGGTGGCCAAGCGCGAGGCGGCGGCGAAGGCGGCCGCGACGCAGCACACCACGACCACGACGACGGTCCGCCACTGACTTCGGTCCGTTCTTCCCCGACCCGCTCATGCTCAGCATGAGCGGGGGTGGTCAAGGTCGTCCCTCTGGCCGACATCTGCCCCTAGGCAGCCGCGCCTCGCTCGGCTAACACTCGGCCCGACGCACCGGTACCGGGAAGTCTGTGCGGGGACCCGTCCCCAAATCCGACGCTATCCTTGTAACTGTAAGCGGCGAGTTGCGACGTGCGCGCGGGGCCTCGGCACCGCAGTCACTGGAGGGCGACCTCCGGGAAGGCGAGCACGCCGCGGCGACGACCCGCGAGCCAGGAGACCGACCGAGGCGTGTCGCTCATGCGACGGCTCAAGGACTGGCCGCCGCGCGGAAACGATCTCGTCGAGCGACGATCCGAGCGGCCGGGGCCGCTGCGGTCGTGCGCCGGCGACGCCTTGGGGTGTCCGTCGCGGGCGCGTGGCCGGCCGTGCGAACGGTGTCCCGGTCCTGTCGCGACCGACCGCCCCGGGATCGTACCCATGACCATTCGAACCTTGACCTGCACCACCGCGCTCGTCGCGGGGGCCCTCGCCGCGTCGCCGGCCGTCGCCCAGACCGACCCGACCCTCCCCGCCGCGACCGCGTCGGGCGAAACCATCGTCGTCACCGCGTCGCGGTCCGGCGATGCGATCCCGCTCGACCAGGTCGCGTCGTCGATCACCGTGCTCGATCCCGCCCTGCTCGAGTTCCGCCAGACGCGCGTCGTCTCCGACATCCTGCGCGACGTCCCCGGCGTCGCCGTCAGCCGCCTCGGCGGGCCGGGCAACCTGACGCAGGTCCGCATTCGCGGGTCGGAGGCCGACCACGTTCTCGTCCTGATCGACGGCATCGCCGTCAGCGACCCGTTCCAGGGGTCGTTCGACTTCTCCGGCCTGCTCGCCGACGAGGGGACGCGGATCGAGGTGCTGCGCGGCCAGCAGAGCTCGCTGTACGGCTCCGACGCGATCGGCGGCGTCATCCAGGTGCTGACCGCGACCGGCCGCGACGCGCCGGGCTATGGCGCGCGGCTCGAGGGCGGCTCGTTCGGCACGGTCAACGGTGCGGTGCGCGCCGCCGGCGTCGTCGGCGACCTCGACTATGCGGTGACCGGCACCTACCAGCGCAGCGACGGCTATCCGACCGCGGTCGGCGGCACGCGCGACGTCGGCGAGCACGGCGGTGCGGCGTCGGCCAAGCTGAGCTACGCGCTTGCGCCGAACGTCAAGCTGATCGCCGTCGGCCGCTACACCAACACCGACGCCGACTTCGACAACAGCGACGCCGACCCGGCGAGCCCGACCTTCGGCCGGATCATCGACTCGCCCGGCGTCCGCTCGGTCAGCGAGGCGCTCTACGGCCTGATCCGCGGCGAGGCGACCTTCCTCGACGGGCGCTGGACCAACGCCATCGGCGTGCAGGACGCCGCCAGCCGGCTCGACAGCTACGATCCGACCGGGCGGACATCGGGCGATCGCGGCAACCGGATCAAGGGCTCGGCCGAATCGACGCTGCACTTCGGGACCGACCGGGTGAAGCAGCGGGTGACGGTCGCGGTCGACCTGACCCGCGAGACGTTCCGCAACACCGATCCGACCGGCGTCGCCTTCACCGGCAACCGCCACATCACCGACACCGGCATCGTCGGGTCGTATGACGTCGTCGTCGACGGCGCGGCGACGCTCGGCGGGTCGGTGCGGCGCGACCTCAACTCGCAGTTCGCCGACACGACGACCTACCGCGTCACCGCCGGTTACACCTTTTCCGAGGGGACGAAGCTCCACGCCGCGGGCGGCTCGGGGGTCAAGAACCCGCTGTCGTATCAGCTCTATGCCTATTACACCGGCCGCTACGTCGGCAATCCGGGGCTCAAGCCCGAACGCTCCGACGGCTATGAGGTCGGCGTCGAGCAGGCGCTGTTCGGCGGGACGGCAAGCGCCGGCGTGACATATTTCGACAACCGGCTGCACGACGAGATCTACGTCGCCTACCTGCCGCCGACGTACGACGGCACCCCGCTCAACCGGACCAGCCTGTCGAAGGAGCAGGGGGTCGAGGCGTTCGTCACGTCGAAGATCGGCGACCGCTGGCGGGTCGACGCCGCCTATACCCACCTCCACGCCCGGCAGAGCGGCATCGAGGAGATCCGCCGCGCCCCCGACATCGCCAGCGTCAACCTGACGTGGCTCGCCCCGCGCGGGCTGGGCAGCGTCACCGGCACGGTGCGCTACAACGGGCCGCAGACCGACACCACCTATACCGACCCGAGCTTTGCGACGACGCCGACGGTCACGCTGCACGGCTTTACGCTGGTCAACCTCGCCGCCGAGGCGAAGCTGACGGACGTGCTCGGCGTCTTCGGGCGGGTCGAGAACCTGCTCGGCGAGCGCTATCAGGAGGTGTTCAGCTATCGCGGCGCACCGCGCGCCGGCTATGCGGGGCTGCGGGTGCACCTGTAAGCCGGCCGCGGAGCGCGGACCGCCAGGCCGGGCGCGACTACGATCCGACGCGGCGGTGTCCGCCGGCGATGCGGCACCGGTCCGCGCGCGGTAGCGCGGCCGGTGCGGGGCGGTGCGCGTCGGATCAAGGACTTGGCCGGCACCGGTGGTGCACGACAGGAGGTCGGGTGCAGCCGCTACGGCACGCAGATATCTCATGGCCATCTGCCGCGTTCATCATCAGATCGAGCATCAGCGCACCAAGCCGGTCTATCTTTGGATCGGTGGCCAGGTCGAGCGGATGAGCAGATCTTGTCCGAGGAAACCTGCCAGCAGTGCAGATCTGGTCGACCGGTCGGGCAGCTGAACCGCCATGCTTCGACGTTGACGGGAGACCGGTTGGCGTTACCACGGCCGCCATGAGTAGCGTCGAAGTTGCCGGACTGAGTAAGATCTATCAAGCCGCAGGCTTAATGCCGACCGACCTCACGATCGACGACGGTGAGTTCGTCGTCATCGTCGGACCATCGGGATGTGGCAAGTCGACCCTGTTGCGCCTGATCGCGGGGTTGGACGAGCCGAGCGCAGGGCAGGTGCTGATCGACGGGCGCGATGTAACCGCGGCGGGACCCGCCGACCGTGGACTGGCCATGGTCTTCCAGTCCTACGCGCTCTACCCGCACCTGACGGTGGCCCAGAACATCGCTTTTCCGCTGACGATGGCGCGGCGGCCGAAGGCGGAGATCGCCGCGCGCGTCGCCGCGGTAGCCGCGACGCTCGAACTCGGCGACCTGCTCGACCGGCGGCCGCGCGCGCTGTCGGGCGGGCAGCGGCAGCGTGTCTCGATCGGGCGGGCCATCATCCGCAACCCCGGCGTGCTGCTGCTCGACGAGCCGCTGTCGAACCTCGACGCCGCCCTGCGCGTGCGGATGCGCCATGAGTTCGCTCGCCTTCACCAGCGGCTCGCCACGACGATGATCTATGTCACCCACGATCAAGTTGAGGCTATGACGCTGGCCAACCGTATCGTCGTTATGGCGCGGGGGCGGGTCGAACAGGTTGGCGCGCCGCTCGATCTCTATCGCACGCCGGCGACGATTGGCGTCGCGGTGGCGATCGGCTCACCGTCGATCAATCTGCTGCCGGTCACGATCGTTGCGAGCGATAGCGGCGGCACGACGGTGAGGCTGCCGGCGGGAACGATCTGCCGCGTCGCGGCGCGGTTGCCGTCGAACATGGTTGGCGCGCGGGCGACGCTCGGCGTCCGGCCGGAGCATTTGCGCGCCGACGCCGAAGGCTCCTTCAGCGGGGTAGTCGAACTCTTCGAGCGGCTTGGGCCGCTGTCGTTCGCGCACCTCGCTGCTCCGGACGGCGGCGATGCCCTCGTCGCGCAGCTGCCGAGCGACCGCCACGTGACGCTGGGCGAGCGCATTGCTTTCGCTGTGGACTCCGCCGACGCGCTGCTGTTCGCCGCCGACGGCGCGGCCTTCGCCCGACTCAGCCCTTGACCCCGCCGCCCAGGACGCCGCTGAAATAGAAGCGCTGGAGAGCCGCGAAGAGGAGCAGCACGGGCAGGGTCGTGACGACCGCGCCCGCCATCATCAGCTCGACATCCTGTCCGTGCTCACGGCTGATCGCCGCCAGCGCCACGGGCAGCGTGTAGAGCCGCTGGTCGGTGATGGCGATAAGTGGCCAGAGGAAGTCGCTCCAGCTCGCGAGGAAGGTGAACAGCGCGAGCGTCACCACGGTCGGTCGCAGAAGCGGCAGAACGATCCGCATCAGGATACGCCATTCGCTCGCCCCGTCGAGCCGCGCAGCGTCGAGCATCTCGTGCGGGATGGCCAGCGCCGCCTGACGGACGAACAGCACCCCATAGATCCCGGCGAGGCCGGGTACGAGGACTCCGGCGTAGGTGTTGATCAGGCCTGCCCACTTGAGCATCAGGAACAGCGGCAGCAGCGCGACCTGCGCCGGGATGACGGCGAGAGCGAGCAGCGCCTGTAGCAGCCGGGCGCGGCCGGTGAAGCGGAGCTTAGCAAAGGCATAGCCGGCCGGCAGCGTCAGGGCGAGCCCGAGGACGGTCGCCAGCGCGGCGAGCAGCGTGCTGTTCAGCATCGCGCCGGCGATATGGTAGCCGGTGACGCCGCCGCCCGGCCCGGCGTGGTCGAACAACAACTCGCGGTAGTTGGCGAGCGTCGGCCGCGCCGGCCACAGCGGCGGCGGGAAGGTGGCGGCGGCCCCCTTCGGCATCAGCGATACCGACACCATCCAGGCCAGCGGCGTGGCCGTCGCCAGCGACAGCGCGGCCAGCGCCAACGTCCGGGCAATCCCCCTCACAGCCACTCCTGTTCGCGGGCGAGGCGCGCCTGCACCGCGGTCAGCGCCAGGATCGCGATGAACAGGACGACGGCGACCGCCGACGCCGTGCCGAGGTTCCACCAGGTGAAGCCCTGATCGAACATGAAGTACAGGATCGTCGTGGTGCTCTCTGCCGGGCCGCCGTGGGTCATCACGTACGGCTCGGCGAAGACCTGGAGGAAGTTGGCGACGCTGAGTACCGACGCCAGCACCAGCGCCGGACCGATGGCCGGCAAGGTGACATGGCGGAAGCGGGCCAGAGGTCCGGCACCGTCGAGGCGCGCGGCCTCGCGCAGCTCGGGCGAGACCGTCGCCAGCGCCGCGACGAAGACCAGCATGTTGTAGCCGAATGCCTTCCACACGATGAAGATCAGCGTCGCCGGGATGCTCGTGCGTGGATCGCCGAGCCAGTCGACGGGCGCGATGCCGACCAGTAACAGTGCGTCGTTGAGCAGACCGGCGCGGGTGTCGAGGACGTAGCGCCAGACAAGCGCGGTCGCGACGAGCGTGGTCACATAGGGAGCGAACAGCAGCAGCCGCCAGACCGGCTTCCACCGGACCGTCGCCGAGTCGAGGAGCAGTGCGGCCGCGAGCGAGGTGCCGATCGCCGCTGGCACCCCGAGTGCGGCTAAGAGCACCGTGTTGCCGACCGCGCGCCAGAAGGCGGGGTCGTGCGCCAGCGCGGCATAATTGCCGAGCCCCACCAGCCGCAGGTTGCGAAGGTCGGCCAGCGCATAGATGTCGAAGTCGGTCGCGCTCAGCAGCAGTCCGGCGACGGTCGGCACGACGAGGAAGGCGAAGGTCGCCACCAGCACCGGCACGGTGAAGGCGAGCGCGGCGTGTCCCTGCGACCGGCGCCTCATGCCAGCCGGCCGCGGTCGAGCAGCCAGCGGCGTTTGGCGAGGATGCGGTCGACGCGCGCGTCCATTTCCGTCGCCGCGGCGTCGACCGAGTACGCTCCACGGACCATCGCTTCCGCGACGAGCTGGACCTCGCCCATGATCCGCTCCCACTCGGGGACGGCGGGGATGGGAACGCTGCCGGCGATCGCCTTGCCGAACAGGCGGGTGGCCGGGTCGCCGGGCAGCGCGTTCCACGCCGAAGGTCGCGTCGGCAGGTCGCCGGTGATGCCGTAGAGGCGTGCCTGCAGCGGCGCGCCGGCGAGGAACGAGACCAGCGCCCAGGCGGCGGCGGGATCACGCGCAGTGCGACTGACCGCGAGGCAGGTGCCGCGCGCCCACATCGGTCCCGCGCCTTGCGGTCCCGGCGTCGCCGCCGCGCCCCAGCTGCCGGCGGCGATCCCGTGCTCGGCTCGGCGAGCGTCGCCGAGAAACACCGCGTCCGACGGCAGGATGGCGAACCACCCGCGGCGCAGGCCGATATAGGTGTCGCCCGCCTCCGCGCCGGTGACCTTCGGCGTCAGGCCGAGGTCGAACCCCTGCTTGTAAAACGCCAGCGCGGCCCGGAAACCGGCCGAGCGGAAGTTGCCGCGCGCGTCGCGGTCACGCAGCAGCGGCTCGCCCGCCTGCGCGGCATAGGCGAACAGCGGCTCCGGCCAGTCGAGCAGGTGCAGCGTCGCGAAGCGGGCGTGACCGCGGATGATCGCCTGCGCCATGCGTGTCCACTCGGTCCAGTCGAGCGGTGGCGCGGCGTAGCCGGCCGCGGCGATGAGGTCACGACGGTAGAACTGGACCCAGCTATCGGCGGTCCACGGCACCGCCAGCGGCTGGCCGCGCAGTGTCACCGCCGCCCGCGCGCCGGGCAGCTGGTCGGCGAGCAGCGCCGGCGGCGGCGATGCCAGTGCCCCGAGCAGCGCCATCTCCGGCAGCCAGCCGGTGTTGAGCATCATCACGTCGGGCAGCGAGTCGCCGGCAAATCCCGTCAGCAGCTTCTCGTGCGCGCCGGTCCACGGCACCGCCTGCAGGTCGACGCGGATGCCGCTCGCCCGCACGAAGGCAGGCAGGAGCAGCGGCGCGTTCTCGCCGGTCGTGCCCAGCGCCCACCATGCCACGCTTCGGCCACGTTGCGATGTACATGCGGCGAGACCGAAGCCGCCGGCAAGACCGAGCGCCTCGCGGCGCGAAACGCCGGGCGTGGCTCGTTGGGTCATCACCACGGCGCAAGGCTAGCAAAGCATTGGAATAGGGCAAGCGGCGCGCCGTCGCACCGTTGCTCGACTGTGGCGCGGAAAACGCACTGCACTGCAAAAGACGGTGTTGCGGCAAGATGACGGTTTCTCGTCGATGCCCACTTGGGTGCACGAGAGGTTTATCGACAGCGGCCGCAGGGGGGTTGGGATGACGGTTCACAAGGTTCGCCTGCTGACGGGCGTCACGATGGCAATGCTGCCGCTGGCTGCAACCGCGCAGACGGTGCCGACCGCCGGTGCCAGTTCGACCGCCACCGCTTCAGCAACCGCCGACGCCGCCGCGCCGGCCGAGGCGCAGGCGGCCGAAATCGTTGTGACTGGCTCGCGCATCGCCCGCAGCGAGTTCGCCGCACCGAACCCGATCATCTCGTTCAACGCCGCCGCGATCGAGCAGTCGGGCAACACCAACATCACCAACTTCCTCGAACGCGTTCCGGCGCTGACGGGGTCGCGGGACTTCACACAGACCTCGGGCGGCAATGCCGTATCGAGCAACCCGTTCGGCGCGGCCGGGCTGAACGAGCTCAACCTGCGCAATCTTGGCACCAACCGGACACTGGTTCTCGTCGACGGCCGCCGCCATGTCGCCGGCGAGCCGAACAGCGCCGCAGTCGACATCAACTCGATCCCGACCGACCTGATCGAGCGCGTCGACGTGCTGACCGGCGGCGCGTCGGCGGTCTACGGTGCCGACGGCGTCTCGGGCGTGGTCAATTTCATCCTCAAGCGCGACTTCGACGGCCTGTCGGCGCGCGGCCAGATCGGCACCAGCGACGGCGGCGACGCCGGCAACCGCTTCGCCTCGGTGGCGGTAGGCCACAACTTCGCCGAGGGTCGCGGCAACATTACCCTCGCCTACGAATTCAACGAGGACGACCCGCTCGACAACAATCAGCGGACCTACCTCACCGGAGCCAACCGCCTTTACCTGATTCCCAACGACGCCGCCGCCAACGATCCGCGAGCGTACCACAACATCCTGGTCGGCGACCTGCGCTACCCCGGCGAATCGCCGATCGGCGCGGTGGACGTCAACGGCGACGGCGTTGCCGAGTTCAACGGCCTCGGCCTCCCGTATCGCCACGGCACGCCGGCGGCTTACTACTCGACCGGCGGCGACGACACGCCGGTCGCGGGTTTCTACTCGGGCGACCTCGCGCCGCACATCGTCCGCCACGACGTCAACGTGCTCGGCCACTACGACTTCTCCGACGCGTTCAAGCTGTCGGTCGAAGGCAAGTACGCGCAGACGCGGGCGACGACGTTCGATTATTACATCGGCACCTACGGCCAGCCGATCGGCCTCGACAATCCGTTCGTTCCGGCGGCGATCC